>NZ_PVSN01000043.1 GCF_004766315.1 Weissella confusa | reverse complement strand
TCTCAAAAAACGCCCAATCGAAAAAAACACCCTGAAACCGTGCCAAGGTACTGGCAGTTTCAAGGTGATTTATCGTATTTTACTGATTTAGCTGTGGTTAAAAATTTAGTGCATGAATAATCCGGGTAAATCTATTCTTGAGCAATCCGTTGTTGAAAAAAACTACACAAAGTTGCTGGAATTGAGTCCGTTGAAGAAAGAAATTTCTTTGGGAGTCGCTAATAGGATGCTGGATTCGAAATATATGGAAAAGATGGCAAATAAGTTTAAACGTGATCCCCAGTACTCAAAAGTGCTTTTGGGAAAATATTTCAGCGACTTACAGGAAAAGTTAATCACAAAATCCGATAGTAAGTAGTTGCCTTCGTTTTTTCTATTATTCAATTTTGAATCGGGAAAGAGCAAATCGTAAAAATTACCATCTTGACTACTTACCCAAAATCATGTATCATTTGTTCTTGGTCTTAGACCATAAAAAATTACTCACTAGTTCTCAATAGTTCTACGGTGTGCCCGCAAAGGGTCGCGGAATTACATGCGAGGCTAGGTGGAAAAACATTTGGAGGCAGATACTCATGGCAGTTATCTCAATGAAGCAATTGCTTGAAGCTGGTGTTCACTTCGGACACCAAACTCGTCGTTGGAACCCAAAGATGTCAGAATACATCTTTACGGAGCGTAACGGAATCTACATCATCGACTTGCAAAAGACGGTGAAGTTGGTTGACCAAGCTTACAACTACGTTCGCGACGCAGCTGCTAACGGTGCTACGGTTTTGTTCGTTGGTACTAAGAAGCAAGCTCAAGATGCAATTGCTGAAGAAGCAACTCGTGCAAACATGTACTTCGTAAACCACCGTTGGCTGGGTGGAACGTTGACTAACTGGTCAACGATCCAAAAGCGTGTTGCACGCTTGAAGGAATTGCGCGCAATGGCAGAAGATGGAACTTTCGATCGTTTGCCAAAGAAGGAAGTTGCTTTGTTGAACAAGCAACGCGAGAAGTTGGAGAAGTTCTTGGGTGGTATCGCAGATATGCCTAAGATTCCTGACTTGTTGTTCATCGTTGATCCTCACAAGGAACAATTGGCTGTGCAAGAAGCACACAAGTTGAACATTCCTATCGTGGCTATGGTTGACACGAACGCCGACCCTGACCAAATCGATGTGAAGATCCCATCAAACGACGACGCTATCCGTGCCGTTCGCTTGATCACTGCTAAGATGGCTGACGCTATCATCGAGGGTAACCAAGGTGAAGACGCAGTTTCTGCAGATGACTTCGCAGCTGAAGGTGCTGACAAGGCAGCTTCAATCGAAGAATTGACTGAAATCGTTGAAGGTAACAACTAATTCGATTTTAATCGGTTAAAAAGAGCACTTACTCTCGGGTAAGTGCTCTTTTTGCGTCTAACGCCATTAAAATTCAAAAATCCGTTTATGAAAAGTTTTATAAACATCATTGTTACATTGCTGTAACGTATGTTATGATTATGACAACAAATAAGATTAAACGGGGGATAAATCGATGAAAGGCGTAAAGGCAATTGGAATTGTCGCACTAGTATTCCTGCTAGGGTTTGGTGGTGCGATGGCGTGGAATGTGGCTGATGGTCGCGATACAACAACGCAGGAAGCTAAGCAGGCGAAGGCTAGCTCAAAGGTTGTAAAGTCATCATCAAGTCGTGAGTCTTCAAGCAGCTCATCTGTTTCATCAAGTAGTTCATCATCTGTCAGTTCTTCAGTTGCGTCATCGGCACCGGTTGTCAGTGAAGCAACATCACAAACTGAAGTGGCACCAGTTGCGCAACCAGCAGCCACGTCTGTCACAGCTGAGTCTGTAACGCCAGCGCCAGTTAGTGATTCTGAACGTGCAGTTGATGCGGTTGTTGCTTACGTACGTGATCACGGTTCACTACGTCATGGTGTAACGTTCTACATTAGGTCAAACACTGGTTCGGTTTATCAAATTGAATCTCGTGAAGACAATCCGGCTGACCCACAAGTGACGAGTACGGCGGGGATGTACCACTACGATGCAACGACTAACCAAGTCACGCAATTGGACGACGTGACGGGTGAATTTAAGTAGTATTTTGTGTTATTTTCTGAAAAATGTGTAACATTTTGTCATATTACGTTGGATAAAGTAACGAAAATCGCTAAAAAGATACTTTTAATTATGAATCAAATGTGAAGTTGTGAATTAGTTAAAATAGGCCGAAACCCTATTTATCAAGGTTTCGGCCTATTTTAGTTTGTGAATATTGTGTGAATTACAACTTGTTTTATAGCTGTTATATGAGTGTTACGTGCGCTCGATAAGCTTATATCTGTTGTTCAGGCGACAACGAAATACGATTTAAGAAAAACAAGAGAAGAGACGCTTTACACGAGCGACAATCAAAGGGAGTTAATCATGCAAAACGCTAATTCACACAAGAAGATGTACAAGTCAGGTAAGAACCGGGTCGCAGCGACGGTTGTTGCAGCCGCGGCTGCAATCGTACCAATGGTTATGACGACGTCTGTTTCAGCCGACGAGTCAGCACAACCAACGTCATCATGGCGCGCAAAGACGGTTGATGATGTTAAGGTGGCCGTACAATCTGCCGGTGAGACTTACATTGTGCAAGAGGGTGACACTTTGTCAACGATTGCATCAGCAACGGATTTGACGACTGAAGAAATTGCTGCCGCAAACGGTATCTCAGATGCGAACTTCATCGTAGTTGATCAAGAAATCAAGTTGACGTCAGGCGCAGTTGTAGCGTCAGAAGCTACGGTTGCACCAGTAGCCGCTGAAGAAGTTGCAGAATCAGTTGCACCTGTTGCCGAAGTAGCACCTGCTGAAGAGTCAGTTGTTGCACAAGCACCAGTGGCCTCAGAAGCTGTTTCAGAAGCACCAGTATCACAAGCACCTAGCTACAACACGGATACGACTGCAGTTGCCGGTAACTCATACTACGCTGGTCAATGCACGTGGTACGTAAAGAACACGTTGCCATGGGTCGGTAACTTCTGGGGAAACGCTAACCAATGGGCAGCCAGCGCAGCCGCTGCAGGACGTTTGGTAGACTCAAACCCAACTGTTGGATCAGTTGCTGTCTTCATGCCAGGTGTAGCCGGTGCCTCATCATACGGACACGTTGCCGTTGTGACGGGTGTTAACGGTGGTATGGTGACGATTTCAGAAATGAACGCACAAGGTGAATACGTTGTGTCATCACGCACGATTTCACCAGCTGGTGTCTTGTTCATCCACTAATATTAAGAACTAATGGAGTTATGTCTGCTTGCAGATGTAGCTCTTTTTTCGTATTGTAAGTAGAAGATGTGATTGGGCATCTTTAATTTTGAAAGTTCTATGTCGGTATACTAGATATAACCTAAGAAATCATGTATACTTTTATAGATAAAGATTTAGCATTTACAAGGAGACCATAACAATGGCTATTACTGCTTCACAAGTTAAGGAATTGCGTGAAAAGACTGGTGTCGGAATGATGGACGCCAAGAAGGCGTTGGTTGAGACTGACGGTGACATGGACAAGGCAATCGACGTATTGCGCGAAAAGGGAATGGCTAAGGCTGCTAAGAAGGCTGACGCCGTTGCTGCCGAAGGTATGACTTTCGTTGCCGTTAAGGACAACGCTGCTGCAATCATCGAATTGAACTCACAAACTGACTTCGTTGCTGGTAACGCTGAGTTTAACGACTTGTTGCACGCTGTTGCAAACGCAATCGTTGAATTCAAGCCAGCTGATGTAGAAGCTGCATTGGCTTTGCAAGTTTCTGAAGACGCTACGTTGAACGAAATGATCATCCGCACGACGCAAGTTACTGGTGAGAAGATCACTTTGCGTCGCTTCCAAATCGTTGAAAAGAGTGAAGGACAAGAGTTCGGAACTTACTCACACATGGGTGGACGTATCTCATCTGTAGTATTGTTGGACGGTGCTGATGCAGAGACTGCTAAGGACGTTGCTATGCACGTTGCAGCCATTGCACCACAATACGTTTCACGCGAAGAAGTTCCTGCTGATGTCTTGGCACACGAGAAGGAAGTTCAAATGAACTCAGAAGACTTGCAAGGAAAGCCTGACAACATCAAGGAAAAGATGGTTGAAGGTCGTTTGAACAAGTTCTTGGCTGACATCTCATTGGTTGACCAACCATTCGTTAAGGGTGACGGTAAGGAAACTGTTGCTAAGTTTGTTGAGTCAAAGGGTGGCAAGGTTGTTTCATTCGTTCGCTACGAAGTTGGTGAAGGTATGGAAAAGGCTAACGTTGACTTTGCTGCTGAAGTTGCCGCACAAATCGGTTAATCCGGAACTGAGGCTACTAAAAAATGGCAGACGTAAAGTACAAGCGCGTACTTTTGAAGTTGTCAGGTGAGGCTTTGGCTGGTGAACGCGGCTATGGAATCGATCCTGAAACTGTCAACAGTATTGCGGCAGAAATTAAGGACGTATACGACCTTGGCGTTGAAATTGCTATCGTTGTCGGCGGTGGTAACTTGTGGCGTGGAGAAGCTGGCGCTAAGCTAGGCATGGAACGTGCCCAAGCTGATTACGTTGGTATGTTGGGAACGACGATGAACGCCTTGACATTGCAAGATGCTTTGGAGTCACACAACGTTCCTACACGTGTACAAACTGCTATCGAGATGCGACAAGTGGCTGAACCTTACGTACGTCGTAAGGCTGTTCGTCACTTGGAAAAGGGACGCGTTGTGATTTTTGGTGCCGGAACTGGTTCACCATACTTCTCAACTGATACAACGGCTGCTTTGCGTGCCGCTGAAATCAACGCCGAAACTATCTTGATGGCTAAGAACGGTGTTGACGGTGTGTACAGCGATGACCCACGTAAGAATCCTGATGCAACGATGTATGAGACTTTGACTCACAAGGACATCATTGAGAAGGAACTTAAGGTCATGGACTCAACGGCCTCAACGTTGTCTATGGATAACGACATCAATTTGGTAATCTTTAACATGAACACGGCTGGTAACATCAAGCGTGTTGTATTAGGCGAGAATATCGGAACGACCGTGGAGGTAAAGTAACATGGCAAACCCAATTCTTGATTCAGCAAATGAGCGTATGGGTAAGGCTGCTGACGTTTTGCGTCGTGAGCTAGGTAACATCCGTGCGGGTGTTGCAAACCCATCAATCTTGCGTAACGTTACGGCTGAGTACTATGGTGCAGAAACACCATTGAACCAATTGGCATCAATTACGGTGCCTGAAGCCCGCGTTTTGTTGATTACACCATTTGACAAGTCAATCTTGAAGGACGTTGAGCAAGCTATCTTTGCTTCTGACCTAGGATTGACGCCTGCCAACGACGGATCTGTAATCCGTTTGGTAATTCCTGCCTTGACTGAGGAGACTCGTAAGTCATTGGCTAAGGAAGTTAAGGGTGAGTCTGAAAAGGCTAAGGTTGCGGTTCGTAACGTTCGTCGTGACGCCATGGACGATGCCAAGAAGGCATTGAAGAACGGTGACATGTCAGAAGACGAAGCTCGTAAGCTTGAAGATGACATCCAAAAGGCAACTGACGCTGCGGTGAAGAACATCGACAGCATCGCTGCTGAAAAGGAAAAGGAATTGTTGACTATCTAATTCTAGGTATTTAACACTTCAACAAAAGACTAGGTCTGAATGGACCTAGTCTTTTTGTGTATACAAGGGATTTTGACCTATACCACAATATGTAAGCATTCCTGACAAGGTTCGTTCCGATTATCAAAATGGCGCCTATACTAATCGTAAAGTTAAGGAACGATTAGAAAGACGGAGGGTGATAACATGAGCGGATCGGATATAGCATGGGTATTAATGAGTTCAGCGTTAGTTTGGTTAATGGTGCCAGGCCTTGCGTTGTTTTACGGTGGATTTTCGGACGTTAGATCAACGGTTAACACACTGGCTATGGTTTTGATTGCCATCGCCATAGGGGGTGTGTTGTGGTTCACGGTTGGCTACTCATTGACGTTTAGTGGTAACGGACCAATTATTGGAGATTTAAAGCATGCCTTTTTGAACGGTGTCTCGATGACACAAAGTACGCGTGGCCTATCAATTCCTGATGGTGCGTTCGCCTTGTTCCAGGGGATGTTTCCAATGATTACGATGGCAATCATCGCTGGTGCGGTTGTGGGACGTATGAACTTCAAGGCGTTTGTATTATTCTTGATTGGCTGGATGATGTTGGTATACGTGCCATTGGCTCACATGGTTTGGAGTGGTGGCTTGCTAGCTCAAATGGGTGCCATTGATTTTGCTGGTGGGGATGTGGTTCACATTTCATCGGGTGTTTCAGGATTGGTTTTGGCATTGTTGATTGGTAAGCGTCAGCACGTTACGCAATTGACGGCGCATAACATGCTCTCAATCGTTATTGGTGGTGGCCTGTTGTGGTTCGGTTGGTTTGGATTCAACTCGGGTTCAGCATTGGCAGCAGATGGCGTGGCAATCTTGGCCTTCTTGAACACAAGTCTTGCGGCCGCAACGGCGATGCTAACTTGGGTGATGTTCGATTTGCTAGTATTTAAGCAGGTTAAGGTGTCGGGAGCTGTGTCCGGTAGTATCGCGGGATTGGTCGCAATTACGCCAGGTGCTGGGTTCATCGAACCGGTTGGTGCTGCGATTACAGGTGGTATCGTCGCGTTGATCGTGTACGTCGCAACCACGGTCATTAAGTACCGAATGGGATATGATGACACACTGGATGCCTTTGGCTTGCACGGTGTTGGCGGTGTCGCTGGTGGCTTGTTTACTGGTATTTTTGCAACTAAGGCATTATCAGGACAAGCCGGTTTGCTGGCTGGTGGCTGGCATTTATTCGGCATTCAGGTAGCAGCAATTGTGCTGACAATCATCTTGTCGGTTGTCATGACTTGGGTAATTGCGAAAGCGGTTGCCGTGATAACGCCATTGCGTGTGAATGAGAAGGCCGAGGCAACTGGACTTGATTTGTGGCAACACGGTGAAACAATTGTGACGCAAATCCAAACAACACGCTAATGACTGTTGACATTGTTCGATATTAGGAGTAAATTAATATTACAGATTTGTAAAGCTTTCCTTTACAATGACAAAGAACAAAAGGGGGGGAACAGTATGTTTGGAATGAATGTATTGAATAAGAAAATTGATCGCGCTGTCCGTGAGTATCAGAAGATGGATCCGGACTATCGCCCCGTAAAGAAGTCTAAGAAGCGTTAAGTCGCTAAATTTGAAACGCCGAATCACGCAAGTGACTCGGCGTTTTTCTGTGCATGTCGGTAATGGTATGAATTCTAAAACGTTTTACGATTCGCTAAATTTTGTATAGTTACACCTATACCAATTTATACCAATTAATTCACAAATGTCCGATTTCCAGTTGATTATGTTTTTGTTTGTGCAATAATAGTCTTTGTATTAAAACGCAATGAAAACTCTAAGTGGTATACCACTTTGTTTATAAAAGTGCATTAGGGGGAAATATATATGTTTTGCGGAATTGTTGGATTTACTGGTTTGAACTACCAATCAGCACCGATCTTGTTGAAGGGATTGGAAAAGCTTGAATACCGTGGTTACGATTCAGCTGGTATCTTCGTGGCTGACCAAGCTTTGGGAACCGACCAATTGGTTAAGGAAAAGGGTCGTGTTGCGCAGCTTGAAGCATTGGTTGATACGAAGAACGTGACGGGTACAAGTGGTATCGCACACACTCGTTGGGCAACTCACGGTGTGCCATCAATTAACAACGCACACCCACACCTATCTGCAGGCGGCCGTTTCTACTTGGTGCACAACGGGGTTATCGAAAACTACCTTGAGTTGAAGCAAGAGTACTTGTCAGATGTGACATTCCACTCAGATACTGATACTGAAGTGGCCGTGCAACTGATTGGTAAGTTTGTTGATGAAGGCATGACAACATTCGATGCTTTGAAGAAGTTGATTAGCTTGTTGGATGTTAACTCAGCTTACGGATTCTTGTTGATGGACCGTAATGAGCCAGAGCGTATGTATGTTGCAAAGCAAAAGTCACCTTTGCTAATTGGGGTTGGTGAAGACTTTAACGTTGTAACGTCTGACGCGGTTGCTATGTTGGACCAAACGCACGACTTTATCGAATTGCACGATGGTGAAATTGCCATCATCGATCCTGATAACGTTCGTTTGTTCGGTGCAGATGGTGTTGAAACGTCACGTGAGCCTTTCCACTTGGACATTGACGCATCAGAGACGGATAAGGGAACTTACCCATTCTATATGTTGAAGGAAATTGACGAGCAACCGATTGTTATCCGCCACTTGATTGAAAAGTATTTGGATAGCGAAGGTGGTGTACACGTCGGTCAAGCCATCTTGGATGACATCAAGGCTGCTGATCGTTTGTACATCGTTGCTGCTGGTACGTCATACCACGCTGGTTTGGTCGGAAAGCGCTTGTTCGAACAATGGGCAGGTATTCCAACGGAAGTGCACTTGTCATCTGAATTTGCTTATGAGCAACCATTGTTGTCAGAGAAGCCATTCTTTATCTTCTTGACGCAATCAGGTGAAACGGCTGACTCACGTGAAGTTTTGCAAAACGTTAACGAACAAGGCTTTAAGTCATTGACGTTGACGAACGTTGAAAAGTCAACGTTGTGGCGTGAAGCAACGTACGCTTTGCCATTGTTGGCAGGACCTGAAATTGCCGTCGCTTCAACGAAGGCTTACGTTGCCCAAGTTGGTTTGCAAGCTATCTTGGCATACGCAGTCGCTGACCGCGATGCACTTGGCTTCAACTTGGAGCAAGACTTGTCAAAGATTGCCGTTGGTATCCAAGGAATCGTCGATGACAAGGAAACGTTGCAACGCGTTGCCAACGAGATGTTGGTTGAGTCACGTAATGCATTCTTCATCGGTCGTGGGGTTGATTCAACGGTTTCATTGGAAGCTGCTTTGAAGTTGAAGGAAATCTCATACGTACAAGCTGAAGGATTCGCCGCTGGTGAGTTGAAGCACGGTACGTTGGCTTTGATCGAAGAAGGTACGCCAGTGATTGCCTTGATTACGCAATCAAAGACGGCGGGCTTGGTTCGTGGAAACTTGGCTGAAACGCAAGCGCGTGGTTCACGTGCTTACACAATTGTGACTGAAGAATTGGCTAAGGAAGGTGATGACTTCATCTTGCCAAACGTCAACGAATTGTTGTCACCATTGCTATCAGTTGTGCCAACGCAATTGTTGGCCTACTACACATCATTGGGTCGTGGCCTAGACGTGGATCGTCCACGTAACTTGGCTAAGTCAGTGACTGTGCAATAAGAAAAAACAAATAACACCGTTGTAATCGAGTCAGTAAGCTTGATTACAACGGTGTTTTATTTGGTGTTAGTATAACGGCGTAATTTAACAGTTTTTTTGATTGCTTTTGGTCACCGCGACTTTTGAATAGCTTTTTTATTTTGTGAAACGCTTTATTTTTGCCAGGTTTGGATGATTCTTTTTCCGGTATTTACATGTATGTTGAAAAAGCTTCGTATCACCGTCAGTCTGTAATGCGTTGGTTTGTTTACAATGCACGGGCGTAGGGTTTCTTGTTGGTAATTAGTTTAAATATAAACCCCACATATTTGTAGGATAGTTAAAGACGTGCTCTGTGTCTGTTAGAATAAAATAATATAAGCGGAGTAGAAACGCATTATGCTAGCAGCCTGGTTAAGGGCATATTCTCATGGGAGTAAGAGTAATTTGTCATGGTTCGATATGTTGTATTGTTTGCGAAGGCGGTAGCCGTCTCTGTTATTTTTTGGTTTGTTGTTCCTGATGTAACAATGAATAGCAAATTCTTGTCTGAAGTTATTCCAAACTGGCTAAGTGCCATAGGCACGGTTGGCGCAGTTGTACTGTCATTATATTTTTCGTATAGCGGGAAAAGCGTAGATTTTAAACCTGAAATAACCATGACGATTTCAAAGAAGAGTGATGGTTATAACTGTTTTGGGATTTCAATTGAGCTTTATGGGTTCAATAATGGGAAAGGCGGAGATGCGGTTAGAAAAATTACTTATGTATTGAGTGACAAGGGACGAAAAGATTATAACTTTATGTTGTACAACGAAGATGTGCTAGAAATCAATCCCGAATCCTATGTGAGCCTAAATAGGAATTTCAGTACATCAGATTTGCAGTGGTCCGGGTATGTATTGGGTGATTTACAATATATAACGGTAATTATCGAAACTTATAGAAGACAAAAATACGTACTTAAAGTTAAACCCGTTATTGAAATGACGTCTGAAATAGGAGTAGTAGAGGAAGCGGCTGATCGTGACTTGTATACTGCTAGAGATATATTCGGTTCACGGCTAACGCTCAGGATGATTGATGGCCAAGCCACTATTAGGCTAATAAAGAGTCATTTTGATAGAGACGACATTTCAGACGGACAAGCCATGATTCAATGGAGATTTCCGAAAGCGGATGCAGAACTGCTTGTCAGTACGTATGCAAAAGAATTGAAGAATGCTTACCAATAGATTTTTTGTCAGATGATTGAAAAATAAATTTAAGCTATTAGTTGGTTTTTAATAGTGATTTTGAATTAATTAAAGGTGGAGACCATATGATTGGACTAAATAAAGCCAAGCCTTTTAATGAAGAAATTGAACAACGAATAATAAAAGCTGAGATGCAAGAATTTGTTTTGTTTCCAGATGATAGTATTGAAATTACTAACGCAAAAGAACAGTTGAATGCTCTTTGATAACAGATAAATCCCTGTTTAAATTTGATTCTGAATTTAAACAGGGAATTTTTTATGTATGGATGTTGATGTATGTGCATTCTGATTTTTAATCTGATTCTTTGAGCATTCAAAATATGATGGAAAACAGAAAAATGAAATATCCGTGAGAGTACAGATGTTTTGGTTATTAACGAGTTTAAAATATGGAACCATTGAAAAGAACTTCAAGTCTGGTTTAAGTCGCGTTCACTACCATAGCAAGCAAAGTGATATTGAGGAGGCGCTTATGCCAAGTGAGAATGCAGAGAAACCAAGAAAATATCTCTATGAGGTGGACCTATTGCGCGTGTTGTTTATTTTCAGCGTGATTGCGACGCACGTGACGACGAAAATTAATGAAGCAATTCCAAATGATACATTTGCTTCACAGTATTTATTTGCGACGCACATGACGCTACACTTCAGTCGGTTGGGCTTTATGTTCGTGTCTGGGTTAGTCATCTTTTTGAACTATTACGCTAAGAAACTGGATATTTGGCGATTCTGGCGGAAACGGTTCTTCGGAATTATCTGGGCGTACCTACTTTGGATTTTGATTTATACCAGTATTCAAGCGGCGATTCAAAATGCGACGGCTAACGAATTCTTGAGTACGTTAACAAAGAATTGGCTATACGGGGATGACTTCTACATGTACTACGTGATTGTGACGTTACAGTTCTATCTAGTTTTTCCTGCTTTGCGATGGTTGTTTAAGCAATTTAATCACGAGCAATTACTTGTAATTTCGCTGATCTTGCAACTAATCACGTTGACGGTTATCAAATATGCTATTCCAAACGTAGATACGTCACACTGGCTATGGTGGTTTAGAGAGTACGGCTACAACTTCTTCACGTACCAATTCTATTTTGTACTAGGTGGCTACGTGGCTATTCACTATCATCGAGTGATGTCGAAGCTAATGATGTATCGCCGGCAATTAACAGTGGCCGTGGGGGTGCTGGGTGCCTTAACAATTGCTGTGTTTGGCATTAATCGAAATGTTTTGGATCGCACAATTGATCAAGCACAAAACGTGCATCAACCGTTTGTCTTATTCTATGCGGTGGTTGTCATTGCATGGGCGATGACACTCGGTATGAAGTATGCCCAAGCACGCGAAAACAATGAGCTGCCAAAGTGGGTAGTGGATGCAGTATCATTTGGGTCAAAAATTTCGTTTGGTATGTATCTGAGTCAAACTGTCATTTTGACTATTCTAAGTGCGTTACTCTCACGTCTGTCGGTGGATTCATGGCTGCTATTGGTAACAGTACCAGTAAGTTTGCTGGTGGTTTTCGGGTTCACATACTTGCTCTCTGGTATGCTGTATCGCACGCCGAAGCTCAGTGTTTTAGCGGGCAAGTCACCATGGTGTTTATAAATGAATGTTCATTCTTTTGAAATGTGGGTTGCTTTGATTTAATGCCGTACGAACGGCCATTTCCTGGTATACTTAAGGGACGAGTAAGTCCAAGGAGGACCTTTGAAATGAAGTTAGAAAAGATGCCCGCCGAATTCGTGGCGGCGCTACCAATTCTTGAAACAATCGAAGCAGCCGGTTTTGAAGCATACTTCGTTGGTGGATCAGTGCGTGACATTTTGTTGGGCAAGCCAATCCACGACGTTGATATTGCGACTTCTGCCTATCCTGAAGAAGTAAAGGCTTTGTTTGATCGTACAGTTGATACTGGTATTGAACATGGCACAGTGATGATTTTGGATCACGGCCAAGGTTATGAGACGACGACGTTCCGAACGGAATCAACGTACACGGATTTCCGTCGTCCTGACGAAGTAACGTTCGTCCGTTCACTAGAAGAAGACTTGAAGCGTCGTGATTTCACGGTGAATGCCTTTGCGTTGACGAAGGACGGCGAAATTATTGATATGTTTGACGGCTTGTCAGACATGGACAATCACATCTTGCGTGCGGTTGGTGAAGCGGAAGAACGTTTCCATGAAGATGCGTTGCGCATGATGCGTGCGGTTCGCTTTGCAGCACAATTGGACTTCAAGATTGAAGAGAAGACGCTACAAGCTGTTAAGGATAATGCACACTTGTTGGCTAACATTGCGATTGAGCGTACGAATGTCGAATTCACGAAGCTCCTTCAAGGTAAGGCAGCGCGTTATGGTTTGCTAGAAATGATTGCCACGACGTTGAACAAGTACATGCCCGGTCTTGAAACGGCCGACATTGATTTGATTGGCTATGCAGACTTGTTGGCTGATCAACAACCAGCTAATGATGAAGAAGCATGGACGTTGTTGGCCTTCGAACTTGGTTTGACACCTGAAGATGCAGGTGTGTTCTTGAAGAAGTGGAAGCACTCAAATGACGTGGTGAAGACCATCAAGGCATCAATCAAGTTGTTGAACAAGTTGCGCTTAGGTGATGTTGAAGCCTGGGACTTGTACGAGACTGGGGCAGCAATCGACAACGCGCTTCGTGTTGCAACTTTGAGTGAGCTAGTGGTCGATGTGTCAAAGCTTGAAAGTCGCTATGCTGACTTGAAGATTAAGACAAAGAACGAATTGGCCTTTAATGGTGGTGATTTGACTAAGGGCATGGGCCTTAAGCCAGGACCATTGTTTGGAAAGATTTTGGCAACCCTTGAACGTAAGGTCGTTGCTGGTGATTTGGCAAACAACCATGCTGTGTTGCAAGCTGAAGCACAAAAGATGGTAGGGAAAGAGACGAATAAGTAATGAAGCAACTACGCGCGACTGATTTAAAGAGTGTTTATGGTGAGAAAACACTGCTTGACCAAGTATCTTTTTTGATTGAAACGGGCGACCGTGTCGGGATTGTTGGTGTGAATGGAACTGGTAAGACGACTTTGTTGAACGCCATTTCTGGTTTGAACCCAGCTGACAGTGGGTCAATCGATACGCCAAATGACTACACGATTGGTTATTTGCAACAAGAGCCACCGCTAGACGGTGACAAGAAGGTGATGGAAGCTATCTTTGCTGGTGCGCAACCAGTGTTCCAGTTGATTCGTGATTACGAAGCGGCTTTGGAAGCTTATTCAGCTAACCCAACTGACGAGAAATTGTTGAACCGCTATACGAAGTTGGAACAACAAATGACGCAAGAAGATGCTTGGGTAGCTGAGTCTGAAGTGAAGACGATTTTGACGCAATTGCACCTGCCTAATTTGGATTTGCCAGTGTCGGCTTTGTCTGGTGGACAACGTAAGCGTGTTGGATTGGCCCAAGTGTTGATTCAAGCACCTGATTTGTTGCTTTTGGACGAGCCAACCAACCACTTGGATTTTGATTCAATCGAGTGGTTGGAAAAGTACTTGTCTGATTACAAGGGTGCTGTGATGACAGTTACCCACGATCGTTACTTCTTGGATATTGTGACGAACCGCATTTTTGAAATGTCATTTGGTAAGTTGTACGAATACATTGGTAACTACGAGAAGTATGTGACGTCTAAGGCTGAACGTGTTGAGGCTGAAGCGGTTGCTGAACACAAGTCTGCCCAACTTTACAAGAAGGAATTGGCTTGGATGCGTACGGGTGCGAAGGCGCGCTCTACAAAGCAAAAGGCCCGTGAAAATGCCTTTGCTGACTTGGCAGCGCAACAAGGAACCCGTCAAGTTGAAGGCGATGTTGAAGTCAATATGGGACAACAACGCTTGGGTAAGAAGGTTATCAACATTGAACATGCTAGCTTGGCCTTTGATGGTCGTGTGATTTTGGATGATTTCAATGAATTGATTCAAGCGAACCAACGCATTGGGATTACCGGTCCAAATGGAACTGGAAAGTCAACGTTGTTGAATGCGATTGCAGGTGTCCAACAACTAGATTCTGGTGTGATTGAAATCGGTGAGACGGTTAAGATGGCTTACTACACACAAGTCACAGAACCAATTCCCAAGGACAAGCGCATGTTGGCGTACCTTTCTGAAGTTGCTGAAGAAGTGACTGATCGTGATGGTAACGTTGTGTCTGCTGCTGAACTGTTGGAGCAATTCTTGTTCCCGAGCTTCATGCACGGCACGTTGATTCGCCAACTTTCAGGTGGTGAGAAGCGTCGTTTGTACTTGTTGAAGTTGTTGATTCAACAACCAAACGTGTTGCTTTTGGACGAGCCAACTAACGACTTGGATATCGGCACGTTGACGGTTTTGGAAGATTATTTGCGTTCATTCGCTGGTACGGTTATTACCGTTTCCCACGACCGTTACTTCTTGGATAAGGTTGCTGACCAATTGATTATTTTCCGCGGTGCCGGTCAAATTACCCGTTACCGTGGGATGTTCAGCGATTACTTGGCGGAATTTGGCGCACCAACGACGGATGCCCCAAAGCCTGCTAAGCCAGCTGTTGAAAAGAAGCCGGTTGCTGAGACGCCGAAGAAAAAGAAGTTGACGTGGGGCGAACAAAAAGAGTGGGACACAATCGAAGACGACATTGCTGAACTTGAGGGGAAGATTAGCCAAATTGAGGCCGACATGGTCGAAAATGGGGCTGATTTTGGTAAGTTAAGCGAGTTGCAAGCACAATTGGATGAAACAAACCAAGCGCTCGAAGATAAGATGATGCGCTGGGAAGAGCTATCAGAACGCGTAGAGGGGTAAGCGATAATGGCTGAAAAGATTTTGATCTGGGCACAAACTAACAATGGGACGATTGCGTTGAATGGGTCAATTCCATGGCGCCAAAAGGCCGACATGAAGTTCTTTAAGGAACAAACGATTCACCAAGTGGCGTTGATGGGACGTAACACCATGCTAAGTTTTGGTGGACGTGCATTGCCAGAACGCATTAACATGGTGTTGACACACGACGAGAATTTGGCTGTGCCAGCTGGTTTCGATAAAGTTTACAGTATGGATGAAGCTGAGCGAATTGCTGACGAAAACGACATGAAGTTGGCCGTTATCGGTGGTAAGGCGATTTACGACAGCTACTTGCCGGTGGCAGACATCTTGTACGTTACTTACTTGGATACTGATTTTATGGGTGACGTTCTAATGGCTCCCGTTGATAAGACGATTTGGCTTGGCGAGGAAATTGCTTCTGGTCCAGCCAATGACGACAATCAATACGATTGGCGTATTGTGAAGTACACGCGCCGTTAATTTTGTTACAGTAGCAATTAACATGTGACTTTTTTCGAAAATAGGCGTAAACTGTTCAGGTAAAATCATTTTGGCCGAAAGAGGCTAAGAGGTAGAAAAATGAAGTACGTCGTAACTTTCTTCTGGACGTTCATCTTGGGCGAAATTATCGGTTACATCGGTAGTGCCCTTGAAGGAACTTCATACAACGCAACTACTACGTCATTGTTTGCGATGGTGATTGGTGTAATCGGTACGGTTGCATTTTCAGCTATCTCAAAGTCTGCTGCTCCTAAGGATGCGGCCAAGGCGGAAGATTAATAGTTGTACACACGACTCTAAAAGACCATCCGTTCTGCGGGTGGTCTTTTTTTCGGGTTATCGCTATAATGAAATTAAGTTAAAACGAATTTGAACGATGATGTTCAGGAAGGGGCAGATATGGTACCACTACAAACCAAAACAGCATTCAGTTTGTTACAAAGTCCCATGATGCCAAGTCAACTTGTGGCCTCTGCAAAAGCTAAGGGGTACACTGCCGTTGCGATGACGGACAATGACGTCTTGTATGGCATGGACAATTTTTACCGTGCTGCCAAGTCGGCTGATATCAAACCAATTTTAGGATTAACGATTACAATTCAGGGGTTGGCGACATCACAACATTATCCGATTGTGTTGCTGGTTGAGAATCAAACCGGTTATCACAACCTGTTGGCTATTAGTAGCTTGTTGAAGACGACTTCGGATGTTGTGACGTTCGATATGTTGACGGCTTATTTGGCTGGATTATATATTGTGTTGCCGAGTGTCGGCGAGTTGCCGGTTATTTTGGGCGCCGAACCAGACCGTGCAATGGATATGGTGCAAAGTATTAGTGCGGTAAGCGATGCGAACCATGTCTTTTTGGGTGTATCAACGGGGATGCGTGACGAATTGATCGCACAATTACGCCAATTGTCAGAGAACACTGGTGCCCGTTTGCTAGCTTTGACAGAAGTTGACTACGCGGACCCGCAGGATCAATTTGCGGCACAGGTGATTCGTAAGATTGGTCAAGGTGAAGTTATTGCGAATGTCGCTCAGGCGCAACGTGAACCCGCCACAGCTTATTTGGAATCTGCTGATGAGTGGACGGCTGAATTTGTGTCACGCGGTTTGGGGGATGCGGTTGCGAATACCGATTGGATTGCTGAGCACAGTGAGTTTGAACTAGTGAAGTCAAAGGTAACCTTGCCACCATTTGAAACGCCGAATGGTCAAACGTCAGCTGACTATTTACGTGAATTAGCAACAACTGGGTTAAAGAATCGGTTGCATGGTTTGTCGGTTGATGAAACGGCTTATCAAGAACGTTTGGCCCATGAATTGGATGTTATTGTTGAATTAGGATTTGCGGATTATTTCCTAATTGTCTGGGATGTGCTTAATTTTGCACACAAAAGTGCCATCCGAACTGGTCCAGGACGTGGATCAGCGGCAGGTTCGCTAGTGGCCTACACATTATGGATTACAGATGTTGATCCAATTGCGTACGATTTGCTGTTTGAGCGTTTCTTGAATCCAGAACGTGCCCAAATGCCCGATATCGATATTGATATTCCTGATAATCGTCGTGAAGAAGTCCTATCATATTTGCATGAGAAATACGGTCATGAACGGGTTGCTCAGATTATTACGTTTTCAACCATGGCGCAACGTGCCGTTATCCGTGACGTTGCGCGTGTGTTTGGCTTAAATCCGACACAAATTGATGCACTGTCTAAGTCGATGCCACGTGATGCGGCCGATTTGGAAGCAGCGTATGAATCATCACAGCCTTTCCGTAATGCGTTGATTGATTTGCCAGTCGATGGTGAATTGTTGTATCAAACAGCGCGTAAGTTGGAAGGATTGCCACGTAATTCATCACTGCACGCAGCCGGTGTCGTCCTTTCAGCTGATCCGCTAGTCCAAACAATGCCGGTTCAGTTGGGCGAAGATGGGCGTTTAGTGACGCAATTACCAAAGGGGCCTGTTGAAGCGCTTGGATTGTTGAAGATGGATTTCTTGGCCCTTTCCAATTTGAACATTTTGGATATCGCGTTACGTGAAATTCAGAAAACAGAAGATGGTGCCAACTTTAATATTGCGAACATCAACCTGAATGATGATGCAACGCTACGTTTGTTCCGTCACGGTATGACGAATGGCGTGTTCCAATTCGAATCAGCGGGTATGAAGAACATCTTGCGTCAGCTGCAACCAGATAGCTTTGAAGATATCGTGGCGGCCAATGCGTTGTTCCGTCCGGGTCCAATGCAAAACATTCCGCATTTCGTGGCTCGTAAGCATGGACAAGAAAAGCAAGACGTGCCAGATCAAAGTATGGCGGATATTCTAGCACCAACCTATGGCGTTATTGTTTATCAAGAGCAAGTTATGCGTGTTGCGCAACAATTTGCTGGCTTCTCACTAGGTGGCGCCGATTTGCTACGTCGTGCGATGTCGAAAAAAGACGGTGCTAAGATTGCAGCAATGAAGACAGACTTTATCGCTGGTGCGGTGGCAAATGGTCATGACGAAAAGGTTTCTGAACAAGTATTTGGCTATATCGAAACGTTTGCCCAGTACGGATTTAATCGTTCGCACGCGGTGGCGTATTCAAAGCTAGCGTTCCAGTTGGCTTATATCAAGGCGCATTACCCAGCTGCGTTCTACAAGGCTGTTTTGAATGATGCCATCGCCGATAAGAAAAAGGTCGGTGCATATATTGCTGAAGCGAAAGCCTCTGGCGTTAAGTTGCTGGGACCAAGTATCAATCACTCATGGCAAGGTTATTCAATGAATAAGCAGGGTGAACTTCAGATGGGGTTGGCCTCGATTGCCAGAATGCGTCGTGATTTCCGTGAATCAATCTTGAAGGAACGCCAAGAAAACGGGGCTTACAAGGATTTGGGTAACCTGATTGGGCGCCTAGAGAGTAAGTATCGCAAGGTTGAACAACTTGAGCCACTCGTTTATGCTGGCGCACTTGATGAATTTGGTTTCACTCGCAAGTCAATCCTAGCGTCATTGCAAGGCTTTATTGATGCGATTGGATTGGCGGGTGAGTCAATGTCGTTGTTTGCTTCATTGACGCCAAAGGTTCGTGAAATTGAAGACTTTACACCGGCTGAAAAGTTGGGTTACGAGCGTGATTATCTGGGCGTTTACCTCAGTGGACACCCAATTGAGCCATACTTGTCAGCAATTCCTGATAACAGCCATACTGATATTTCGTCATTGGCGGTGGGGATGAACCAGGCGACGGTCGTCATTTATGTTGAGAACGTCAAAAAAATTCGTACCAAGAAGGGCGATCAAATGGCGTTTGTTGATGGTATGGACTTGTCAGGATCAATTTCAATTACACTATTCCCGCAACTCTTCCAACGCGTTGCGCCATTGTTAGTACCTGAAAAGGTTTTAGTAGTGACGGGTAAGGTCGATCAGCAACGCGGTCGTGATGATATTCAGATTGTCGCGAACACGATTGTTGAAGCAAGCCAGTTTATTAAGCGTTTTGAGAATCAAACCGAGCAAGTGACGGCAACTGAACCGGGTACTGGACGCTGGTATTTGCGTATCACGGCAGCAGCCCAGGCGGCTGGTGCGCTTGATGCGTTGAATGCCGTTGTGATGTCGCATCATGGTAATAATCCGGTGCTGGCGGTATACGAAGCTGATGGTAAGAAGTTGGCGTTGGGTCAACGTAATTGGTTATCGGCTGGGGATGCCACAATGAAGGCGCTACAAGAAGTTTTGGGCGCTAACAATGTTGTTTTCCAGGCAGATTAAATGATTGTTTTTAATGAAGCGAGTTCCAAATTATGAGAACTCGCTTTTTATTTTTCTCAGATTAACTGCAGGAAGAATAAATGACTTATGCTTGTAATACGAATAACTATTAAAAATGGGTGTGAATGCGTTACAATAAACAATAACTATCCGGATGGATAAAGCACGAATGACACGCTGCGGGTTCGAATCCCCATCGGCGGTTGTTTGGAAACAGAGGATAAATATATGGCAGAAGCAAAAGTGTTAACCGCACAAGAAGTGCATGACCTCGTTGCTGGGTACATGAGCGAGGACCATGTTAAAAAAGTTGATAAAGCATACGACTTTGCTTACAACTTGCATAAGGAACAAAAGCGTAAGTCAGGTGAACCTTACATTATTCACCCGATTCAAGTCGCTGGCATCTTGGCTGACTTGCATATGGATCCAGATACAGTCGTGGCAGGTTACCTGCACGATGTTGTCGAGGATACTGAAGCAACGTTAGAAGATGTTGAACGTGAATTTGGTCATGACGTGGCGGTCATCGTTGACGGCGTGTCAAAGTTGTCAAAGATTGAATACAAGTCATCACGTGAGCAACTGGCGGAAAATCACCGTAAGTTGTTGTTGGCGATGTCACACGATATTCGTGTCATCATCGTTAAGTTGGCTGACCGTTTGCACAACATGCGTACATTGAGCGCGTTGCGTGAAGAAAAGCAAAAGCGCATTGCGTCAGAAACGTTGGAAATCTACGCACCATTGGCTGATCGTTTGGGAATTATGACGATTAAGTGGGAACTAGAAGATATGTCTTTGCGCTATCTTGAGCCAGAGGCTTACCACGACATCGCTAAGTCAATGCAATTGCGTCGTCAAGAGCGTTTGGAAATCGTTGACCAAGCAGTTAGCGATATTGAGCACGCAATTACAGAATTGCATTTGCAACACGCTGAGGTGTACGGTCGTCCAAAGCACATCTATTCAATCTACCGAAAGATGGTGGACAAGAAGAAGAAGTTTGACGAGATTTATGACTTGTTGGCCATCCGTGTCTTGGTAGATACAATTCCTGAAACATACGCCGTATTGGGTGCTATCCACGCGCGTTGGACGCCAATGCCTGGTCGTTTCAAGGACTATATTGCGCTACCAAAGGCAAATGGTTACCAATCATTGCACACGTCCGTAATTGGACCAGGTGGTCGTCCACTTGAAGTGCAAATTCGTACGTACCAAATGCACGAAGTTGCTGAATTCGGTGTGGCTGCACACTGGGCCTACAAGGAAGGTAACTTTGCTGGGGCTGATGTACAAAATGCGGACCAACAAAAGTTGAACGTGATCCAAGGAATCTTGGAATTGCAAGAAGATGCGCGTGATGCTGATGACTTTATGGAATCGGTTAAGGGTGACCTGTTCACGGACCGTGTCTTTGCCTTTACGCCAAAGGGTGACGTGATTGAATTGGCAAAGGGTGCTGGCCCATTGGATATGGCGTACAGCATCCACACCAATGTGGGTAACCACACAACAGGTGCAAAGGTTAACGACCGCATGGTGCCGTTGGATTACCCAATTAAGACGGGTGATATTGTTGAAATTGTGACGTCACAAAACGCTGAGCCAAATCGTGATTGGATGAATTTGGTATCAACGCGTCGTGCTCGTAACAAGATTAAGCAATACTTCCGTAAGTTGGATAAGGACGATAACATTGAAGCCGGTAAGAAGATGGTTGCTGATTGGCTAGCTGAAGAAGGCTTTGATGTTGAAGAATTGATGCAAGCCGACAACGAAGCAAAGGCAGCCGAAAAGTTGCACTTCCTCAGTGTTGACGACATGTATGCCTCACTTGGATTTGGTGATTTGAAGCCCCAAGGTGTGGCAAACAAGTTTACGGAAGAAAAGCGTGCGGAACTTGAAGAAGCGCGTCAAGCAGCCGAACAAAAGGCCATTTTGGAAGAACACCAAACGATTGAAAACGAAAGCAAGAAGTCTAAGGAGAAGCCACAGCACGGTGAAGATCGTATTGTGATTCAAGGTGTTGATAACTTGTTGGTTCGTTTGGGTCGTTGTTGTACACCAGTACCCGGTGATGAAGTTATCGGGTACGTGACCAAGGGTCGTGGTGTGTCTGTCCACCGTTTGGGATGCCCAAACTTGCGTGCAGCTGAAACGGAAGGTCAACGTTTGGTTGATGTTGCCTGGGAAAAGCCAGAAGGTGATACGAAGAACGAGTATGATGCTGACTTGGCCGTGGCAGCAACTAACCGCAACAAGTTGTTGAATGACGTTATTCGTACAGTGAATAATACAACGAAGTCATTGAATTTTGTTAACGGGCGTATTGATCACAATAACAACGTGAACATTTCATTGAGCGTCGGCGTCCGTAACTTGGAACAATTGGAACACATCATGGATTCGATTAAGAATGTCAAGGATGTCTATGAAGTAAAGCGAGCATTTAAGTAATGAGAGTTGTCTTACAACGAGTATCATCAGCGAGTGTGACGGTTGACGGCCAAGAATTGGGCGCAATCGCTCAAGGGTACATGTTGCTTGTCGCCATTCAAGATGCGGATACGGAAGCTGAATTGGATTACCTGGTTCGTAAGATTACTGGTTTAAGGGTCTTTGAAGACGAAGCCGGTAAGATGAACTTAAGTATTCAAGATGTTGGCGGATCAATTCTGTCAATTTCGCAATTCACACTATATGCCAATACGCGCCGTGGTAATCGACCAAGTTTCACTGATGCGGGTGCACCAGCTTACGCTGAAAAGATGTATGACCAATTTAATACAAAATTGGCAGCGACTGGTTTGACGGTTGCCACAGGTGAGTTTGGCGCTGATATGAAAGTCAGCTTGGTCAATGACGGACCAGTTACAATTATCTTTGATACCGATAATAAATAATATGAATTTTGACGCGGTCAAACAAAAGTCATAGTTTCGCCCTACAATTCCCTAGTAATATGCCATGATATTGATAGTATTGTCTGTTGCGCGTGTGCTACAATACACATATACAAATTAAGACAATTGCGAAGGGAAGTATCGTTATGGCAGAGAAGCTGATTCAATTGCGCGTCGAGGACAATGTCAAGGACAAGGCAGATGAGATTTTCAAGTCACAAGGTTTGACAACTCAAACAGCCATCAAGATTTTCTTGACGCAAGTTGCGAACACTGGTGAGTCACCATTTAGCAACTTGTTCTCACGCAATCAATAATTTGTAGAAGTGAATAGAGATTTCGGTTGGGCGTATGCTTCAAGTTTCCTGGGTGGGTAACCAGGGGGAATTTGGAGTATGCGCTTTTTTGTTTTTGTGGGACTTATATAAAACCCGGATTATTCATGCACTAAATTTTTAACCACAGCTAAATCAGTAAAATACGATAAATCACCTTGAAACTGCCAGTACCTTGGCACGGTTTCAGGGTGTTTTTTTCGATTGAGCGTTTTTTGAGAAAAATGGGCACACTAAAACCAGCCAGATTTTGCTATTTTTTTGAAAATCTACTTCGTTGTTTTATTGCCACAAAGCATTTAGTCGTTCCCAAGCTCGCCAGAACAGACCATCGAATTGTTCTTGGATGCGGCTATCTAACGTCAAGATCACCTTGCGGGCGTGCTTAGTGACACGTCCCCCGATTTTTAACAAACGGTCTCGAAAGGTGTTGATTGTCC
>NZ_PVSN01000028.1 GCF_004766315.1 Weissella confusa | reverse complement strand
CCTTGGTTGTGCATCTCGACAAGAGACTGCTTAAATTCTGGTGAATATCGAATCATATAAAAAATGCTCCTCTGCTATTAGTTTACAGGGCAGAGAAAAATCTGTCCGTAAATCTAGCATAAGAGCACTGCAATCGAAGATTATTCAGACGAATACATTGAACAAATGGTTGAGCAAATTAATAGCCGACCTCGAAAGCTTTTCGGCTGGAGATCGGCTAAAGAATATTATTTATCTCAAGTGTTCCGGTTGAATTGACAATTCACCTACAAAAAATACCCATGTCAATAAATGACATGGGTATAATTATTAGTCTTCGAATTCTTCAGGATCGAAGTCCGTACCATCTAGCATACGAGCTTCTAGCCAATCCCAAACATTGTCCTTACCGTACTTCGTTTCTGATGAGAAAATCTCAAAGTCAGAAACATCGGGGTTGAATTGCAACCCACGCTTGATGTCAGCTTCAGCCTTGTTCCACTTACCGCGTGAAATCTTGTCGGCCTTCGTCGCAACAACAAGCACTGGCAAACCAATGTCATCTGACGTCAACCAGTTGTACATCTCGATGTCTTCCTTAGAAGGCATGTGACGTGCATCAACAAGTTGTACGATTCCCTTCAAAGGCTCACGTGTACGCAAGTATTCACCAATCATCACAGCGAATTCTTCACGCGCCTTCTTTGACACCTTGGCATAACCGTAACCAGGCACGTCGACGAAGAAAATTTGATCCTCTACCTTGTAGAAGTTCAACGTTTGCGTCTTACCTGGTTGTGATGACGTACGAGCAAATGACTTGCGGTTAATCAAAACGTTCGTCAATGATGACTTACCAACGTTTGAACGACCCACAAGGGCCACTTCTGGCAGCCCATCAGTTGGGTATTGGCTCGCACGAACGGCAGACATTACCATTTCGACATTGTGTACTTCCATGATAAATCCTCCGTTAAATTATGCTTGTTCAGTGACCAATTCAGGTTGCTCGTGGTTCAAAACGGCACCTTCCGTAATAATAACGCCATTAACGTCATCACGTGAAGGTACGTCGAACATCACGTCACGCATCGTTTCTTCGATGATTGAACGCAATCCACGGGCTCCCGTCTCACGCTCGATAGCCAAGTGGGCCATAGCCTTCAAAGCTTCGGGCGTGAACGTCAAAGCGACACCTTCAAGAGCCAACAAAGCTTGGTATTGCTTAACCAACGCGTTCTTAGGCTCCGTCAAGATGCGAACCAAATCGTCTTCAGTCAATTCTTCCAAAGCAGTCAAAATTGGCAAACGACCGATGAATTCTGGAATCAAACCAAAGCTCATCAAGTCTTCAGGCACAACTTGTTGCATGATTGACTTATCTGACGTGTTGAATTGTTGCGTCTTTGAATCCGTTCCGAATCCAATGACCTTCGCACCAACACGTTCCTTAACCATTTGTTCGATACCTGCAAAGGCACCACCGACGATGAACAAGATGTTCGTCGTATCGATTTGAATGAACTCTTGGTTAGGGTGCTTACGTCCTCCTTGAGGTGGAACGTTAGCAATCGTACCTTCTAGCATCTTCAAAAGGGCTTGTTGCACACCTTCACCAGAAACGTCTCGCGTAATTGAAACGTTTTCGGCCTTCTTGGCAATCTTGTCAATTTCGTCGATGTAGATGATACCTGTTTCAGCACGCTCGACATCGTAGTCGGCGGCTTGGATCAACTTCAATAGAATGTTTTCAACGTCTTCTCCGACGTATCCAGCTTCAGTCAAAGTCGTGGCATCCGCAATTGCGAATGGCACGTTCAATAGCTTAGCCATTGATTGTGCGATGTACGTCTTACCAGACCCAGTAGGTCCGATCATAGCGATGTTTGACTTTTGCAGTTCAACACCTTCAGCCCCAGTTTCACCCGTCAACATCGCGTTAACGCGCTTGTAGTGGTTGTAGACGGCAACTGCAAGAGTACGCTTAGCTTCGTCTTGTCCGATAACGTATGAATTCAAGTTATCGACAATTTCACGTGGTGTTTTCAAAGTCAATGTGCGCTCCAATGCATCTTGTTGCAAATCTTCATTAATAATATCTTGTGCCAAAGCCACACATTCGTTACAAATGTATACGCCAGGCCCTGCGATAAGCTTCTTCACTTCAGTAGAAGCCTTACCACAGAATGAACAGTAGGCAATGCCGTTTGAATTATCGGTAGTATTAAACACTGTTCAACCTCCTGTAAGTTTTTAAACGTTAGACTAAACGTAAGTTACCTACTATTGTACCAGAGATTTTGTGTTTTTTTATACGATATTCTTAGGACTTATATAGTGTAACACTGCAAAAAGAGGTTAGACTCGAAAAAGTCTAACCTCTTTTGTTTAATGTTTAATTGAATTAAGCTTCAACAGCGTTATCAACGATCATGTCAACAACTTGCTTGATAGCAATGTCGTGTGACAACATGTCGTCTGACAAAGCACCGCGAACAGCAGCTTCGTCCATACCATATTGGTCAGCCAATGACTTTACTTCAGCAGCAATGTCGTCAGCTGATGGCTTGATGTTTTCTGCCTTAACAATAGCTTCCAATACCAAGTTCGTCTTTACACGACTCTCAGCACCTTCTTCGTATTGCTTGTGCAAATCATCTTCTGATGAACCAGTGATTTGGTAGTACAACTCTGGTGAGATACCTTGTTGTTGCATTGAAGCAAAGAATTGGTTCATTTGACGGTGAACGTCTTCGTGAATCATTGAGTCAGGAATTTGACCACCTTCAACAGATGCGTTGTCAACAACAGCTGCGATAGCTACGTCTTCCTTGGCATCCTTAGCTGCGTCTTCCTTAGAAGTCGTCAAGCGAGCCTTAACCTTGTCCTTCAATTCTGCCAAAGTTTCAACTTCTTCGTCGATGTCCTTTGCGAACTCGTCGTCCAAAGCTGGAACTTCCTTAGTCTTAACTTCGTGCACAGTAACAACGAACAAAGCGTCCTTACCTGCCAAGTCAGCAGCTTGGTATTCTTCTGGGAACGTTACGTTAACGTTAACAACGTCTTCGGCCTTGGCACCAACCAATTGGTCTTCGAAGCCAGGGATGAATGAGCCTGAACCCAATTCAAGTGAGTAGTTCTCACCCTTTCCACCGTCGAACTCAACACCGTCAACTGAACCAACGAAGTCGATAACAACCGTGTCACCGTTCTTTGCAGGAGCGTCAACCAAAACCAATTCTGCTTGACCTTCTTGCAAACGAGTGATTTCAGCATCCAATTCTTCATCAGAAACAGTAACGTCTGATGCAGGAACCTTAACACCCTTGTACTCGCCCAATTCGATTTCTGGTGCCAATTCAACTTCAGCAGTCAAAACCCAAGCTTCACCCTTGTTCATTGACTCTGCGTCGATCTTTGGTTGACCAACAGTCGTAACACCTGCTTCAGCAACTGCATCAGCAAATACATCTGGCAATACAACGTTCAAAGCGTCTTGGTACAATGACTCTTCACCGTACATTTGGAAAAAGACTTGCTTAGGCATCTTACCCTTACGGAAACCAGGAACCGTAATTTGCTTCTTAACGTCGTTAAATGCGGCGTCGATACCCTTTTCGTATACGTCAACAGGAACTTCGAACTTGATCGTTCCCTTGTTGCCTTCACCCTTAGTGAAAACTGCGTTTGCCATGTTTATTCCTCCAATAGTCACCGGTTAAAGACCGACGACATATATTATCTTTACATACTTTATAAGTTTACCGGAAAAACCGTTATTTGGCAATAAATGTAGGCCAAAACACGACATTTTCCCGACAAAAACGAACTTAGAAAAGTTGACCTTCAAACTTTGACTCTGGGTAGTTCTTAAAGTCATAAGTTGCCAAATCTTCAGCCTTGTTAACAAAGGCCGTCAATGACTCCGTCAACATCAAGTTAGTCTTGTAGTCCGTCTCTTCGACCATGATAACTGGCTTCTTCAATGCCCATGCCATGCCAGCTTCAAAGGCTGTTCCTGAATCAGCGTCATCATCACGGAAATCAGCAACAACAACCAATGCGTCAGCGTCCAACACTTGTGTGACATCACGACGGAATACTTCAGCAGCCCATGCTGGCGTGTACTCTGGGTTATCTGTCTTTTGGTGGTGGCGTGGTGAGTAGAAATCAGTCACCGTTGGGTTAGCCTCTAGGGCTGCCTCAATACGTGCGACACGATCAATTTGCTCATCGCTAAAGAATGGTGCTGCCAAATAAATTTGCATTGTTTAAAGCTCCTCTTCATTGAAAAAAGTGTATAAGCTACTCTATCACATTTGCGTTGGTCGTGAGCAACAAAATTTACAGAAAAAAGCTCTTGAATTCATGTGAATACCAAGAACCTTGTCATACCAGTCATTACGCCTGGTAAGTTTTCTTATGTGTTTTAAGCTTCTTTATTGCCCATTCATAATGTGCAACTGTGGCTGAAATACAATAGCTGCCAAGCGTCGTTGTCCCCGTCCATGAAAAATACTGTTTGGTAAACAATGCTTCATCGGAAAAGTCCGTAATCAACGCCATTACTTTGTCGTGGCTTTCATGTAGCATAGCCTTTGCATCCGCTAGCGTAGTCTCTTGGTGTTGTTCCCAGAAGCCGACGTTCATCTCACCATACGTTTTCCAATTATAGGGCGCTGGCAAGAATGGTTGCTGATCACCATTTAGATTTGCGTTCACCCATCGCAATAGTAACTGGTGCCATTCATAAAGATGAACTAAGACATCTCGGACATTCTTATCGCGTCCCCAATGTGCTTCCTTGCCCATCTCAGCCCCAAAAGCAAAAGTGGCTGTTTGTTCTTCTTCTGGCATGTCATCAATTAATTGCCACATCTTCTCAAATTGCTGTTCTGATGCAGTTAATAACTCCGCTTTCGTCTTCGGTCTCGCCATGGTTATTCCCCCGTATCAAGTAATCTTACGGTCAGAATACCATCCGTTAGACGAAAGTCCCAACAATCTGCCTGGGTAAACAAAAAGAGAGTTATGACATACGAATATGTCATAACTCTCTTTTTTGAGCAGCCTAAGCTACATTGGAAAATTTTACGTTAACCGTAAAATTAGTCCTTGATTTCTGAAACAGTTCCGGCACCGACAGTACGTCCACCTTCACGAACCGTAAACTTCAATCCCTTTTCGATGGCAACTGGTGCGATCAATTCGATATCGAATGTTACGTTGTCACCAGGCATAACCATTTCAACGCCTTCTGGCAATTGAACTACACCCGTAACGTCAGTCGTGTGGAAGTAGAATTGTGGACGGTAGTTAGTGAAGAATGGCGTGTGACGGCCTCCTTCTTCCTTAGTCAAAACATAAACTTCGGCCAAGAACTTAGTGTGCGTTTGGATTGAACCAGGCTTAGCCAAAACTTGACCACGCTCGATTTCCTTACGATCAACACCACGCAACAATGCACCGATGTTATCACCAGCTTGACCTTGTTGCATTGACTTACGGAACATTTCGATTCCAGTAACAACAGTCTTACGAACGTCTTCGTGCAAACCAACGATTTCAACTTCATCGTTCAAGTTAACAGTTCCACGGTCGATACGACCTGAAGCAACAGTACCACGACCAGTGATCGTAAATACGTCTTCGACAGGCATCAAGAATGGCTTGTCAGTGTCACGCTCTGGCGTTGGGATGTATGAGTCAACAGTGTCCATCAACTCTTCGATAACCTTAACTTGTTCTGGGTCACCTTCCAAAGCCTTCAAAGCTGATCCGCGGATAACTGGAATATCATCCCCAGGGAAATCGTACTCTGACAACAATTCACGAACTTCCATTTCAACCAAGTCAACCAACTCTTCGTCGTCAACCAAGTCAACCTTGTTCAAGAACACAACCAAGTAGTCAACACCAACTTGGCGAGCCAACAAGATGTGCTCACGAGTTTGTGGCATAGGACCGTCAGTTGAAGCAACAACCAAGATAGCACCGTCCATTTGGGCAGCACCAGTGATCATGTTCTTAACGTAGTCCGCGTG
This sequence comes from Weissella confusa, assembly GCF_004766315.1. Lineage (GTDB taxonomy): Bacteria > Bacillota > Bacilli > Lactobacillales > Lactobacillaceae > Weissella > Weissella confusa_A. The sequence continues at coordinate 20,508 of NZ_PVSN01000028.1, read as the reverse complement.
ACCAGGGGCGTCGATGTGGGCGTAGTGACGAGCTTCCGTCTCGTACTCGATGTGAGCAGTGTTGATCGTGATACCACGCTCACGCTCTTCAGGAGCAGCGTCGATAGCAGCAAAGTCTTGTTGCTCAGCCAATCCCTTGTCAGCCAATACCTTTGAGATAGCGGCAGTCAAAGTAGTCTTACCGTGGTCGACGTGACCGATAGTTCCAATGTTAACGTGAGGCTTAGTGCGCTCGAAATTTTCCTTAGCCAAAAGCTTGTCCTCCTAATATTCGCATGTTAGCCCTTAAATGGGCTAACCCTTATTGCTTAAATAGTATTATACTACATTCCTTACAGAACTAAAACAACTTGGTGCGAAAATCTTTGTAATTTCTCTATATGAGACTGGAATTATTATATATAACTTGGCGATTTTTGTAAATATTTTTTACCTAAATTCGACTATCAATTTCAAAATAGTTTTTTTAAGGCATTAATCCCATCATTTCTTGCCCTAATTTTGCCCGCCAAGATTGTTGTTCAACCGGCTCCACTGGGGCATTTTCACCCATCGTCTCCGCCATTAAACCAGCTGCCCAAGCGCGTGGGTCCTCAACAACGCGATCAATTGCTGGATAAGCAATCATCAACATCAAACGCGCTTGTTCAACCAAAGCGTGTACCGTAGCCGGGCCAATTTCATGTTCATAACCAGATAAGGTCGCCACCACCGTTTGGAAAAGCGGCATGTCATCTAGTGATTGCAACTCATTTGGAACGATTGTGAGCGTCTTTTCATCCAACCAGGTCATCTCAACTGGCTCGGTCACTTGCAAGCGACGTAGCTTGTCTAGAACTGTCACACGGGCAATTGCTGGTAAGAACGGATCAACCAATGCAAAACGTGCGCCAACCAGGTATTCGCGAATCGGCAACTTGTCAGCAGCGATTAGACGTTCTTTTTGGTTAACAGCATCCCCGTCACTTAGGTGATAGAACTGACGGGCAATCGTGTTCAACGTTGCCTTTTGTTCCGTTCTAAAGGTTTCTTCGGCAGTCTCGATCTCAGCCGTTAATGTCGTCGCAACTTCCGGTGCCACCCAGGTCACAAATTCTCGTGCGGCAATAAATTGTTGATTCTTCAATGCCACCGTGACATATAGCTCCGCTAACTCGGCACTTTCTAGATATGAATCAATGAATTCATCCGCAAACAATTGTGCCGTCTTGAATTGACCATCCGCTAATAGCACGCGTGTAATCAATTGATTAAGTTCTGGTGTTTGTTGCAAATCATATGCTTCATCAAATGCATCCAGCGCTGGACCGAATGCATGATTCTCATAGGCTTCTTTTCCTTTTGCTAAAAGCAGTTCGTAACGTTGCGTTTGTTCTTCGTTCATGATGCATCCTTCCTAACAAACAAGCGTCGACCCGTTAGAATCGACGCTTGTGTTTTATTCAGCTGATGGTGCTGATTCACCTTGCGTTGCCTTTGGCTTACGACGACGTGGACGACGCTTCTTTTTCTTAGCGACCTCCGCTCCGTTTTCAGCTGGCTTAGCAGGTTGATTATTATTATTCTTAGCAGGCGCTGGCTTATTAGCATTTGCGTTCTGCTTCTTCTTAGGCTTGTTGTTTTGCTTTTGTGACTTGTTTGCTTCAGAAGCATCAGCCTTCTTGGCGTTCGTCTTGCTTGCTGAACGCTTGCGACGACGACCGTTTTGGTTGGCTTCCATGATAACTGGCAAAATCACTGGCTTACGACGCGTTTGCTCGTACAAGAACTTACCCAATGCATCGCGAACAGAGTTCTTAAGGTTACCCCAGTCGAATTCCTTGGCGTTCTTGATACCTTCAGCAACGGTCGTTTCAACCAAGTCACCAGCCTCGCGAATCAAATCACGTGACGTCTTCACATAAACGAATCCACGTGAATCAATCTTTGGCTTTGAGATAATCTTCTTCTTCTTACGATCAATCGTCACAACGGCGATGAATACACCGTCTTCTGACAAGATGCGGCGGTCGTTCAAAACGATAGAACCGATATCACCAACACCAGAACCGTCGATCATCGTTGAGCCAACTTGGATTGAACCACCCAAGTACATCTCTTCGCCATCCCAGCGAAGGTTGTCACCCTTGGCAAGCAAGAAGACGTGGTTATCATCGTAACCAACTTGCTCCGCAGCCTTGTAAGCTGCGTTCAAGACGCGGTACTCACCTTGTACAGGGATAACATTCTTAGGCTTCAACAAGTTCAACAAAAGTTGGAAATCTTCCTTAGATGCGTGACCTGAAGACTTCTTATCCGTTGAAATTTGCTTAACTGTTGCACCGGCACGGAACAACATGTCACGCGTACGTGCGACATAACCTTCCATAGCCGTTGAAGGAGTCGTCGTAATGAAGACCAAATCACCTTCTTGGATTTGGATGTTGCGATCATCACCTTGCGCCATACGTTGCAAGTGACGAATTGGCTCACCCATCTTACCCGTTTCAAGGATAACGGTCTCGTTAGGCTCCAACTTGCTCAAGTTCTTCAAAGAAACAAATAGTTCATTCTCAGGCATTGGCAAGTGCAACTTCTTCAAACGCAAAGCTGTACGAACAACCTTTTCCAAGTCGTTTCCAGAAATCACAATCTTACGACCAACCTTAAAGGCAGCGTCGATAACTTGTTGGATACGTTGGATGTTTGACGCAACTGCAGCAACGATGATACGACCCTCAGTGTGACCGCGGAACGTATCCAAAACGTAGCTACCCAATTCAGATTCGTGGGCTGCCAAACCGTAGCTAGCTGTACCTGCTGCATCAGCAAGCAAAGCGATAACACCCTTAGCACCAATTTGTGCCAAACGCGCCAAATCAGTACGGTAATATGGCAATGCCGTTGTATCAATCTTAAAATCACCAGTGTAGACAACTTGTCCTTCTGGCGTCTCAATAACAATTCCAAGTGATTCTGGAATCGTATGTGTCGTCTCAAAGAACGAAACGGTCACATCCCCAAATGATACTTCTGAGTTACCACGAACCACGTGGTAATCATCAAACCCCTTTGCTTCAGGCTCTGCTTCCACAGCCAACTTAGCCAATTCAATCGTTAGTTCTGATCCGAAGACCGGTACCTTAACCTCGCTCAACAAGTAAGGCAATGCACCAATTGCATCTGCGTGTCCGTGTGTCAAAAAGACACCGGCAATCTTATCTGCGTTCTCTACCAAGTAGGCAAAGTCAGGAATGACAACGTCAACTCCTAGCAAATCGCTTTCTGGGTACTTCAACCCTGCATCCAAAATAAAAATGTCTTCACCGACGGTAACTGCGTACATGTTCTTTCCATTTTCACGTACACCACCGAACGGCATAATACTTAATGTCGTAGCCATAATGTTCCTATTCTCGTTATATTTCACAGGTCAGCACAACCCAAACGTTTGTATGATTTATTAACAGTTTACCACACAATGCCTACCCCACCAACAACAAGAAAATTATATCTGCAATATTTCTGACACCTTTTGCCCCAGAACCACAAACAAAAGTGGCGTCGCCCAGAAAGCAAAAAAAACTGCTAATAACAAATCTAGTTTGCATTTCGGTACTCTCTTTGCCGATTGATTTTGTGATGATGATATTAATCACCGTCAGTATGATTGGTGGCACAATCTCAATTAACAATAGCTTCGCGAAAAAATTGAAGTTTTCAGCTTGCGTCGGTGGTGTTGACGGTTCCAAAAAATTTCCAGAGCTTTCGAATGCCAGTTTTATTGGCATATAAAGTACGTCAATGGTAATGATTACTGAAAATATCATTGTTATAACGATACCTAAGGCAAATTTGAATTTCATTTTCTGATCCCCTTATAGGTGATTCAGTTTAGCATTGAGTTTTTGTTATTTTATGAACACAACAAAAAAGGCGATTGCTCGCCTTTAGTCTGTTATTTTATGATTAGCCAGATGTTTGCTAGAAAGATAATCGCAAAAATACCACCTAATACGTAGTTCCAAGTTTCCCGAGTTTTCTTCCCCTCATAGATGAACACAAACACCATCAATGCATTGAACACCGTGTTAAACCAGCCTTGATAGATTATCCCCAAAATACATACCACAATACTGATTGGTAGAATTATCCATTCCATCTTACTAATTTGATTCTTCATAAGCTTTACCTATACCGTAATTTCGCAACCGCGGTCCCCTCCTTGATATTGATATTACAAACCTAGTATAGAACTTTTGAATTAGTCGGGATGTGGCATCTCCATAATCAGGGACATGTTTTAACGCTTTAGACAATAAAAAAGACCAACACCCAAAGATGTTGGTCTTTTTTTAGTCTGCTAAGACAAGTAATAAATTACTTGTTCAAAAGAGCAGCCAAACGTGACTTGTCACGTGAAGCCTTGTTCTTAGCAATCAAGCCCTTTGATGCGGCACGATCGATAGCTGACGTAGCGTTAACAAACAACTCTTGCAAGTTGTCTGCACCAGCTTCAGCAGCCTTACGGAACTTCTTCACTTCAGTACGGTATGCACTCAATTGTGAGATGTTACGCTCGCGTTGCACCTTGTTCAAGCGGGCACGTTGGATTGATGACTCAATAATTGGCATCGCTTTTCCCTCCGATGATAAATGTCAAAATAACGTACGTTGTTAATGTAAAAATTAACGACGCAATCCAAGCTTTTGGATCAACTCACGGTAACGTTGAACGTCGTTGTCACGCAAGTAACGCAACAAGTTACGACGGTGACCGATCTTCTTCATCAACCCACGTTGTGAGTGGAAGTCGTGCTTGTGCTCTGACATGTGTGCGTTCAATTCGTTGATGTCAGCAGTCAAAACTGCAACTTGAACTTCAACTGAACCAGTATCACCTTCGTGACGTGCGAATTCCTTGATGATTTCATTCTTGCGTTGTGCAGAAATAGCCATGTTGGATATCCACCTTTCTTAATATATAGTCGCCTAAAACAACGTAGGACGACGGTGAACCGTCAAACATCGTAAAAGGTCGTGTGCTTTTGCACTTCAAATATAATACTAAACTTTCTAACTTGATGCAAGTAGAAATCCTAGGCAATATCAGCTTGGTAACGCAACACGAATAATTCAAAGAGTAATTCAGGGTCGCGTGCCGTTGATTTCAGCTGTTCTTCCATATCAACTAGCCCCAGATAAGCCTTAGCTAGTGCGGTATAACTGAAGCGACGCACCGTCTGACGGCCAAGCTTTACACGGTATGGATTCACCTTCAACATCGATGCTGTACCTGATTCACTTTGAGTTGATGACTTCACCTGTAACAACAAGCGGAATTGTCCTAGCAATGCTGCGTGCAATCGCAAGGGTGCCTCACCACTCTCAACCAATTCATGGTACAACTCCACAGCGCGCGTTAGCTTACGGTTCAACAGCGCATTAATTAAGTCGAAGATATTTTCACTCAGCGTACGCGTTACCAAGGAATCAACGGCTTGTTCGTCAATCTGCTTCGTATCATAGGCATATAACATCAACTTATCGAGCTCAGACATAATCTGTGTTAACGACATGTTCGTCAAACGAATCAATAATTGCATCGCTGGCCCTGACATTTCAAAGCCACCTTGGCGCAACTTGTCGCTAATCATGTTGCGCACATCTTTTTCAGTTAAGTCACCGAACGCTAGATACGCAGCTTTCTCTTTGAGCAACTTAACAATCTTCTTGCGACTGTCGAGCTTCTCATATGGTGCAAAAATCACCAAGACCGTTTGTGGTTCAGGATGCTCAACGTAAGCCAGCAAATCTTCAACGTGGTGTTCGACCTTCGTTCGTGGATTCTCCCCAGTCAAGAAGTAGGCATCATCGATAATGACGACACGTCGGTCACCGAAGAACGGCACTGACCGCGCATCATCAACTGCGATGCCCAACGCCGTTTCACGCATATCAAATTGCGCTAAATTCAACGTGCGGTCTTCGTCTGGAATCAGACTCACAAACGCCGCACGAACTTGATCAAGCAAATATTGGTCCGTACCTTGAATGAGGTAGATTGGCTGCAATGTTTGCTTTGCAACGTCTTGTTGCACATCTTTCAGCGTATAAGCCATGCCCACGCCTCCTCGTTTTAATCGTATCTCTACTGTATCATGTTGCCCCTCGAACGTGAATAGCTACTTGATTTCAGCTTGCCACCAATCGCGATTACCACACCACCGGTACTGCAACATACCACTTTCAGCTGTATTAAACACCATCATTCCCTGCCGCTTGGTTGTGACCAACGTTTCTTTGTTTGGGTGACCAAATCGATTATTCACACCAGCAGAAACAATACCAATTTGGGGCTTTAATGCCTGCACAAATGATGGCGCGGTACTTGTTTTCGAACCGTGGTGTCCCAACTTCAGAAGGTCTACTTTTCCTAATTGGCCGTTCTGAATCATTCGCTCCTCACCAGCCTGGTCCAAATCACCTGTCATCATTAAGCGTTTAGGCCCGACCTTCACGAGCAACGCAACCGAATCTTCATTTTCACCAGTTCCTGCCTCGAATGGATGATGAACCGTTGTCCAATAATTTAAACGCATGCCAGCGCGAACCTCTTGCACTTCAGCCGTCCCTAGATAAGGTGTAATTAATCGTTTGTACGCTTCAGTCTGTTTCATCCCCAACGGCACATAAATTGTCTCAACCCGCACTAGTTTCAGAAAATGCGGCAAATTGCCGATGTGATCGACATCTTTGTGAGTGAGCACTAAGTGTTGAATTTTAGTGATACCGTTACCTTTTAGAAACTGGGCCAACTGTTGCGCTTGAAAATCAGTCTTGCGTGGTACGGCCCAATCAGGCTGTGGTAATTGCAGTTTGCCACCAACGTCAACCATCATCACTTGATTAGCACGATGCTTAATGATGGTTGCGTCTCCCTGACCGACATCCACAAAGGTCGCAAACCCGCCAGGCAGAGCATTAGGCAATAACAGCATAACGCCGTAGATAGTTCCTAGAACGCCCACTAACCAACGTTGTCGAACTGCTAACCAAACTAGCGTACCGATTAAAACGATTGCACATAACAACACCGGTGGCTGTCCAAACGTTAGTTCGCCCGGCAAGCCTTCCGTTTGTGCAATCGTCCAACGCACCCCTTCAATAAATGCATTACACCAGTTAGTTAGAGCCACAATGTTTAACCACGCTGCAAGTATGCCTACGATTAAAGCGGGAATCACAAGCCACGTGAATAGTGGCATGGCAATCAAGTTAGCTAAGATACCAATTGGATGCCAAGCATATGTGTGCCACAGCAACAACGGCAAAATTAGCAACGACAAGAAGACACACTGCCACCATCCCGGTTTACCTTCAAGCCATAACAAGCCAAACGTCAACAAGTAGGACAGTTGGCCACCTAGGTTATGCAAAACACCCGGTTCTAAGATAAGGCCACCCAGTAGCGCAATTCCCCAGGCATCGACTGCTGACAACCGTAACCATCCCAACTCTCGCCACGCTTGGGTCAGGGCCAACAAAACAGCTCTGACCAACGATTGTACGCCACCCGCAAATAACAGCAGGCCAAGTAACAGCACCTGCACAATCAACAACGAGCGTTCGCGCGTCACACCTAACCACCGGCCAATGCGACGCCAAATCACATACAAGCCCGCTACTTGAAAACCAGAAATACTAAACAAATGGACTAATCCCATTTTTTGAATACCCAGGTTATCATCATAAAAGTCCCGGCGGGTATATCCCAGAAACAATGTCTCGCCGTAATCACGTAAACCAGGTGGCAGCTGTCCGAACCACGTCACCAGTCTGCTATGCCAAGTTCGAATTTGGGCCACAAAGAATTCACCTGCGTTCGCTGGTACGTAAGCTTGCCTTATCTCACCCTGTCTCAAAACAAGTTGGTGCATAATGCTCCGACTTCGCCAATAGCCCACTGGATCAAAGGCGAACGCGTTACGCCGTGATGCAATCTTTTCGTATCGACCAGTCCCCGCAATAACAACCGCATCATGGCGTTGCTGCAAGTCCCGAAATGGCTTTTCTTCCTTGCAGAACCAGGTTAGACGCACACGTTCTTTATTTGGCAACGTCGCAAACCCAGTAATCGTCGTGCCAGAGAATTGCAATTCGTCTGGATGAACTATTACGGTGGTCTGAACATCGCCAGTCGGTTGTTCGTTAAGTCGATTCAATTGCATCTGATGTGTACTGAAAAAAGCCCCATAGCTCACCACAATCAAAACGGTTAGACACAAACGTTTTGTAAAACGACTCACCAATAAAATGAGTCCCCAGACCAACATCGGCACGGCCCACCAAAATTGATGACAAATCACAACGTTTAGTGCGCCAACTAACAAACCAATTACTAACCAATAGCCGTTCATTACACCGTGACCAATGGCTCTAATTTCGCAAACGTTTTTTCACCAATCCCTGACACTTCTTGTAAATCAGCGACCGTTTTAAAGCCACCCATCGTTTCTCGTTGGTCAATAATGTCTTGTGCCCGCTTAGCGCCAACGCCAGGTAGTTGTTGTAGTTCTGCCAACGTCGCCGTGTTTAGATTGATTGTCTCGTTGCTTGCATCTCCACTCGTCGCACTCGTTGCCGTCGCTTGCCCAGGCAACGGGTACTGCTCAGGAACTTCTTCCGTTCTGTTCGGCACATATAACACCTGGCCATTAACTAACGGTGCCGCTAAATTCAACCGCGTTCGGTTAACCGTCGGCAATGTACCACCTGCTTTTTCTAGAACCTCAGCCATAATCGGACCAGTATTGAATTTATAAACCCCTGGTCGATACACCGCTCCTTTGACATCAATCACTACTTTGGCGGTTGTTGTACTTACTGACCTACTAACGCTACTTGTTATTTGCGAAGATTGATCTGCCGCGATGCTCGGCGAGACATCACGAGGCCAGACCGGTTTTGTCTGTGAAAACTGCCACCAAACAATCAAGCCGATGCCCACTGCCGCCAGCCCGCTAAAGAAGAAAAACACGTGTTGGAACCGATAATAAAGTGCTTTTAAAGTCGTCATTTATTTCCCCTCCAGTAATAAAGAGGCGAAAACCGACAAAAAGTCCAAAAAAATGCGACGAATCGCAAAATTCGTCGCAAATCATTTCTATTGCAAGTTTGGATCGTTGAAGATGGTGTTCATCACTTCTTCAACCATATCAAATTCTTCTTCTGTCTCGATTGGTTGCAACATACCTTCTTCGTCATCCTTGTTATAGATGAATGGCATGATACCAACTTCTTCTTCGTCATCACCTTCCATGGCTGCATCAGCAGGCCCAAGGATGATGTATGACTTACCAAAGTCTTCTGAATCAAAAGAGAACAACTCGATAAATTCGTGCTCGTTGCCTTCTTCGTCAGTCAAAATAAACAATTCAGCTTCGTTCATGTCGGCTTCCTTTCGCTTTTAACAAAAAATGGCCGATTCATCACCGGCCATCAATTGTACTAAAATTAGTCTTCTTGTTCGTCCAAGAATTGGTTCAAACGTTCTTCAACCATTGACCACTCATCGTCGTCTTCGATTGGGGTCAAACCACCCTCAGTAGACTCTGCAGTCTCGTCTGGGTCAAAGATGTATGCCAACATCTCTACTTCTTCATCTTCGCCTGCACCGGCTGGGTACAAGACGATGTATGACTTACCGTAATCTTCTGACTTAAACGTGAACAATACTTCGAAAAGTTGCTCGTCGCCATTGTCATCGATCAACGTGATAATGTCTTGCTCTTCATCCATCTCAATTTACCTCTTACTTTACAAGTGGGCCTTTGCGATCCAAATAGTTTTGGAGAATCAAGGCAGCTGCCAACTTATCAATTACCTGCTTGCGCTTCTTACGAGACGCGTCGGCTTCTTCAACAAGCATACGTTCTGCCTCAACCGTCGTCAAGCGTTCGTCCTGGAAATCGATTGGCAACCCGAAAGTTTCCGTTAGCAATTCACCATAGGCTTGCGCTGCTTCAACACGCGGACCAGATGTATTATTCATGTTCTTTGGTAGACCAAGTACAAAGCCAGTTGGCTCAAATTGGGCTACTAGTTCCTTCATACGGTCGATACCGAACTCTTTTTCATCCTCATTAATGCGAATGATTTCAACACCTTGTGCCGTCCAACCAAGCAGGTCAGAAACTGCCACACCAACTGTGCGTGACCCGACATCAAGTCCCATAATTCGTCCCATTATTAATCGACCATTCCTTTCTGAATCAGATTACTTAGCCAAGTAATCCTTCACAAGCGCTTCAATGATTTCATCACGTTCGTACTTGCGAATCAAGTTACGTGCATCATTAACACGTGGAATGTACGCTGGGTCGTTTGAAATCAAATAACCAACGATTTGGTTGATTGGGTTGTAACCCTTTTCTGCCAATGCGGCGTATACAATTTCAAGCGTCTTACGCACGTCGTGATCTTGGTTGTTACCAAAATCAAAAACAGCTGTATTATCCAATGAACTCATATGCAGCCTCCTTCTGAGGAATTATCCTCTAAACAAATGCTACTTTGCAGCCAACCATTCAGTTGCTTGTGCAAAGGCATCCTTAATACCAGCGGGGTTCTTACCACCAGCTTGTGCCATGTCTGGGCGACCACCACCGCCACCACCGACAGCAGGTGCAATGGCCTTGATCAAATCACCGGCCTTAACACCCTTGGCGATAGCGTCAGGTGAAGCAGCAACCAATAGGTTAACCTTTTCACCCAAGTTAGCAGCCAAAACAAGCACGTCTGATGGTGTTGTTTGCTTCCAGTTATCAGCCGTTGCACGCAAGGCATCCATTGATTCAACGGCCATTTCCGTTGCAATCAACGTGAAGTTACCAGCGGTTTGAACATCGTTAAAGGCAGCATCAGCAGCTTGGTTAGCCAACTTTTGCTCCAATGATGCAACTTGACGCTCAGCATCCTTCAATTGCGCTTGCAAAGCAGCAATCTTGTCGTTTACTTCTGATAATTGTGGTGCCTTAACTTGTGCCATAGCTTCGTTCAACCAAGCATCGTGTTGCTTGAACAAGTCCATTGCACCCTTACCAGTAACGGCTTCAATACGACGAACACCGGCACCAGTACCTTGCTCGCTCACAATCTTAAACATTCCCAACTCAGCCGTTGAGTTTGCGTGAGTTCCACCGTCGAATTCGACGTTGAAATCACCGATTGAAACGACACGAACTGTCTCGCCATACTTTTCAGTAAAGACGGCAACAGCGCCCAACTTCTTAGCTGATTCGATATCCGTCTCAACCCATGAAATTGGCAAGTTTTCAATAATCTTTTCGTTGATCAAGTCTTCGATTTCTTGCAACTTTTCAGCTGAAACAGCTCCGTTGTAAGTAAAATCATAACGCAATCCGTCTTCAGTAACCAATGACCCAGCTTGTGTCGTGTGTTCACCCAAGATGTTACGCAAAGCTTGGTCAAGCATGTGCGTAGCCGTGTGGTTCTTTGACACAGCAGCGTGGTAAGCACGGTTCACTTCAAGCTTGTAAGTCTCGCCAGCCTTGATTTCAGCGTTAACGTTCAACGTGTGCAAGTGTTGTCCGTTTGGAGCGTTTTGCACGTCAACCACTTCGGCAACCACTTCACGAGCAGCGTTGATGACAACACCGCGGTCAGCAACTTGACCACCCATTTCAGCATAGAATGGCGTTACGTCGAAGATAACTTCAGCTTGGCCATCCTTAGCAGAATCAACCAATTCGTTATCAACAATCAAGTCCGTCAACTTAGCGGCATCGACCGTCAATTCTGACCAACCAACGTACTTTGATTCCGTCTTCAAGTCCGTCAACAAAGCGTTTTGAACACCCATTGAAGCTGTGTTACCACGAGCAGCACGAGCACGTTCTTGTTGCGCCTTCATCTCAGCATCGAAGCCAGCACGATCAACTGTCAAACCAGCATCAGCTGCTGATTCTTCCGTCAACTCGTATGGGAATCCGTACGTGTCGTACATCTTGAAGGCAACGGCACCGTCGATAACACCACCGTTAGCCTTAGCTTCTTCGATGACACCATCCAACAATGACAAACCATCAGCCAACGTCTTGTTGAAACGAACTTCTTCAGCTTCAACAACTGAAGCGATGTAGTCTGCATTCTCCAAAACTTCTGGGTAGTATGACTTCATGATCTCACCCACAACTGGTACCAAGTCCTTCAAGAAGACCTTGCTGATACCAAGCTTGCGTCCGTGCAAAACAGCACGACGTAGCAAACGACGGATGATGTAACCACGACCTTCGTTTGATGGCAAAGCACCATCACCGATAGCGAACGTTACGGCACGTGCGTGGTCAGCAATAACCTTGAATGAGATATCCTTTTCAGGATCCTCACCGTACTTGAATTGACCTGACATCTCTTCCGTCTTACGGATGATTGGCAAGAACAAGTCCGTTTCAAAGTTCGTCTTAGCGTTTTGGAACACTGAGACAACACGTTCTAGTCCCATACCCGTATCAATGTTCTTGTGTGGCAACTCAGGATAGTCCTTGTTGTCAGTCAAACCAGGCAAGTGGTTGAATTGTGAGAACACGATGTTCCAGATTTCCAAGTAACGCTCGTTTTCACCACCAGGGTAGTTTTCCTTTGGATCGTCTGAGTTAAATTCTTCACCGCGGTCGTAGAAGATTTCAGTGTCAGGTCCTGATGGTCCTTCACCGATATCCCAGAAGTTATCTGGCTCTTCGTACAAGTGATCCTTTGGCAAACCAACCACGTTCAACCAAATATCCTTTGCCTCTTCGTCGTTAGGGTAAACCGTGACATACAACTTTTCAGGTTCCATGCCGTACCACTCTGGGCTCGTCAACAACTCCCAGGCCCAAGGAATAACTTCAGGCTTGAAGTAGTCACCGATTGAGAAGTTTCCCATCATTTCGAACAACGTGTGGTGACGAGCAGTGTGACCAACGTTTTCAATGTCGTTCGTACGAATTGACTTTTGTGCATTCGTAATACGACGGTTTTCAGGCACAACCGTACCGTCAAAGTACTTCTTCAAAGTTGCGACACCTGAGTTGATCCACAACAATGTTGGATCATCCTTTGGAATCAATGATTGAGATGGCTCAATGCTGTGTCCCTTACTCTCAAAGAAACGTAGAAACACATCGCGAATCTCAGCTGATGATAATGACTTCATCTTTCCAATCCTCACTTAAATAAATATCTAAATAAAAACAGACCGCCATTGCATAACAGAGACGCTAACACGCGGTACCACTCTGCTTGCAATGATGGTCTGCATCATTACCTCTTAGGATGCCGTTAACGCGGGCGCACGGCTTGTTTTCACAAGCAGCTATGAAGGTAGCACCAGAAAAGGCTGAGCGTTGTTTGCATCATCCACAACGTTTCTGTTGGCTCTCAAACCTTAAATGATATGTCCTTGTTCATTATTGTAACATATTAAGAACTTCTAATAGCCGTTTTTGTTTGCTTGAAATGTTTTTGTAAAAGTTATTTGGTATTTAGCAATCGCGCGATGTTCTCAGCCGTTCGTGTTAGATTTGCCTCACCCGTCTTCATCGCCGTTGGCAAATCCACTGCACCTGGCACAATACTGAACACCGCATCGATACCCAAATCATACAACGCCTCAATGCCATCCCCAACATAACCAGCAAGGCCAATCACCTTAGCATTTTGTGACGCTTGCTTAATTGCTTGGGCTGCTCCCATTGGGGTCTTACCGTATTGCGTCTGGAAATCAATTGCGCCTTCGCCAACAAATGCAACGTCCGCGTTCGCAGCTTTAGCAACCAAGTCAGTTGCTTCAACAACCAAGCTAATGTCTGATTGCATCTTAGCCTGTGTGAATGCCAACATACCGGCACCTAAGCCACCAGCAGCCCCAGCACCTGGTGTGTTAGCCAAATCAATGCCAAGTTGGGACTTAATAACTGCGGCATAATTCGCCAAAGCCACATCCAGTTCGGCAACCATTGCTGGTGTAGCCCCCTTTTGCGGTCCGAATACCGCTGACGCACCCGTTTCACCAACCAAAGGATTCGTTACGTCTGATGCGAGCAGAAACTCAGATTCGGCAACACGAGGATCAAGATTGTTCATATCAATCTCATGCAACGCTGCTAGTGACGCACCACCGCGAGCAATTTGTTGGCCATTTTCATCAAGGAATCGAACACCCAAAGCTTCAGCCATGCCGGCACCACCGTCGTTAGTAGCAGAGCCACCTAGACCAATAATGAATCGACGGATACCACGGTCCAAGGCATCTTTAATCAATTGCCCCGTACCGTAAGTTGTCGTAATCAATGGGTTCTTCGTTTCTGTCGTCACGAATTGAATACCTGATGCGGCCGACATTTCGATTACAGCCGTTTGTTGGTCACCCAACACCCCATAAAATGCCTTCACCGTTTCATCCAACGGATTTTGTACCTCGGCCGTAATGATTTCGCCATCCGTGGCAGCAACAAGCGACTGAACAGTTCCTTCACCACCATCAGCCATCGGCACTAGCTCATACTCTGCATCAGGATAAATCTTTTGCAAACCAGCTTGGATGGCCACAGCGGCCTCTTTTGCTGTCATACTTTCTTTAAATGAATCTGGTGCAATTACAAATTTCATATCGTTCCCTCTAGAAAAAGCGCACGGAATCAAATATTCCATGCGCTTATAAAGCTTACTTTTCGTTCGCCTTCTTCTTCACTCGGCTTTTATCCATTCCATGGATGCCGACTGACTTCCTACGTGAGTCGAGACTCACTCCGGTTGTGGCGGGCCTGCGAAAAAGGCTTACTTCTCGTTCGCCTTTTTCTTGGCCTTCTTAGCGGCGCGGAGTGATTGACGCTCTTCGACACGCTTCTTGTACTTTGCATCACGGGCAATAGCTGCCTTAATTTGACGCTTGTAACCAGGCTTAACGTTCTTCTTCTTCTTCTTGACCATTCCGATCATCGTTGGGTCAAGCTTAACCGTTGACTTTGAACGTTGCTTACGACGGCGACGGTCGTAACCAGGCTTCAACTCACCGTGTGAGTACGTCATTGGCTCGAATTCAACACCCATTGCTTCAACCGCTTGCACGCGATCTTCCTCATCAGGATTGTAAATCGTAATTGCTGTTCCTTCCATACCGTTACGGCCAGTACGACCAACACGGTGCACGAAGAATTCCAATTCAGTTGGAATACCATCGTTGATGATCAATGATACACCAGGGATATCGATACCACGCGCAGCCAAGTCAGTGGCAACCACGTATTGGTAATCCAAGTGTTGGATTTGTTGCATGGTACGCTTACGCTCACGTGGTTGAATACCACCGTGAATTTCAGCAACCTTCAAACCGCGGTTACGCAAAGCCTTCGTCAACTCACGGGCACGTTCCTTCGTGTTCGTGAAGACCAAAGCCATGTATGGGTTACCCATCGTCAACAACTCGTAGGCCAAGTCGTCCTTCTTCATTCCCTTCGTACCAACCAACAAGTTTGTGATAGTTGGGGCGATAACCGTTTCCGTTGGGATTTCTTCGATAACTGGGTTCGTTAGGTACTTCTTCAAGAATGGTTGCAACTTTTGTGGAATCGTTGCTGAGAAGACCAACATTTGTAAGTCTTCTGGCATTGCACCAGCAATTGCGTCAACTTCAGGCAAGAATCCCAAGTCCATTGTCATATCCGCTTCGTCGACAACCAATGTGTCAGCCGTGTGGATATCCAATGCCCCGGCCGTGTACAAGTCCTTGATACGACCAGGTGTTCCGATAACGATTTGTGGTTGTGAGCTTTCCAATTGGTGCAATTGACGCGCCTTGTCAGTACCACCAACGTACAAACTAATGCGTGGTTGTTGGTCAACTGGGAAACCAGTTCCCAATTGCTTAGCCGCTGCATAAATTTGTTGTGCCAATTCACGTGAAGGCGTTGTAATAACGGCTTGCACCTTTTGAACTGATGGGTCGTACTTTTGGAAAATAGGAATCAAAAATGTGTGTGTCTTACCAGATCCCGTTTGTGATTGTCCAACGACTGAACGTCCTTGCATGACAACTGGAATCAAGCGCTCTTGCACCTTTGTAGGCGTTGTGAAACGAATTTCTTCCAACGCTGTGTAAATTTCTGATCGTAGGTTGTAGTCAGTAAACTTCGCCATTATGCTTCTGTTTGCTCCTTCAATGTTTGATCGGCTTCACGAATGATATCGTTAATTTCATCCATATCCTTTGCTAAGGCACCAGAGGCAAACTTGTGTCCACCGCCGCCGTGACGCTTAGCAATTTCGTTAATCACCGTGTTACGTGAACGGAGTCGTACGCGGAAGTACCCTTCATCTTGCTGCTCAAAAACAGCCCAGGCCTTCGCCGTGTTAATCTTTCCTAGCAATGGCACGATAAATGCGGTACCAAATTCGCCAAGATCGAAACTCTCTACGACTTCATTCGTCAAAATAATATAGTTAAAGCCATTTTCAGTCATGACCATATTGCTATAAACGTAAGCTGATGCACGGGCAGCTTCAAGTGAAATCGTATCCATTCGTTGGTTAATCTCGAACCAATCAAAATCGTATTTCATCAAATCTGCCACAACCTGCATCGTTTCAGACTTCGTTGCATACAAAAAGCGGCCTGTATCGCCGACAATTCCAGCATACAAATATGACGCACCCGCATCAGACAACTTCAATTCGTCTTCAAATTCCTTGTAGAAGGCGTAAATCAAAGCTGATGTTGATGAGGCACCCTCTTCAACCCAATTAAAATCTGCATATGGGTCTTCGTTTGGGTGGTGGTCAATCTTAACTAACGTCTTACCGTAATCAAAACGGCGGTCATCAATACGTGGTTCATTAGCCGTATCGGTAACAATAACTAAGGCGTTATCGTAAAGTGAATCTGGAATATCTTCCATGTCACCCATCCAAGCCGAGCTAGGCACCTGCTTCCCCACAACGTGGACATGCTTATTCGGGAATGATGTCTTAATCAATTCAGCAAGACCAAGTTGTGAACCAAATGCGTCAGGGTCTGGACGTTGATGACGGTGAATAATAATCGTATCCGCCGCCTTAATTTGCGCTAAAATTGCTGTTTGCGCTGTCATGTTGCTTTCTCTATTCTATCTAGTTTACTTACGTTGCTTTTATTAGTATAGCAGAAAATGGCCGTAAAAACGCGTTGTGGTTAGTTATCATACAGATTCAGTGGAATATTTTCAAACGTCAGCGGTGCTAGATTTGTCATTGTTAAGCCAAGCAACCGAATTGGCTTTTGATACCCACCTAATTCTTCCCAAATGTCCTGTGCTAATCGCACAAATTCAGTGGCGTCATTTGGTAAGAAGTCCGTCTGGGTGAAGCGACGTGTCTCTGTGTCAAAATCTTCATCGCGTACTTTCAAGACCAGCGTTTTACCGTGCATACCACGTCGTTTAAGCGACTGTTCTAGTCGCTCGGCCAATTGTTTAAACTCTGCCTCAATCTGCTCCTCAGTGTCCAAAAACGGCCCATAGGTATGCTCTTTACCAATTGACTTACGTTCGCGCTGCCACCCAACTGGACGGTCATCAACCCCACGAATACGGCGATAAAAATCGTAGCCCATGCGCCCGAAGTGCTGGGTCAGCGTTGTTTGATCCATCTCATATAGGTCACGCCCCGTATCTACGCCAAGTTCATGCATTTTTATGGCCGTTTTCTGGCCGACACCACGCACATCTTCAATTGGTAACGCATCCAAAAACGCACGAATATCTGCCTCACGGACAACTGTCAGTCCGACTGGCTTGTTATGCTCGGATGATAACTTCGCTAAGAATTTATTGAATGAAATACCAACCGAACTCGTCAACGATAATTCAGCAAAAATGGTTTGCTGTAATTCATGAGCAAGTGCGACCGCATCGGTATGCCCGGTTTTGTTCTCTGTGACATCAAGATAAGCCTCATCAAATGCAATTGGTTCAACCTTATCTGTATAACGATGAAAAATATCATGAACCTGTTGTGACACCGCGCGGTACTTGTCAAAGTTAGGATCTAAGAACGTTGCATTCGGTGCTAATCGTAATGCTTCAGCTGCACTCATCGCTGAATGGACACCTAGCTTTCGAGCAACATAGTTAGCTGTCGCCACCACACCACGGCCACCATTCTTGCGTGGGTCATGCGCCAAAATTAATGGCACATTTGCAAGAGCGGGATTATCACGGATTTCCACTTGGGCATAAAACGCATCCATATCCACGTGAATAATTTGTCGATCTGTTTTTAAATGCACTGGTATCTCTAGCAAATCCGCCATGATAATCTCCTTTCTTGCCAACTAATAAAAAGAATTCAAGTTGCGCATTGCAACTCGAATTCTCAAAAATTACTTTTCGTCTTCTGAAGCTGGCTCGTCGGCCTTTACTTCTTCAGCAACTGGTGCTTCAACAGCTTCAGTCTTAGCTTCAGCAGCCTTAACAACTTGGCGGATAGCTGACAACTCGAATACCAAGATAACACCTTCAGCATCCAAATCGAAAGTCTTAGCTTCCTTGTTAACAGTAGCAATCTTACCGTGCAAACCACCGATAGTAACCACTTCGGCACCTGGTTGTACGTTGTTGATCATCTCTTGGCGCGTCTTTTGGGCCTTTTGTTGTGGGCGAATCATGATAAAGTACATGGCTGCCACGAAGACGATCAAAATCAAAATGTTCATTGACATAGTAGTAAATCTCCTAAAATTTTAATAACAGTAATTAGAACAGACGGGCATTTGCGTTGTTATAACCGTAGTTAGCCATAACCTCTTCACGGAACTCAAGTAGTCGATCTTCCGCAATTGCTTGGCGCATGTCTTCCATGAGCTTCAACAAGTAACGCAAATTGTGCACTGAGGCGATGTTTTGTGCATACAACTCATCAGCCTTAAACAAGTGGTGCAAGTAAGCCTTGGTAAAGTTTTGTGAACCGTAGTCTTCCGTCTCAGGGTCAATCAAAGAGAAGTCATTCTTGTACTTTGAGTTCGTAATCACGATACGACCCTTAGATGTCATCAACGTTCCCTTACGAGCGATACGCGTTGGCAAAACTGAATCAAACATGTCGATTCCACGGATGGCACCATCAATCAATGAATCCGGTGCTGCCACACCCATCAAGTAACGTGGCTTGTTCTCAGGCAAGAATGGCACCGTGAAGTCTAGCACACGGTTCATTTCTTCCTTCGTTTCACCAACTGACAAACCACCCACAGCATAACCAGGCAAATCAAGTGATACCAAATCACGGGCTGATTGCTTACGTAGCTCACGGAAACCAGCACCTTGCACAATACCAAACAATGCTTGATCCTCAGGACGACGGTGCGCTGCCATCGCACGCTCAGCCCAGCGTGAAGTACGCTCAACTGAGTTCTTCACGTAGTCATACGTTTCGAAGTATGGAATCGCTTCATCCAATTGCATCATCACGTCAGAACCCAAGTTGTTTTGGATTCGCATCGCAACTTCTGGAGAAAGGAACATTTCTTCACCATTGACGTGGTTACGGAAAGTAACTCCCTCTTCCTTAATGTTGTTACGCTCTGACAATGACCAAACTTGGAAACCACCAGAATCAGTCAAAATTGGACCATCCCAATTCATAAACTTGTGCAAGCCACCAGCTTCAGCAATCAATTCATCACCAGGACGTACCCACAAGTGGTATGTGTTAGACAAAATGAATTGAGACTTGATCTCCTTCAATTCGCGAGGTGAGACATTTTTAACGGTTGCTTGTGTACCAACTGGCATGAACATTGGGGTCATTACTTCACCGTGTGGCGTTGTAATCTTACCCAAACGTGCACCAGTATGCTTTTCAACGTGAAGCAATTCGTACTTCACAGCATAATCTGACATGTTTCGACTTCCTTCCTGACACATCTGTTAAATGTGCTAGCATACTATTTTCACCCGCTAACCAAAGCGGTAAATAAAAACTAACTAAGAACTATTATATCAGAAAGAACACCCGTCTTAGGCGCAATTTCCAGAATAAATGAACTTTATGTGTAAATTGTGATGTTTGATGGTACAAAAAAACCACCAGGTAACTGGTGGTTAGGATGGACGTTACAGGGATCGAACCTGTGACCCCCTGCTTGTAAGGCAGGTGCTCTCCCAGCTGAGCTAAACGTCCATGTGCATCGCGACGTCCTATCCTCGCAGGAAGCGATCCTCCAACTACTTTCGGCGCTATTGAGCTTAACTTCTGTGTTCGGTATGGGAACAGGTGCGGCCTCAATGCCATCGTCACGACACGGTATTTAATTGAGAAAATATTAGCTCTCTCAAAACTGAATCATAATTTGTAAATCAAACTTCGTTTGAGCCTTACACCACGTTTTCAACTTGGTTAAGTCCTCGAACCATTAGTACTAGTCCGCTCCATGCGTCGCCGCACTTCCACTTCTAGCCTATCTACCTCATCATCTCTGAGGGGTCTTACTTC
>NZ_PVSN01000072.1 GCF_004766315.1 Weissella confusa | reverse complement strand
CCAACACAGCGGGCAATCTCACGAGAGATTGTCGAAGCGCTTCTACCAATTTCTTTTGCAATGCTACGCATTGACAACCCTTCTCTGAGTAAAACTTCTATACGTCCGCGATCAAATGCGGTAAGCTGATGATAATGACTCATAATGTTTCCTCGCGTTCTGTATGTTCTAGACAAACTACATTTTACGCTGGTTCATTATGAGTCAGTTTTTATTTAGCTTAGTGTTGCACTTGAATTGTAAATTCAAGTACAAAAAAGCACCTCAACCGGAATTGAGGTGCTGTCAAAAGTTAATTATTTAAACGACGCTTGCGGGCGCGGAAGGCACGGTCGAGAATGAAGGTGAAGATGACGAAAAGCATCATGATACCAAACATTGACCCGAACAAGGCCTTGTATGAACCGCCGTCAATCATTAAACCACCGTATAGCGGTCCAACGGCACGACCAAGTGAAATCGCCATGGTCATCATACCTTGTGAGCGACCCTTAGCATTTGGATCACTGATATCATCAATCCAAGCGGGCATCTGTGGACTCGCGAACATCTCACCAATGGTCAAAATCATAAAGGTGAAGATGAACATCGGATACGTCTTGGCGCCCATCAAGAAGATGAATGAAATCGCGAATAAGGCGGTTCCACCAAGCACGGTTAGTCGGAATGGCAACTTTTCAATGATGCGATCCAGCAAACCTTGTCCAACAATGATGACGATACCATTCAATGTCCATAGGAATGAATAGTCTTGTGTCGTCATGCCGAGGTCGGTCATGTGCGTTGCCACGACTGTCTCCCAAAGAATGTATCCCATATAAAGGGAGAATGCCAAACCGAGCAAGGCATAAATCAAAACCGGTGTCTTGAAGTTGCTCTTGGCGGCCTTGGCAGCTTCCTTTGAGGCTTGTGCGGTCATACCCTTCACGTTGAAGTGACGTAGCACCAACACGAAGAAAATCGCATACATGATGGTTGCACCACCGAATACGTATTGCACACCGTGATTGAATAGGAAACCAACAATTGCAGTTCCAACCACGACACCGACGTTCATAAAGAGGTACTGCATGTTAAACACACGACGTGAATCCAATGATTGAATTGTAGCAGCGTATGAATTTAACAATGTGTAGATGATACCATCGGCGAAACCGAGTATTAGCATAAAGACTGCGAATACCGGCCATGAGTGCCAGAACGTTAGCAAGGCCAACATCGTTGTTGCAAGGGCAACGGCACTGGCGATTGATTTGAAGGGACTCCATTTATCAAATAGGTGTCCACCAACCCAGCTACCAATCATCATCATGATTGATAGTCCCATGACGACTAAGCCGGCCGTGGTCATCGTCTCGTGCAACACATTGTGCATGTATAACGTGGCGATGGGCCAAATTAGCGATGCACCAGTTGACTGGAAGAGGGTTGTTATATAAAGAATTGGGGCCTTGATTTCTACGTGCTTCGGTTTGAGCACTTCGCCATCCGCTGACGAGATTGACATAAATCCTCCATCTGGCATGGTCAAATCATGCCTAAATTGTATAGTTTATGCAAAAAAGTGTAGCACATTCTCGCGAGTTGATATACTAAGAGAGGATGAATTTATTTTAAACGAAAAAATTGGGGAAAGCTTATGGCTATTACACGACCTGAATACATTTTAGCGATTGATCAGGGAACGACGGGGACACGTGCAGTTATTTTCAATCACAATGCGCGTCGCGTGACATCAACAGCGGTGCAAATGACACCAATCGTCCCACACACTGGTTGGTTGGAACAACGTCCGATGGACATTTGGCGTACGGCGCAAACAGCCATTGCGGATGCGTTGATTAATGCTGGCATTCGTGGTGATGAGGTCAAGGCAATTGGGATTGCGAACCAACGTGAAACAACGATTATCTGGGACCGCCAAACGGGGCAACCGATTTACAACGCGATTAGTTGGTCATCAACACAATCACAATCAATTGCGGATGCGCTCAATAATGCCGGGCATGCTGAGATGATTCGTGAGAAGACGGGATTGCCAATCAGTGCTTACTTCTCAGCGACTAAGATTCGTTGGATTCTAGACCACGTTGCCGGGGCGCAAGAACGAGCTGAAGCGGGGGAGCTTGTTTTTGGAACGGTAGACACGTGGCTACTCTGGCAATTAACGGATGGGGAAACGCATGCGACGGATGCAAGTAATGCCTCACGAACGATGCTTTATAACATTCACACACAAGCGTGGGATGAAGAACTATTGCAGTTATTCAACATTCCAGCAAGCATGTTACCAACGGTTCATACCAGCAGTGAAGTGATTGCGCAGACGAATCCGATGCAATTCTTTGGTGGTCGGGTGCCGGTTGCCAGTGTCATCGGTGACCAAAACGCGTCATTGGTTGGGCAACTAGCGCTTGAGCCAGGTACGATTAAAAACACGTACGGGGCCGGTGCTTTCTTGTTGATGAACACGAGTAAGGAACCGGTTGCGTCACAAAACCAATTGGTAACGACAATTGCTTATCAAGTTGGAGATGAACCAACCTACGCATTGGAAGGATCGATTTTCTCAGCAGGGTCAGCTGTGCAATGGTTGCATGACCGTTTGGGATTAATCGAAACCCAATTGGATGCGTGGCAGTTGGCCGAAAAGTCACAAAACAACGATGAAGTTTACGTTGTGCCGGCCTTTAACGGATTGGGTGCACCTTACTGGGATCCACAAGCTCGTGGAGCGGTGTTCGGTATGACGCGTGGTACGGACAAGGCTGACTTTGTGAAGGCGACATTGCAATCAATCGCCTATCAAACGGCGGATATTTTGGCGATTATGAAGGCCGAATCTAAGTACGATGTCGTGAAGATGAAGGCGGATGGAACGGTTTCACGTAATCCGTACTTGATGCAATTCCAAGCCGACATCGCGAACATCGAAATTGAGCGTTCGATCGATGAGGACACAACGCCACTTGGCGCTGCGTTCTTGGCTGGCTTGGCAGTAGGCTACTGGCAGAACCTATCAGACCTCGCACAATACATTCAACGTGGCCGTCATTTCGATGTTGCCTTGCCGGCCGAACGTCGCGACGCCCTTTTGAACGGATGGCATAACGCAATCGCTGCAACGCGATACTTTTCCGAGGGTTAAGCATATAAATTGTATGTCATAAGTTTTTAATGTAAGCGTTTTACATTTTTGTGGCAAAACGCTGTAAAAAAGTTTATAATGTGGTTATTGAGTAAGAGTGTGAGATACTGTTACTGATTTGAACTTATACAACTAATGATTATTTCGATTTTTTGAGAGTAAAGGAGCATTCATCGTGCCTGCAGAAATTACAACATTGTTGACATTCTTCGGTGGAACTGGAGACTTGGCTAAGCGTAAGTTGTACCCATCAACGTATAACTTGTTTAAGAAGGGCTTCTTGCAAGAGCACTTTGCCGTTATCGGTACGGCCCGTCAAGAGTTGACGACTGAAGAGTTCCACGAAATGGTTCGCGAATCAATTGCTGACTTCGTTGAAGATCAAGCAAATGCTGAAGAATTCATTTCTCACTTCTACTACATCCAACAAGACATTACTGATGCAAACGGTTATGCTGCTATGTTGGAATTGAACAACGAATTGGACGCCAAGTACAGCTTGAAGGGCAACCGTATTTTCTACATGTCAGTTGCTCCTCGTTTCTTCGGAACGGTTGCTAAGTACTTGAAGTCAGAAGGTTTGATTACTGAAAACGGTGAGTACAACCGTTTGATGATTGAAAAGCCATTTGGAACATCATTTGGTACTGCCGAAGAGTTGCAAAACGAATTGTCAGAGGCCTTTGATGATGCCCAAATCTTCCGTATTGACCACTACTTAGGTAAGGAAATGGTTCAAAACATTGCTGCTGTCCGCTTTGGTAACCCATTGTTTGACGCTGCATGGAACAAGGACTACATCGAAAACATCCAAGTTACTTTGTCAGAAGTTTTGGGTGTTGAAGAGCGTGCCGGTTACTACGATACGGCCGGTGCTTTGCGTGATATGATTCAAAACCACACGATGCAAATCGTTGGTTGGTTGGCCATGGAAAAGCCAGCGTCATTTAAGGACGTTGATATCCGTGCTGCCAAGAACGCGGCCTTTAACTCATTGAAGATTTACAACCGTGAAGAGGTTGCTGAGAACTTCGTCCGTGGCCAATACGGTGAGTCAGCCGATGGTACACAAAAGAAGTACTTGGACGAAATGGACGTGCCAGCAGATTCACAAAACAACACGTTTGTGGCTGGTAAGTTGCAATTCGAGATGGATCGTTGGGAAGGCGTGCCATTCTACATCCGTTCAGGAAAGCGTTTGGCTGCTAAGTCAACGCGTGTCGATGTTGTCTTCAAGAAGGGCTTGAACATCTTCGGCGGTGACGTTGAATTGGCTAACCCTGTTTTGACAATTTTGATCGATCCAAAGGGTGGTATCGAGTTTAAGATTAACGCTAAGGACGTGACGTCAGAATTCTTGACGCGTGTTGTTAACTTGAACTGGACGGTTTCAGACGAAGACAAGAAGTTGACGCCAGAGCCATATGAGCGCATGATTCACGACGCTATGGACGGTAACGGTTCAAACTTTGCCGACTGGAACGGTGTGGCAATTGCTTGGAAGTTCGTTGATGCAATCCAAGAAGCTTGGGATGCAACACGTGAGCAATTCCCTAACTATGTTTCAGGTTCAATGGGACCAGAGGCATCAAACGATTTGTTGGCCAAGGATGGCAACGAATGGGTCTTCAAGGGCTAATTCGCTAGAAAACGATTTTTTAACAGCTCAGTTGGCAGTTTGTCAGCTGGGCTGTTTTTGTCACAAAAAGGAGTGAGTGGTAATGGCAGATCGATACACGCCGATTGAGCTGACGAACATGATTATGATTGAAAATCCAGAGACCCATGAAGTGCTGGTTGAGGATCGTAAAAATCCAAAGTGGCCGGGCGTGACGTTCCCTGGTGGTCATGTTGAAGTCGGGGATACGGTGACGCAGTCTGTCTTTCGTGAAGCGCGCGAAGAGACCGGTTTGGAAATCACGAACCCACAATTGATGGGAATTAAAGAATGGCCGCTAGAAAATGGCGCCCGCTACATCGTCTTTTTGTACAAGGCGACTGAGTATTCAGGGACAATTCACTCAGGTCGTGAAGGTGAAATCTTCTGGACAACGCGTGAAAAGCTGCTCGATGGTCGTTATGTGTTGCCAAATACGTTCGCTGAGATGCTACCGGTATTTGATCAACCTGAGATTAACGAATTGGCTTTGGGTGCTCGAGTTGATGGTGAGGAACGAACAATTTCTTGGCAATAGTTAGTTAAACGGTTAACTCAAAAAGCCGAACGTCCGAAAATCACGTGAAAACCCACGTGATTTTTTTGTAATTTCGGTTTTAAACCTATTTTCAGGTTTTTACATGAACGAACGTGTTATAATTAATCCATAATAATAAAAATTACCGAACGTTCGAGGTTTAATGAGATATGAAAACACGACGCAGTGATCGCTTGGTCGATATGACGCGCTACTTATTGGAGCGCCCACGTACGTTGGTGTCTTTGACACAATTTGCAGAATTATACGAAAGCGCCAAGTCATCAATTTCTGAAGACTTGACGATTTTGAAGCGCACTTTCCAGGAGCGCGGTATTGGTCTTTTGGAGACGATTCCGGGTGCTGCTGGTGGTGCTCGCTTTACGCCATACATGCTTGAAACTGAAGCGGAAGAATTTGTTGCTTCATTGGTAAATGCCATTGATGACGAGACGCGTGTCTTGCCTGGTGGTTACGTTTACTTGTCAGATTTGTTGGGACAACCTTGGTTCTTGCAACGTATCGGTCGTTTGATTGCCACGCAATACTTGCGCGAGCCAATCGACGCCGTTATGACGGCTGCAACTAAGGGTGTGCCGGTTGCACAAGCCGTTGCTGAAAAGTTGAACGTGCCATTTGTGATTGTCCGTAACGACACTAAGGTTACGGAAGGACCAACGATGTCAGTTAATTATGTTACTGGTCAATCACAACGCCTTGAGAAGATGGAATTGTCACGCCGTTCATTGCCAATGGGATCTCGTGTCCTTATTGTCGACGATTTCATGAAGGCTGGTGGTACAATTCGAGGAATGGCTTCTTTGGTTAAGGAATTCGAAGGTCAAGTTGTCGGTGTTGCTGTCGTGGCTGAAGGTCGCGTCGAACACCGCGTTATTGATAAGTACACGTCTTTGGTTCACGTTGATACGAACAAGGATGACGGTATTATCAAGGTAAAGCCTGGAAACTACGCTGAAGAAATTTACGGTGGTGGATCACCTGCTGACGCCACTTCTGCTGAGTAAAGTTTTATTTGTGGAGAAAGAAAGATGCAACGTTTTGTCATTATTTTAGCGGCTGGTAAGGGGACTCGTATGAAGTCTGACCTACCTAAGGTGCTACACGAAGTCGGCGGTAAGCCAATGGTTGAGATGGTTTTGGAAACGTCTCAAGCTGCGGGCGCTGAGAAGATTGTTACGGTGGTTGGTCACGGAGCTGAGCGCGTTGAAGCTGCTTTGGCAGGCCGTTCAGAGTTTGCGTTGCAAGCCGAGCAACTTGGAACGGGACACGCTATTCAAATGGCTGAGCCACAACTTGGCGATGCCGAAGGAATGACGTTGATTGGTTCTGGGGATGCGCCTTTGTTTACGGTTGATACGTTTAACAAGTTGTTTGATTTCCACGAGCAATCAGGTAACGCAGTAACTGTTTTGACGGCAATCGCACCTGATCCAACTGGATACGGTCGCATTATTCGTGATGAAAACGGTAATGTTGTCCGCATCGTTGAGCAAAAGGATGCAACGCCAGAAGAAGCTGCCGTAAACGAAATCAACACAGGTGTTTACGTGTTTGATAACCAATTGTTGTTCAGCAGCTTGAAGCAAGTAACGAATGACAATGCGCAAGGTGAATACTACTTGCCAGATACGTTGGAGATTTTGCGTAACGAAGGTCACACCGTTGGGGCATTTGTGATGGATGACTTTGACGAATCAATGGGTGTTAACGACCGTGTTGCTTTGGCCCGTGCAAACAAGGTTTTGCGCGACCGCGTCAATGAAATGCACATGCGTAACGGTGTAACGCTGATTGATCCAGCGAACACGTACATCGATGTTGATGTCACGATTGGTAACGACACCGTTATTGAGCCTAACGTTTACTTGAAGGGTAAGACGCAAATTGGGTCTAACGTTTTGATTACGACGGGTTCACGTTTGGTTGATTCAATTGTGGCTGATGGTGCACAAGTCGATGCGTCACACTTTGAAGAAGCTGAAATTCGTGAGCGTGCAACGGTTGGTCCGTTTGCTCACTTGCGTCCAGCTGCTTACTTGGATGTTGAAGCCCACGCCGGTAACTTTACTGAAGTTAAGAAGGCACACTTGGGTAAGGGATCAAAGATGGGTCACTTGTCATACCTTGGTGACGCAACGATTGGCAAGGATGTTAACATCGGTGCCGGTTCAATCTTCGTTAACTACGATGGTTTGCACAAGTGGCACTCAAACGTTGGCGACCGTGCCTTTATCGGTTCAAACTCTAAGATTGTCGGACCAGTGAACATTGGTAGCGAAGCCTTTATTGCTGCCGGTTCAACGATTACTGATGACGTGCCAACGCACGCTATGGGAATTGCTCGTACGCGTCAAGTGACGAAGTACGATTTCTGGAACCGTACGCCATTGCACGAAAAGTTTGATGATACTGAATCAGCAAAGCGCGATGCCAAGGCTGCTTGGGATGCCTTTTTTGAAAATAAGTAATGATTAATGAAAGCGATGCCATGTTTGTGGCGTCGCTTTTTTCGTTAACGAAATTCGAAGAGAATATGAAAGTGTTCGGAAATCTGCACGGCGTATTCGTTGAAGAATATGTAAAAAAACGGTACAATGTAACTATTGAACACTTGAGGAACACAGTGATGTGTCTATGGAGGACAACATGGCGACTTATGCGGATCCGCATTTGAAGATTTTTTCATTGAGCAGCAATCAGCCTTTGGCGGAAAAGATTGCCGCTTCAATTGGCGTGGAATTGTCACAAATTAACATTGCACGATTTAGTGACGGTGAAATCCAAATCAACATCGAAGAGTCAGTACGTGGTGATAACGTTTACGTTATCCAACCAACGTCAGCACCCGTTAACGATAGTTTGATGGAGTTGATGATTATGATTGACGCTTTGCGCCGTGCAAGTGCAAAGTCAATCAACGTGGTTATGCCTTACTATGGCTACGCCCGTCAAGATCGTAAGGCTCGTTCACGCGAACCTATCTCAGCTAAGTTGGTAGCCAACATGCTTGAGATGGTTGGTGCAACACGCGTCTTGGTTTTGGACTTGCACGCTGCGCAAATCCAAGGATTCTTTGACATTCCTGTTGACCACATGATGGGTGCGCCTTTGTTGGCGGACTACCTAATCACGTCTGGCATTGCTGATGACAACACAGTTGTTGTGTCACCTGATCACGGTGGTGTAACACGGGCACGTGCATTGGCTGAATTGTTGGGTTCACAAGAGCCTATCGCAATTATTGATAAGCGTCGTCCTAAGGCGAACGTGGCGCAAATCATGAACATCATCGGTGATGTTAAGGGTAAGCGCGCAATCATGATTGATGACATGATTGACACTGGTGGAACTATTTCACAAGGTGCACAAAAGTTGAAGGATGAAGGGGCTGCTGAAGTCTACGTTGTGGCAACACACGCGGTCTTCTCAGGTCCAGCTGTCGACAACTTGCAAAACTCAGTCTTTGAGAAGGTTATCGTAACTGACTCAATTAACTTGCCTGAAGAGAAGAAGTTCCCTAAGTTGGTGCAAGTGACGACTGCAGAATTGATTGGTGAAGCGATTAAGCGTATCAATGAGAACCAAGCGGTATCTCCATTGTTCAAGAACCGTTTCTACCGTACGGTCGACTAACAGAATTTGAGTTTTAAAGCATTGTTCTAATACTAATTTAGGGCAATGCTTTTTCTATAAAGAAGGGATATTCTAATGGCAAAGAAGAAGATGATTTTGGATTTGGACACTGGTGTTGATGACGCGTTGGCTTTGGCATACGCTTTGGCAACACCGGATTCAGATTTGATTGGCGTTGTTTCATCATTCGGTA
The DNA here is from genome assembly GCF_004766315.1 of Weissella confusa. GTDB lineage: Bacteria > Bacillota > Bacilli > Lactobacillales > Lactobacillaceae > Weissella > Weissella confusa_A. The sequence goes on along the minus strand of NZ_PVSN01000072.1, from coordinate 18,075 downwards.
ACACGCAAGTTAACACGGCTGGTGAGAACACGTTGAAGTTGCTTGAGTTGTTGGGACGTGAAGATGTGCCAGTCTTTATCGGGGCTGCACACTCATCAACGACTGATAACTTTGAAACGATGCAAGTTTCAATGGATATCCACGGTAAGAATGGTATCGGGGATGTTGAATTGCCAACGCCAAGCCACTCGGTTGAAGAGCAAACGGCAGTTGACTTCATCATCGAAGCTGCACACAAGTATGCGGATGATTTGGTGATTGTCCCAACTGGTCCTTTGACTAACTTGGCCGAAGCTTACCAAAAGGATCCTGAAATCGAAAACTTGATTGGTAACGTAACGTTGATGGGTGGAGCGCTTGTTGTGCCTGGAAACGTAACGCCATATACTGAGGCGAATATCAGCCAAGACCCAGAAGCAGCTGACTATGTCTTTAAGCATGCTAAGCACCTTGTGATGGTTGGTTTGGATGTCACGTTGCAAACGTTGTTGACGAAGAAGGAAACGCAAGTATGGCGTGATTTGGGTACGGAAAAGGGTCGCGTGTTCGCTGACATTTTCGATTACTACATTGATGCTTATTACAACTTGGATATCAACAAGGCTGGGGCAGCTTTGCACGACCCGCTTGCAGTTGGTGTTGCTGTTGATCCTAACTTGGTGACGTTGTTGCCATTGAACATGATGGTTACGCCTGAAGATGGTCGCACGATTGGTGACCCATCACGTTTGCGTGATCCACACAAGAATAATTTTGCAGCCGTTGCGGTTGATGAGCCATTCTATTTGGAACGCTTCATGAACTACACGACAGCATTGTTTAAGTAAGCTAACTAAGCACGATGAAAGTCGTGCTTTTTTGCTATTAATCGATGTGATTAGACCCTAGGTGTAATCGGCATGAAAGCGTATGACACGCGGTATGACGTGAATTTGTAATGGATATTTCACTTGCAAAACGTTTGTATCGCGTGTAAACTTAGTTCTTGTGAGTTATGTTGAATTAAATTTCAACAGCTCTCCTTGCCGGCAGGAAGTCGGCCATAGACCAAAAGGAGGAAGTTATTATGGCATACGAATTGACGTACATCATTCGCCCTGACATGGACGCTGATGCTAAGAAGGCATTGGTTGAGCGTTTCGACAAGATCTTGGCGGATAACGGTGCAACGGTGGCAGAGTCTAAGGACTGGTCATCACGTCGTTTTGCATACGAAATTGCAGGTTACCGTGAGGGTACTTACCACATCGTTAACTTTACTGCAGAAGATGACGCAGCCATCAACGAATTTGATCGTTTGGCAAAGATCTCACAAGATATCTTGCGTCACATGGTTGTAAAGCGCGACTTTGCATCAGCTGAGTAATTGTTAGCTTAATTGTCTAACATTTTTTATTAACTTAGTTGCAGGTCATTAAGACCGATTGAAAGGAGACTTTCCATATGATTAATCGTGTTGTTCTGGTTGGTCGCTTGACGCGTGACGTTGAATTGCGTTACACGACTTCAGGTGCTGCTGTCGGAACTTTCTCACTAGCTGTTAACCGTCAGTTTACTAACGCTAATGGTGAGCGTGAGACCGACTTTATTAACGCCGTTATCTGGCGTAAGTCGGCTGAAAACTTTGCTAACTTTACCTCTAAGGGGTCATTGGTGGCGGTTGAAGGTCGTTTGCAAACTCGTAACTACGAGAACCAACAAGGTCAACGTGTTTATGTAACGGAAGTTGTCGTTGATAACTTCTCATTGTTGGAGAGTCGAGCTGAAAGCGAACAACGCCGTTCACAAAACGGTGGTGCAAGCAACAACTTCGGCGGTGGTCAACAAGGTGGCAACCAAGGCGGCTTCAATGCTGCACCAGCACAAAACCCATTCGGTGGTTCTTCATCATCAAATGGTAATGTGTTTGGCGGTAGCCAACCTTCACAACCATCAAATGATCCTTTCGGTGGTGGTCAAGAGGTTGATATCTCTGACGATGATCTACCATTCTAAGTTGATATATCTAATTGTCTAACGACATAAGTCTATCAGGAGGAATTAATCATGGCACAACAACGTCGTGGTGGCGGCCCTCGCCGTCGTCGTAAGGTTGACTTTATCGCAGCCAACCACATCGAATACGTGGATTACAAGGACACTGAATTGTTGGAGCGTTTCATCTCAGAACGCGGTAAGATCTTGCCTCGTCGTGTGACGGGTACGTCTGCTAAGAACCAACGTAAGGTGACGACTGCTATCAAGCGTGCACGTGTTATGGGTCTTTTGCCATTCGTTGCAGAAGACTAATAGCATACGCTTTTAGTAACAACCTTTAAAAGTGTGAATCAGCATTGCTGGTTCACACTTTTTTTATGTTTTGGCGGCTTTTCTGACACGTTTATGCGGTATTCTTTGGCAAACAAGGGAAAGGAGCACGCTTATGAAGAAATGGCTTATCGGTGGTGTAGTGGCAGTTGTGGCGCTGATTTTGGGTGCGGTTGGTATGAACATGTACAACGAGCATCAAGAGGAAAAATTTGAGCGTCGATACGAATCGAGTGTTGCACGTTCGTATTCGGAATCAATTGCAAAGTCTTCATCATCAAGTTCTGATGTATCGTCATCAGCTGCGTCTGGAACGGCGACGTCGGTGGCATTGCCGTCAGAACAAGAAGTTGTTGATCGATTGAAGGGGAACTTGGATAAGTTTATTGCTGACCAAAAGGGCGGTATTATTAAGACAGGTTCAACTGAAGATATTCGCGATGCGTTTGAAGACACATATGTAGAGACGTATCAAAATGAATTAGAAGCAAAGTTCCCAGGTGAAGCTAATGAAGACCAAATCGAATCGTTGATTGATTTAGGTTTGTTGGCATTGAACTTCGATGAGAAGATTGCTGCAGCGAAGTAAGAAAAAACCGGTTCACGCAAAAAAAGTGTGAACCGGTTTTTGTATTTGTAGGAGTAAAAAGAAAACCACCAGATCAAATGACCTGGTGGTTATGGGATGGGCAGACAGGGGCTCGAACCCTGGACCCACGGATTAAGAGTCCGTTGCTCTACCAACTGAGCTATCTGCCCATAATTTTCTTCGTTGCCTCAACAACAGAATTAATAATACCAGATAATTAGTAAGCGTGCAAGTGTTTTGTTCGAAAAAAGTGATCATAAAGTAGACTGGGAGTGTCGGAGGCTTTAGACCAACAGCGGCTGTGATAAAACAGAGAAGGAGGGGTAATTGTACACCGAAGTTAGTCTTGTCCAGATCAACAACTGCTATGATAAAAAGGCAAAAAGAAAACCGCCAGGTCAAAGACCTAGCGGCTATGGGATGGGCAGACAGGGGCTCGAACCCTGGACCCACGGATTAAGAGTCCGTTGCTCTACCAACTGAGCTATCTGCCCATAATTTTCTTCGTTGCCTCAACAACAGATATTAATATACCAGAAATTTCAGCACTGTGCAAGTGTTTTGTTTGAAAAAGTTTTAGAAGAGTAGGGTTGGGCACTTTTAGTGCAGCGAATCGGGAGGAAAGGCAAAAGAAAACCGCTAGATCAAATGACCTAGCGGTTATGGGATGGGCAGACAGGGGCTCGAACCCTGGACCCACGGATTAAGAGTCCGTTGCTCTACCAACTGAGCTATCTGCCCATGTAATTCTCTTTGTGTCTCTCAACAACAGATATTAATATACCACCATCTGAAAATGAATGCAACACTTTCTTGAACAAAAAACGCTTTTTTCATGACGAACTTGAAATTGATGCTGATGCAAAAAGAAAACCACCAGATCAAATGACCTGGTGGTTATGGGATGGGCAGACAGGGGCTCGAACCCTGGACCCACGGATTAAGAGTCCGTTGCTCTACCAACTGAGCTATCTGCCCATAATTCTTTTCGTTGCCTCAACAACAGATAATATAATAACAAGTATATGAATGTTTTGCAACCCTTTTTTGTAAAATAAATGTTTTCTGTTTCTGAAAGATTACGAAAACTTTGTAACATGCTATAATAGTTACAAGATACCCGCCACTGGGAGGATAAAGAACAGATGAGTAAAATTTTAGTCGTCGATGACGAAAAGCCAATTTCAGATATTATCAAGTTTAATTTGACGAAGGAAGGATACGACGTTGTTGTGGCCATGGATGGTCAAGAAGCGTTGGATCTTTTTGAGAGTGAGGAGCCTGATCTAGTTTTGCTAGACCAAATGTTGCCTGAGCTTGAAGGAACAGAAGTTCTACGTCAAATTCGCACGAAGTCACAAACGCCCGTTATCATGGTAACGGCCAAGGATTCAGAGATCGATAAGGTCTTGGGTCTTGAGATGGGTGCTGATGATTATGTTACAAAGCCATTCTCAAATCGAGAGTTGTTGGCACGTATCAAGGCTAACTTGCGCCGCCAAGCGCCAGTTGCTGGTCAAAATGTTATGGATGATAGTGGAGACATCAAGATTGGTGCCCTAACGATTCACCCTGACGCATATATGGTATCTAAGAACGCTCAAGATATTGAATTGACACACCGTGAGTTTGAATTGTTGCACCACTTGGCTAAGCACATTGGTCAAGTTATGACGCGTGATGATTTGTTGCAAACGGTTTGGGGTTACGATTACTTTGGGGATGTTCGTACGGTCGATGTGACGGTGCGTCGTATTCGTGAAAAGATTGAAGAAACACCAAGTCACCCACAAATTTTGATGACACGTCGCGGCGTCGGGTACTATTTGAAGGCTTCAGAAGAATAAAGCAGACTGGTTAGTGCCGTGCCGATTGGCATGGCACTATTTTTTTAATTAGATTTGGGAGTATTAAAAACGCGATGGCATATTTGGAAGAATTGACAGAGCAAAAAAGGTGGCGGAAGTTTTTTTCTTCAATCCATTTTAAAATTGCGTTGGTATTTACGCTGACGCTATTAGTAACGTTGGAACTGGTTGGGGCATTCTTCGTTAAACGTTTGGAACAACAAAATTTGGCAACGTTTAGAACGCAAATCGCGTTGCCGGCTTATGTGAATGATTCGCTCACGCATCAATTAATCAGCACAGACCAAACAAAGGCGAATAGCGACATTCACACCATTCTGACGTCAATTAATAACGCCTCGATTTCAGAGATTGATGTAATTGATTCATCGGGTATTATTCGCGGTACGAGTGATATCAATGCCCAAGATGAAGTTGGGCAAAAAACTACTGATGCCAACGTTAAGGCAGCGCTGGCTGGTGGAAAGTACACCAAGAACCCGATTGAAGAGCGTTCGGGTGTTCGCTATCAGGTGGTTGTGAAGCCACTGGTTAGTTCATCATCTGGTGAGAGTAACATTGTCGGGGTTGTTGAAGTGCGCGCGAGCCTTGAAACAACGTATGACAACTTGAATCACATTTCACTGATTTATTTCTCAGCATCATTGCTAGCGGTGGTCTTGGGTGTGGTCATGGCCGTGATTATTTCACGTAGTTTGACGAAGCCGATTGCTGAAATCAATGATCGCACGACGCGCATTGCCCAGGGAGACTATTCAGGTGGTATTCTAGTTCGTTCAAACGACGAAATTGGTCAATTGGCCGAAAATGTTAACGCACTGGCAGTTCGAATTGAAGAAACGACGAATTCAACTGAGTTTGAACGTCGTCGTTTGGATTCGGTGCTGGAACACATGACGGATGGTGTTATTGCTACTGACCGTCGTGGAAGCATTAACATTATTAATACGGCTGCGTTGCAAATGACGGGTATGGAAGACAGTAACGTGGCCTTGGGTCAATCAATTTTGGAAGTGTTGCAAATTGCCGATCGCTATAATTTGCGTGAGTTGCTTGATAACCAAGAAGAATTGTTGCTTGATTTCAGTAATGATGAACGTCAATTGATTATTCGTGCATACTTCAGTTTGATTCAGCGCGCATCAGGATTTATTTCTGGTTTGGTTATCGTGCTGTACGACGTTACTGAGCAACAACGTATTGAAGAGGAACGTCGTCAATTCGTTTCGAACGTTTCACACGAATTACGTACGCCGCTGACGTCTGTGAAGTCATACGTTGATGCGCTGCAAGAAGGTGCGATTGAGGATCCGAAAGTCGCTAAGAGTTTCTTGGCGGTGGCGCAAGATGAAACGACTCGTATGATTCACATGATTAACGACTTGCTTGAACTATCCCGCATGGACTCGGGTACGATGAAGCTGGAGACGGAATATGTCAATGTTGGCGAATTGTTCAACTACATTCTGAACCGATTCGATATGATTATTGCGAATGATGATAAGCCTGAAAAGTATTACACAATTAAGCGTGAGATTACGGATTCACAAATTTGGGTTGAGTTGGATACGTCGAAGTTTACGCAAGTGGTGGACAACATTATGAATAATGCCATCAAGTATTCACCTGATGGTGGTGTTATCACAGCTCGTATGATTGATCGCAAGACTGAGGTTGTACTAAGTATTACTGACCAAGGTTTGGGAATTCCAAAGAAGGACTTGGGCCACATTTTTGACCGCTTCTTCCGTGTTGATAAGGCGCGTTCACGTGCCCAAGGTGGAACTGGTTTGGGGCTTGCTATTTCTAAGGAAATTATCGAACGCTTTGGCGGTAAGATTTGGGTAGATTCTTCAGAAGGTAAGGGGTCAACATTCTCAATCTCATTGCCATATGAAGCTTACGATCCAGCAGAAGATGAGTGGGATGATGGTGAATGGGATGATTAATCGACTACATTATCGTTTCAAAGTGCTATTCCGTCGTTTTGGATTAGTAGCGATGCTGATTCTGGCGATTGGCATTAGTATCGCGCTGTCAGTTAGTCTATGGCGTAGTCCGGGACGTGATTTAAATCATGATAAAAGTGATGCTGACGCGACGCAGCAAGTCGTGGCGTCAAAGTCGCTCACGGACCTATACGGGTTTGATCAATTAGTGTACAACGAAGATAATGTGCAGTATTCAGTTATTGATTATCGTCCGACGACTACGAAAATGATTAAGCGTTTGTCGACATGGGAAGTTGGTGACTATACCAAGCAAAAGCTGACGGGCGCGGCTTATCTAAATGCCCTGTCTAAGAAGGAAACGGTCTTAATGAGCTTTCCGGATGCTGTTGCCGGTGGGGTGGTTAACCAAATCATGACCAATGATGTTGATTTGCCAAATAACGCTGAAATTAATCGTATTCGGGTGCCACAAAAGGCTAAGAACGAAGTATTGTTCATGGATGATAAGCACCGAACAACTTATCGATATGCAGTTAAAAGCGCAACTAAGTCGTTTGCTAGTTTCAAAATGAGTGACGAACGCGTCAAAGTTAAATTTGAACTTAATGGTAAGCGTGTGTTGACTGATGCATTGGAATCTGTGTCGTTGCATTCATATAGCTACTTAATGGAAACAAATGCGACGAATAATTATTTATCAGCACTCTTTGCTGGTACGACGACGCCAAGTGCTAATCGCAATGGCAATACGTTGACCTACAATGATGGGGTGTCACGTCAAATGACGGTGGATACCGTTTCCGGTGTGGCCAAGTATGACGCCTATGATGTTTCCGATTTGGGCAAGACGTTTAATCAACGTATGGCTAAAGGATATGATTGGCTGGTGCGAATTCACCAAATTCCTGACAATATCTACTTTTTTGAAAGTCATGACATGGGACGTCATTTGATTTACCGTCTTTACGTGAACGGGTTGCCAATCTTTAACCAAACTGCTTACGGTACGGTTCAAATGAAGCAACACGATAGTCGTCACCAAGAAATTGATTTTTCACAGTACTCATTGCAGGTGCCTTTGCCAGCAGACAATAACGTGCGCGTGACGCTACCGACATCAGATGAAGTGATTAAGCAGTTGGCTGGCGCTGGTGTGCCTAAAAAGTCGATTACGAATATGGCGTATGGTTATCGCTGGGTGTCAGATACCAATCAAAATATCGTGACGTTGCAGCCTGAGTGGTACTTTGAAGTTGGTAGCACCTGGCAAGCGGTCAACGATAAGCTAGCTGAAAATCAAGGGGAACGAACTGATGGATTTTAAAAAAATCTTAGCGACTTTCTTAGTGGTTTTTGTGGCTATTGATATCTTTTTGGCTTTCCAATGGTTTCAAATTCACCAACCAACTGCCAATCCAACGGCAACGGAAAGCATTCTGTCAGAGATGAAGAGTGATGGTATTCAAGTTGGTGAGTTAGATACTGATTCCCAAACTGGTGCCTATATCGGTGGTCAAGATGGCGATGAGTTCCTAAAGGCTAATATGGACAGCTTGGACAAGCGATGGTCAACAAAGCTTACTGGCAACCAGCTAACAGCAACGTTAGATAAGCCGGTGTTTATGGGGACGTCACGATCGGATGTACGTAAGTCACTACAAAAGCTGGTTGATGATAAGACGCAAGTGATTGCGGGTGCCCAGTATGTGTATGATGCGAAGTTAACGGAGTATGCGAATAATGATTCGGATAATTCAGCGATGGTGGTCTACACGCAAAAGATGACGAACCGACGCCAATTTATGACGTCACGTGCGCAAATTCGATTCTTGTTGGATAAGAATCATGATTTGAAGGGTTATACTCAAACGTACGTGTCGAATGCCCAAGTGCTGCGTGACTCAACCACGTTAATTTCGGAAGAAAAAGCGTTGATTGGGGCTTATCAATATAATGAAATTCCAAATAATGGTAAGTTGAATTGGAGTCATATGGGTTATGCACCATTAACAACGGTTGGTAATGATACGATTTTTGTACCAGCATGGATCTTTTCGGTGACGGATGGTACTGGTAACACGACGTTATTACGAATCAATGCATTGAATGGCGCCTTAATGAAATAATGACGTGTTAGAATAGATAACGACGAAACGCCGCGTGACTCTTTTGTCATGGGGCGTTTTTACTTTGTAGATAATAAAAAGAATGGGGATGGCAGAAATGGCAAGTGATTTTCATGTGTCAATGTTGGCCTCTGGCAGTAAGGGAAACGTCACGTATATTGAAACGCCGACGCATAAAGTGCTAGTTGATGCTGGCTTGTCGGGGAAAAAGATTGATGGGCTGATGAATCAAATCGGCCGTTCATTGACGGATGTTGACGCATTGTTTGTGACGCACGAGCACAGTGACCACATCGCAGGTATTGGTGTGTTGGCACGTAAGTATGGCTTTGATGTTTACGCAAATGCGAAGACGTGGGATGCGATGGCGGGTAAGATTGGTAAAATTAAGCCAGAACAGATGAATATTTTGGAAGCCGGCCAGACAAAGTTGTTTGGCGATTTGGACGTCGAAAGTTTTAGTGTTTCTCACGACGCGGCTGATCCACAATTCTATGCCTTCCACCACGACAACAAGACGTTTGCGATGCTGACGGATACCGGCTATGTTAACGATCGCATTGTTGGGACGATTCGAAACGCGGACGCGGTGTTGATGGAAGCGAACCACGATTATGAAATGCTACGCATGGGCGGGTACGCTTGGAATTTGAAACAACGTATCTTGAGTGATCAAGGGCACTTGTCTAATGAAGATGGGGCGTTAGCGTTGACTGAGATTTTGGGTGACCGTACGAAGAACGTGTTCTTGGGTCACTTGAGTCAAGAAAATAATCAAAAGCCATTGGCTCATTTGACAGTGCAATCAGTTTTGGAAGAACATGACTTTGGGGTTGGCCATGATTTTAATCTATTTGATACCGACCCAGCGCAAGCGACGAAATTATTAGACATTTAACGAAGCTTCCTTAAGACGTCTTAAAGGGTTGGCACTTATAATGTAATTAAATAATCAGAGTTAACACGGAGGGGTTACCCATGACTGAAAATGAAAAGCGTAGTGGTAGCAAGTCATCAATGAAGGTGGCGATTGTTGGTTTAGTTGCTGGTTTGATTGGCGGTGGTGCGGCAGCAGGGGGTGTTGCCTACTTGAACAACTCGGGCATATTGGCACCTTCAACGGTGACGACTGGCAAGACGACACCGGTTAAAGTTAGCAATTCAAATGTGAAGGGAACATCAGATGCAACAAAGGCCTTTAACAAAGTTTCAGGTGCGGTTGTATCAGTGATTAACCTACAAAAGCAACAATCATTGGGCGATTCAATGTTTGGTGGTTTGACGAGCGATTACGGTAACAGTTCAAGTAACGATAGCGATTCTTCAGATTTGCAAACGGCTTCAGAAGGATCAGGTGTCATCTACAAGAAGCAAGGCGGTACGGCTTACATCGTAACGAACAATCACGTTGTGGCTGGTTCAAATGCATTGCAAGTGTTGTTGAGCGATGGCACGAAGTTGACGGCAACGTTGGTAGGAACTGACGAGCAAACTGACTTGGCTGTTTTGAAGGTTGATTCATCAAAGGTGTCAGAAGTCGCTGATTTTGCTGATTCATCAAAGATTGAACCAGGTCAATCGGTGTTGGCCATTGGGTCACCGTTGGGTTCTGAATACGCAACGTCAGTAACTGAAGGTATTATCTCAGCAACGAAGCGTGAAGTTGATGCGACAGACGAAAGTGGTAACTCACTTGGTAAGGCGACGGTTATTCAAACTGACGCGGCCATTAACCCTGGTAACTCAGGTGGACCGTTGGTTAATCTTGCCGGCCAAGTCGTGGGTATTAACTCAATGAAGTTGGCGTCATCATCTGATGGTACATCTGTTGAAGGAATGGGATTTGCAATTCCATCAGATACAGTTGTAAGCATCATTAACGAGTTGGAAAAGAACGGTAAGGTAGAACGTCCAGCACTTGGTGTGACGATGGTTGATTTGAGCAATGTCTCAACGTCTGATCAAGCAAGTGTCTTGAACCTACCAACCAGTGTTTCTGGTGGTGTTGTGGTGATGGGTACGACTGACGGTTCTGCAGCTGCTGAGGCTGGCTTGAAGAAGTACGACGTCATTACGAAGATTGACGATACTGATATTACAGGTTCTGGTGATTTGCGTGATGCCTTGTACAAGCACAAGGTAGGCGATACCATCAAGATTACTTACTACCGCGATGGTAAGGCCAAGACGGTTGATGCCAAGTTAACGAAGACAACGAGCTCATTAACATCATCATCTGAGTCAAATTAGTCAGGAAAAATGGAAGGGGCTACCTAGGTAGTCCCTTTTTTGCAACACTCAGCTTATGATTTGTTAGTTCTGTTAACTAATTGAAACACTTTTTTTACACGTTGTTCACACGGATTAGATATATTATACATATCCGCTGTTCCTAGTGGATTTCATTACTCCCCAAAGTACATGAAGCGTTACATATTTCCCCAAAGTATGTAACACCCCCCTCGCTGGTTGCGATAGTAGCCGGCGGCGGACCATCGTTGCGTTCCCCCTCTTGCACGATGGTCTTTTTTTGTGCCCAAAAATAAGCCTCGCTAATGCGTCATTGCATTGGCGAGGCTTTTTTATGTTACTTTTCAAAGTGAAGCTCAAGTGAATAATCACCTAGCAAGGTCTCACCAGCTAGTAGTGAGTAGGCGACGTTGATGTGTCCAAAATCATCGTTGAGGACGGTTTTCAAATCATTTGTGCGAACATCAATTGACATTGATCCTTGTGGTGTCACGTAACGCGTTGGAATTGTAGCATCTGGTGCGAATTGCAAGCGCACATCGCTTTGACCAGAGCGCTTGAGTGATACTTCACCGGCGGGGGTCAACTTAAACGTCACCGGTGTTTCCAAACCAGCTTGGTGTTCGATGTAACGCAAGTACAACGTTTCGCCCATGGGGGTGATGGTACCAGTCTCTTCGAACGTAAACGTCTCTTCGTCACCTTCTTGACGGATGACTGTAGTTAATTTCAATGTTACTGGATATCCGTTGGCTGAATCTGCCATACAAATTTCCTCCTTCAATAAGCCTATTACTTCCATTATACAGGTATTTCTAGGTTATAATGTAAGTAACGAATCAGTAGTTCGGAAATAGGGAAGGAATCAAGGCTCGACTTATGACGACAGAAGTAAAGGAAAAGGTCTTTCGTGACCCGGTACATAATTTTATTCGTGTCCAAGATCAAGTTATTCTTGATTTAATTGGGACGTCTGAATTTCAACGACTACGACGCATTAAGCAATTGGGTGTTGCTAGTGCCGTTTTTCACGGTGCCGAGCACTCACGTTTCTCACACTCACTAGGGGTGTATGAAATTGCGCGTCAGTTTGCTGACCATTTAGAAAAGTTTTATCCAACTCAGGAACCGGGTGATGGGTTGTGGGACCCAAGTGAGCGCTTGTTGCTGTTAACGTCAGCGCTGCTTCACGATTTGGGACACGGTCCTTACTCACACACGTTTGAACACATTTTCAATACGGACCATGAGTCGTACACGCAACAAATTATCTTGTCACCTGAGACGGAAATCAATCAAGTTTTGCGTCAGGTGGCCCCTGATTTCCCAGCCAAGGTTGCGAGTGTCATCGCTAAGACCTACGAGAATCCACAAGTGGTGCAATTGATTTCTAGTCAAATCGACGCAGACCGCATGGATTATTTGTTGCGTGATGCGTATTACTCTGGTGCGACTTATGGTGAATTTGACTTAGCCCGCATCATTCACGTGATGCGTCCATACAAGGGTGGCATCGCTTTTGATCAAAAGGGGATGTATGCCGTGGAAGATTACGTGGTGTCACGCTATCAAATGTACGTGCAAGTTTATTTCCACCCGGTGTCACGTTCATTCGAAGTGTTGTTACAGCACCTGCTAGAACGCGCAAAGTTTTTGTACGATGAGAGCAAGACAGATTCACGCATTTCGACGAGTTTCATCTCACCAGCGTTGATGCCATTGTTTGCTGGTGAATTTACATTGGAACAATACTTGATGCTGGATGATTCAGTGATGTTGGCCAACATTAGTGAGTGGCGTCTAGCGGATGATGCGATTTTGGCAGATTTAGCAACCCGATTTTTGGATCGCAAGCCATTGAAGTCGATTTTGATTGAAGACTCAGCACGCGACTTGCTACCGGCAATTACCAAATTGATTGCATCAGCTGGTTTTGACGAACGTTATTACAGTGCTGAAAATGACAGTTATGATTTGCCATACGATGCGTATAATCCAAGCGATAAGAAGCCACGTACACAGATTGAAATGATGCAACCAGCTGGGGAATTGTTTGAATTATCAACGCAAAGTGCGTTGGTGGCAGCAATGACTGGTCGTATTTTCGGAAACGCGCGCTTCTTCTTCCCACGTGAGATGATGAATACGCAAGCGGTTGATGATGTGATGGCACCACTATATGCCGAATTCCAACGCTACGTGCACAACGAGACGCTGGTAACGCCAAGTGAGAAATAAGGGGACAATGACATGGGAATTAAGCTAATTACAATTGATATTGATGACACGCTAGTTAACACAGCAAAGCAAGTGACTCCACGTGTGAAGACTGCACTTCAAGAAGCAACTGCGCAAGGTGTGAAAGTTGTTTTGACAACTGGCCGTCCTTTGCCAGGTGTCCAAGAATATTTGGATGAACTGGGCTTGAATCACCAAGATGACCAATATGCAATTACGTATAACGGTGGTGTTGTGCAGACGACTAACGGTGAAGAACTTGGTGGTAAGGAATTGGCTTACTCGGATTACCTACGTTTGCGCGAGGTTGCCGATGAGTTGGGCGCTTACTTGCAAGTCGAAACGATTGATGCCGCTTATACGTCAGCTAAAGAAATTAACTACTGGGCTAGCCGTGAGAACTTTTTGATTAAGATGCCACTCATCATTAAGCCGGTCGATGAAATGGATCCAAATGACCACTACGTTAAGTTTATGTTCATTGGGGATGAAGCCGACATTGATAGTTGGCGCGATGCTTTGCCAGCCGATGTTAAGGACGCTTACTACATTGTGAAGTCAACGCCACAACACTTGGAGTTCATGCACAAGGATGCGACGAAGGGTAGTGGTTTGTTGACGTTGGCGGCTAAGCTAGGTATTGATCAATCTGAAACGATGGCTCTTGGTGACCAACAAAACGATATCACGATGATTGAGGCGGCTGGATTAGGCGTTGCAATGGGAAATGCTGTGCCTGAAGTGAAGGCTGTTGCAGACGTTGAAGCGACGACACAAAACACAGATGGTGTTGGTGTGGCTGTTGAAAAGTAGGTTTTGGGACGCGATGTACCAGAACTAGCTTAATTTCCGAAGAATAACATTTGCCGAAACGGCTGAAATATTGTAAGATAAGACATTGAGTAAGACCGCGAAAGGACGTGCAGTGATTTGGCATTAACACAATTTGACGGCCAAAATAAGGCTGAGCTTTCAATGATTGAAGTTGCTCGTGCGATTTTGTCTGACCGTCATGACACCATGGCGTTTAACGACTTGTTGAATGAAGTACAATCATTCACTGGTAAGTCAGATGAAGAGATTCGTGCGCGCTTGGCACAATTCTACACTGATTTGAATATTGACGGTTCATTCATTTCATTGGGTGATAACATGTGGGGACTACGTTCATGGTACCCAATCGACTCAATTGATGAAGCCGTTCACTTGGATCTTGAAGAAGAAGAAGGTCAACCAAAGAAGAAGAAGCGTAAGAAGATCAACGCCTTTTTGGCAGACGTTGCGGATGATGACGATGTTATCGACTACAACGATGATGATCCTGAAGACGACGACTTCGGTGAAGTTGAAGACGAAGATGAGACGGCAGCTGCTGATTCAGACGATGATGATGCAGATGACGACGATGATGACGATTCATCAGATGATTTCGGTAATGACGAAGTTGCTGGTGGTATCGGCGAAGAAATCGGTGGCATTGCACCAGTCGATGACGACTACGGTTCAGGTGACATCGAGCGATAATTAATATCGATAGAAAAGCGAGCAGCGATGCTCGCTTTTTTATTTTTCAAAATAACGGCTACTTAATACTGGTAATTTTATTTATATTTTTTAAAAAAGTTAGTTGCGACGGGCGGAACAACTATATAAGGAAGTACATCACAAATTAGAATTCAGGCGTATACCATAGTTTTTGTATCAAAACTATATTTTTCCACATATATTTGGAGGGCATACGTCATGGAACGTAAAAAGATGTACAAAGCCGGTAAGCAATGGATGGTTGCTGCCGCCATTTCAGTTGCTGCTATGGGAGGCGCAACGGTTGTTGCTAACGCAGATACTGCAACGCCATCAGCAGATCAACCACAAGGTGCGGTGTTGCTAAAGGCGCACCATCACAAGACTGTCACGAACAACGTACCAAATAATCCAGCCGGAACAACTACGGACGCTGAAGACCACAAGACCGTAACGGCAAATGTGCCAAATGAAGCGGCAAATGATGTTAAGGATGCAGCCGGAAACGACACTGTAGCTGCCAACGTGCCAAACGAAGCAGCTAACACCGTTAAGGACACAGATGGAAACGACACTGTAACTGCAAGCGTACCAAACGAAGCAGCAAACGCCGTTAAGGATGCAGATGGAAACGACACCGTAACTGCAAGCGTGCCAAACGAAGCAGCTAATGCTGTTAAGGATGCAGCCGGAAACGACACTGTAACTGCAAGTGTTCCAAATGACCCAGCCGGAACGGTTATTAACGCCGACGGAAGCAAGTCAGTAGAAGCGACTGTACCAAATGACGCAGTGCAAGGTGCTAAGTCACACCACAAGCACCACCACAACCGTCACCACTATCAAACGCCTGACATGCAACCAGCCGCAGCGCCACAAAGCAAGTCAGACATGGTGCCAAACGCACCCGTTTATGAAATCCAACGACCAGACACGCAACCAGCCGCAGCTCCAAAGAACATGGAAATGGTAGTGCCAAATGATTCAGTACAATACCAAAAGGCAGATACGGAACCAATTGCAGCGCCACAAAACAAGTCAGAAATGGTACCAAACACACCAGCTGGAATGAACGTTGATGAAAATGGTAACATGACTGGTTCAGTAGCGAACGAGCCAGCTAACGTTGTAAAGAACGCTGATGGTAGCGAATCATGGACTGGAAGCGTTGAAAATGATCCAGCCGGAACTGTTATCAACGCCGACGGAAGTAAGTCAGTAGAAGCAACTGTGCCAAATGACGCTGTTTCAGCTGCAAAGTCACACAACCGTCACCACCACCACAACCGCAAGCACCAAACGGCAGACACACAACCAATTGCTGCGCCACAATTTAAGTCAGAAATGGTACCAAACGCACCAGCCGGAATGAACGTTGATGAAAATGGTAACATGACTGGTTCAGTAGCGAACGAGCCAGCCAACGTTGTGAAGAACGCTGATGGTAGCGAATCATGGACTGGAAGCGTTGAAAACGATCCAGCCGGAACAGTTACTAACGCCGATGGCAGCAAGACGGTTACTGGTTCAGTGGCAAACAATCCAGCTAACGTTGTGAAGAACGCTGATGGTAGCGAATCATGGACTGGAAGCGTTGAAAATGATCCAGCCGGAACAGTTACTAACGCTGATGGTAGCAAGACGGTTACTGCAGTAGTGCCAAACGATCCAATGCAATACCAAACGGCTGATACAGAGCCAATTGCTGCCCCACAATACAAGACGGAAGTGGTACCAAACACGCCGGTTACTTCAGCTGACAACCACGACCACGATGTTAACGGAAACGCTAACGTTGATAACAAGGACAATGGCAAGGATGTCACTGTTGATACTAAGGACAACGGCGAGACTGCTTCAGTTGATACCAAGAATAACGGTGAAACTGCTTCAGCTGATACCAAGGATGCCGCAACAAACAACGGTGAACTTGTAAAGACTGCCGTTGCATCATCAGATGCATCAACGACTGCTACTGTCGCATCTGCTAACTCAGCAGCTGCTAAGACAATTGCTTCAGCCGCAACTGTTGCATCATCAGCAAAGCACGTTGACTTGCCAGCTACTGCTGCAACTGCTAAGTCAAACGCTGCATTGACTGCCTTTGGTGTACTAGGTGCCCTAGGTGTTGCAGCTGTTTCTTCACGCCGTCGCGGTTAATTTTCGGATTTTTTAGAATCGAATTTTAGATAATTAAAAGACGTCAATTTCTAACAAGAATTGACGTCTTTTTTGGCAGGAGAGTGAGTAGATGGAATTTTACGCATTGGATCGCATTGTGCTACAAGATGGTAGGACGGGCGTTATCGATAAGGTAGATGATGACGCTGTTTATGTGTTGCTTGATGACACGTTGGCATATACACCTGTTCGGCAGGATGAAATCAAAAAAATTCTGCCCCACAAAAAAGAAGATTTAAGCTTCAATGACGATAACACTTTTCAAGCGGTCAAGCTGGGTGGGAAGTACCCGTGGAACATGACGTACGTCGAATTAATTGATTATTATAACCGGGTGCTTTGTGTGCCGTTTGAAAAGGCAGAAAGCATGATACAACCTTATTGGCCATCAGTACACGCAAATGATTTAACTCCGATAGGCCTAACAGGCATGTTTTTGAATGAAGATGGTTCGTTTATTGGACCTGTTCGTATCGGTGAAGTGACTGAAACAACGGAGTTCGGTAAGTTGGTATATATGCCAAACCGAGGGATGTGGATTATTTCGCGGGTTGGTCAGGTACCAATGTTAAATGATGTCGCGTTTATGATTCGAACGCCAAATGTGGTGGGGATGTCGATTACGTCTTATGAGACTGAACGGGTTTATGAAATCGCACCGTCGCGAATAAAAGTGACGATGGGGCAACTGTGGTACGTCTATTTGGGGGTTGTTCGAAAGTTGAATCAACAGGCGCAGTTAACGGGGCCGATAGTTAAGGAGTACCATATTGCAGGTAACATAGCTGAGGCGCTTAAGGTAATGGAATATGTATTACGAGATTTAAGATGGACGTATCGCCTAAAAGACATTAATTAATTGCGGTTAGATTATTTTAAAAATAACGAATTAATTAACAGGGATTTTTATAAAAGGTGAATTGTCAATTCAACCGGAACACTTGAGATAAATAATATTCTTTAGCCGATCTCCAGCCGAAAAGCTTTCGAGGTCGGCTATTAATTTGCTCAACCATTTGTTCAATGTATTCGTCTGAATA
>NZ_PVSN01000075.1 GCF_004766315.1 Weissella confusa | reverse complement strand
TTATTCAGACGAATACATTGAACAAATGGTTGAGCAAATTAATAGCCGACCTCGAAAGCTTTTCGGCTGGAGATCGGCTAAAGAATATTATTTATCTCAAGTGTTCCGGTTGAATTGACAATTCACCAGTTATATCCAAGGTAAAACGCAGGATTACGACATTTTAGTTGGTGAGTTGCAGAGCATCTCTGATCGCATGTTACCGCGTGATAAGCAAGCGCATTAATTGCAACTGATGCAAAAAAGATGCCGGGTTCACTGATTTTTGGTAAACTAAGTACTCGGACAAACTTTTTTTAATCAGGAGATTTATTATGGCAGAACAACTAGTATTACGGGCCTTGCAGGCGATATTAATCATTGCGTTAATCGGTATGGCGATTTTGTATACCGTTTCAATGCGTCGAAATAAGATTAATCCACTCCGTAAGTTTGTCCCGGGATTCCTGATTGGATTTATCACAGATTTTGGCGATACATTGGGTATCGGATCGTTTGCAACGACAACGGCTTTGTTCAAGGGGACGAAGTGGTTGGATGATGACCGTAAGCTACCAGGAACGATGAACGCAGCGCACGCCATTCCGGTGTTCGTAGAGGCATTGTTCTTCCTGTCAGCAGTTAAAATCGAAGTGACAACTTTGGTGCCAATGACACTAGCAGCCATCACCGGCGCTGCGTTTGGAACGCGTATCACGGCTAACTGGCCGGTACGTAAAATGCAACGTGGGTTGTCGATTGGTTTGGCATTGGCAGCCATTGCGATGCTGATTAAGCTTATTGCAAACCCAGGTCATGCTGATTCAATGGCCGTTCACGGTTTGCACGGCTGGTTGCTAGTACTTGGTTTGGTCGTGAACTTCACCTTGGGTGTTTTGATGACTATCGGGTTGGGTAACTACACACCTGAGTTGATTTTCTTCTCATTGGTTGGGGTTAACCCATTGGTCGC
Organism: Weissella confusa; assembly: GCF_004766315.1. Classification (GTDB taxonomy): domain Bacteria; phylum Bacillota; class Bacilli; order Lactobacillales; family Lactobacillaceae; genus Weissella; species Weissella confusa_A. The sequence continues at coordinate 26,442 of NZ_PVSN01000075.1, read as the reverse complement.
TTTCCCAGTGATGATGATGGATGCGGCGATGATTATGATGACGTCAGCTATCGGCTTCGTCCGCACAGGTCGAATTGAGTGGCGTGGTTTCACCGGAATCATCGTTGGTGGTGTACTCGGTGTTATTGTTGCCGCAACCGTGGTGACGGGTATTAATATCACGGTGCTAAGCTACTTCATTGTGGCATTGGCAGCATACACAGCGTTCAACTTGTATCGCGATTCACGTAAGCCAGAACCGGCTGATGTTATCAATAATGATATGGCAAACAACTAGTAAACGTGCTACAATCTACCTATCGCATGAGCGGTTTCAGTAGATAATCGGTGGACAATCAGAGAGTTAGTGGTCGTTGTGAACTAACCAATTCCGAAGCTCGAATTACACCCGCATAAACCTCATGTGCGTTGCCCCAACGTTACTGGGAATATGAGTGGTCACAGCATACTGTGGCAAATTAGGTGGTACCGCGTTTAACAGCGCCCTAATCAGTGTTATAGCTGGTTGGGGCGCTTTTTTGTACCCGACCAGTGGCGATTACATCATTTTTAGAGGAGAATAGTTATGGCAGAAGATATTTTACAAGAACTTGAATGGCGTGGTGCCATCAACCAAACCACTGACGAAGCTGGTTTGCGTGATCAAATGGCTAAGGAACAAATTGGGGTATACGTTGGTATTGACCCAACTGGTGACTCAATGCACATCGGTCACTTGATTCCATTTATGATTTTGAAGCGATTCCAATTGGCTGGTCAAAAGCCAGTTATCGTTGTGGGTGGTGCCACTGGTCCAATCGGTGACCCATCAGGTAAGAAGTCAGAGCGTAAGTTGTTGTCACAAGAAGACGTAGCCGCTAACGTTGAAAAGATTCGCGCCCAAATGGTTAAGTTGTTTGGTGAAGATGGTTTCACGATTGTTAACAACTTTGACTGGTTGGGAAAGTTGTCATTGCTAGACATGTTGCGTGAGTACGGTAAGTTGTTCTCAATCAACACGATGTTGGCTAAGGACGTGGTTGCATCACGTTTGGAAGCGGGAATCTCATTTACTGAGTTCACGTACCAAATCTTGCAATCAATCGACTTCCACGAGTTGTGGAAGCGCGAAAACGTGCGTTTGCAAGTTGGTGGATCAGACCAATGGGGTAACATTACTGGTGGTATCGATTTGATCCACAAGCTTGAAGGCGGAGAAGCACCAGCCTTTGGTTTGACGGTGCCTTTGTTGTTGAAGGCTGACGGTACGAAGTTTGGTAAGACTGAAGGTGGAGCTGTTTGGCTTGACCCTGAAAAGACGACGCCATTCGAATTCTACCAATTCTGGTTGAACACGGCTGATTCAGACGTTGAGAAGATGTTGAAGTACTTCACGTTCTTGTCACAAGACGAAATCGCTGGCCTAGTTGCTGACTTGCAAGAGAACGCAGCTGCTCGTAACGCACAACGTCGTTTGGCGCAAGAAGTCACGACGTTCGTTCACGGTGCTGATGCTGTTAAGACGGCTGAGACGATGACGAAGGTCTTGTTCGGAAACGCTGATGTGTCAGAATTGACGACTGATGAAGTCGCAATCTTGGCTGGAAATGTACCAACGTTCGAAATCGACAACGCTGAAATCGGCTTGTTGGACTTGGTTGTTGCAGCTGGCTTGGAAAAGTCAAAGACGGCCGCACGTAAGTCTGTTAAGGACGGGGCTATCCGTATCAACGGTGAGCAAATCACTGACGAAGAAGCGGTTGTTAACCCAGCTGCAAAGTACGATGGTAAGTACGTCATCGTAAAGCGCGGTAAGAAGAAGTGGGCCGTTGCGGTCGTTCGTTAATGAACTAACTACTATATAAATAAGTAAAGGGCACTGCATATTTTTGCAGTGCTCTTTTGACTATTGATGACGCTCGCTGCGCGTGGTTGGTTGCTTAGGCGCAACCTCAGGTGTAGCGGGTGTTTTTGGTTGTTCTTGCATAATTGGCGCGTCGGCCATTGTCGTTTGCTTGACGATAGCTTCTGAACCAACGCCACTGATCTTTTCATATAGTAGCTTGTGTTGCGGACGGAAGATTGTGATTAACCAATCTAGGACCAACACAACGGCTGGGGTCGCAAACAAGAGAATGAACGTGTATGTTCGGTTCAACAATTCAGCTGATACCGTTCCAGTTGAACCAATGAGTTGCAACCAGAATGGGAAGAAGTAAATTGTAAAACCGACCATCAAACCGTTTCGAATGAAAATGCGCCAACGTTGTGACTTAGCCACGTCATAACGGGTGCGGACAATCAGTTGACCAAGCGTTGCGCCAATCAAGAATGGCACAATCCCCCAAATAATGAGGTATGACACAAGGTCAGTTGCTGTTTGGTTTGATACAAGTTGATTAAGAACGAAGCCGATAATTGATGCGATAACGAAATCCACGCCGAATGATAGTAGACGACGTACCAGCGTGACACGGTGGCCAAGGCTGCGTGCACGTTCATCCATGCGGTCACGGGATGGGAAAATCAACCCAAGTAGTGGGGCGAAAATCCAACCGATCACGCCACCCATGGTGTTCAAAATGAGGTCGTCAACGTCGAACAAGCGGTATGGGCGCCAGTAGATGTGATACAACGCGGTATATTGCGTCGTTTCGTAAAACGCTGTTAGCATCATCGTTAGAATTAACGTTGTGAAGAAACCGCGCTTAAAGTAAAAGTGCAAATACATACCGAATGGTACGGTTAGCAACACGTTAAAGGCTGCCTGCGTAAATGATGGATCCAACAAGCCGGCCTTCAACCCGCCACCGTGGAAGTAGGGGTTGTCGTTAAAGAAGGTACGGACGACTTGGAGTGGATCTAAGTTCATCGTCTGTGCGTGAATCGCCTGCAAATGCTCCAAGGTTGCTTCCGTTGGCAACGGCAAGATAACCATGAAGTAGGCAGTCGTAAAGTAAAATACGAAACTAAACGTCATCACCGTGTGCCAAAAGGTCACGGATCCGAAGCGACGATATTGTAAAAACAAAAATGGTACGAATAAAACAATTAGTATGATTGGAAACGCAATAATTGCGTCTTTGATAGGTACGCCAAAGCCTCCCACAACACTTTCCTCCGCTTTTCTGTCATACTAAGAGTATACAGTCTAGACCACTAAATTTCACAAAGTTGGCATTTTCTGTTGCATTTACTTTTCGTAAGTGTAAAATAAGTTGCATAAATATTGATAGATTTTTATTTGAGATTTTTTGAAGCGAAAGAAGGACTTAGGATATGACTACGATGAAGGCCGTTGTATTTGACGAATTTGGAGACGTTGATGTCTTCCACGAAGCTGAAGTAGAAGTACCAGTTTTGACGAAGGGTAGCATCTTGATCAAGCAAGCTGCTATCGCAATGGACCCATACGACGTTAAGTTCCGTGCCGGTGCCTTTGGTGTGCCTGCAAAGGAAAACATGATCGGTGGATCAACGATTGCCGGTGTTGTTGAAGCAGTTGCCGCTGACGTAACTGAGTTCAAGGTTGGTGAGCGCGTTGTTGCTGTACCACACGAGCACGGATACGCAGAGTATGCTGTTGTTGATGCTGACACTGCTGGTCACTTGCCAGATTCAGTTTCATTTGAAGATGCAGCCGCTTTGGCCTTGGGTGGTCAAACTGGTTACCAAGCCGTTGTTGATGCATTGAACTTGCAAGAAGGTGAGTCAATCTTGATCCACGGTGGTGCCGGTGCCGTTGGTTACGCTGCTTTGCAAACTGCTTTGTACCGTGGCGCATCAAAGATCTACACGACGTCATTGCCTACTGACATTGACTACCTACACGAGTTGAACGCCGACATCGAGACGATCGACTTCACGACGCAAAAGTTTACTGACGTGATTCCAGAGTCATCAGTTGATACTGTTGTTGAAATCATCGGTGGTAACAACGCTTTGGGTTCAGTGCAAGTTTTGAAGGAAGGTGGACGCATCGTGTCTACTGTTCCTTTGGGTGACGACGTTAAGGCTGCCCGTGATGCCAAGAACATCAAGGGTGACTACTACGTGATGCAATCAACGACTGAAGTTTTGACGAAGTTGATGGAGCACTTGGGAAACGGTGACTACAAGGTTGCTGTTGCTGAAGTAAAGCCATTCAACTTGGAAAACTTGAAGGAAGGTCACAAGATTGTTGAGTCACAAGCCGTTCGCGGTAAGGTTGTTTTGACTTTCTAATTTGACCAACTACAATTAAACGCACATCAGAAAATCCGCACGACCTTTTTCCACCGGTCGTGCGGATTTTAGTTTATAGTGGTCTTGAAATTAAACAAAAGAGGAAAATACAATGTATAAGGAACCACTCGTGACGGTTGCTGTGTTGAGTCACAATCTTGAGGGATACATTGGCCACAGCCTAAAAACCGTAAATAAGCAAACGTATAAGAACATGGACATCGTGATTTTGGATGATGCGTCAACAGATGACACGATGTCAGAAATTAACCACTGGGCAGCTCGTGATGACCGTATGCGTGTTATTAAGAATAACAAGCGTAAAGGTGTTGCGGCTGTTCGCAATCAGGCGCTAGACCAAATTCGCGGTAAGTATTTTATCTTCGTGGATGGGGATGACCAATTGGCGCCATCATTTGTTGAAACGCTGGTCGGTGCTTTGGAAGAAAATCCTGACATTAGTATTGTGAGTGTTGGTTTTAGTTGGGGAGCTAGTGGTGCCCCAAAGAAGGCACATGAAGTGACCTTCCGCAAAATTGATCGCGCTGGCATGTTTGAAGGTGTGACGCACCGTGGTCACGTTATTTCAGGTATGGTCTGGAACAAGATTTACCGTTCAGTAGATTTGTTGGATAGTAAGGTTCGTTTCGATGAAACGCTCGAATTGGCTGAAGACCACTTGTGGATTGCCCAAGTGGTTGCGTCAAAGGCGATGTCAGAGTACTCGTTGTTTGCGACAGATGTCCTTTATAACAAGGTGTCTCGTTCAACGAGTATCATTCACACCGCATCACACGCCTTGCGTGAACGTGAGCGTGAAATCGATCAACAAATCGCCCGCATCGGTGATGACATCATTTAATGAGAAAAAGCTGGCCACTTTTCATTGGTCAGCGTTTTTGTTATGCTTCTCCTTAAAGAATGGGGGAAAGAAACATGCAATTTTATGAACCAACCGCAAATGATGATGCGACGATTGAGGCAGTTATTAAGCAACCAGGGAAGCAATTAATGTTTTTGCAAGCGGACTGGTGTGGTGACTGCAAAGCGATTAAGCCGTTTGTGCAACAATTCAAAGATACGGTAATCGACCGCGGAGCAAATTGGGTGGATGCTGATCGTGACGCGAATTTAGCTGTCGCCCAAGAACAAGGCCTGATGGGTATTCCAGCATTTGTCTTGTTTGAAGATGGTCAACAAGTCGCACACATTGGAAATGGTGAACGTTTGAATCCGAAGGACGTTCAAAATTGGATTAATGAATATGTTGGCTAATATGAAAGAACTCTCATATTAGTTGTTGACATTCTAATTTTTAGTGTGTATGATAAAGCACATAAAGTTAAGACATGAATTCGGTGATGAGAAGAGTAGTGTTACGAATGAACCCAGAAAGCGATTGGTTGATGTGAAATCGTTTCGTTCAAGGCATGAAGATGAGCTCGGAGAAATGACGTCGGTGCAAGCTGATGTCACGGTAGGAACCGTTATCTTCCCTGGTTTATCCGCTTTAGTGCGGCGAACTGTAGAGGTGTATTTGGTGACAAGTACATAAATTAGGGTGGTAACACGATAAAGTCGTCCCTAGCTAGAGATTATTCTGGCTAGGGGCGGCTTTTTCTTTTTAGTCACCGCATTCATGACGAAAATAGAGAGTATTTAATAAACGAGGTATATAGATTATGGCAATTGAGATTACACGCGCAGAAGCAGACACATTGTTGAAGACACCATTGATTTCAAAGTTGTTGATTGAATGGATCAAGGGGGAAGAATCAGAAAAGTTCCCACTAGCCAACTTGGCTAACGCCTCAGCCATCTTGTTTGAAAACTTGAAGCAAGTTAACTGGGCTGGTTTCTACTTGTATGACGAGAAGGTTGATGAGTTGATTCTTGGACCTTTCTTGGGTAAGCCAGCGGTTGTCCGCATCAAGCCTGGTTCAGGTGTGGTTGGTGAGTCATTCACGAAGCAAGAAACGATTACGGTTGCTGACGTGCACGTCTTTGACGGTCACATCGCGTGCGACCCAGCATCAAACGCTGAAATCGTGGTACCTTTGACGACGGCCGATGGTAAGCGCTTGGGTATCTTGGATATCGACTCAACGGCCTTCAACCGTTTCGGTGCCAAGGAAAAGGCTGAGCTTGAGCACTTCGTTAAGACTTTGTTGCAATACATCTAATCAGAAGTCACTAGACAATCCTGATAGAATAGAGTTACAAAATTAAAGTTAACGAGGAGTAAGACATGGCAGAGACATTACACTATGACGTGGCAATTATTGGTGCTGGACCAGCCGGTTTGGCCGCTGCGGAAGATGTGAAGGCTGCAGGTAAGTCAGTCGTTTTGATTGAAAAGTACCTATGGGGTGGAACATGCCCAAATTATGGTTGCGATCCTAAGAAGATTTTGTTGGCCGCTGTTGAAGCCAAGGAACACGTGGACTTCCTACGTGGGGATGGTGTTGACGGTAAGGTTGATATTAACTGGGAAGACCTGATGGGCCGTAAGATGCGCTTCACGGAAGCAATTCCTGACAAGACGGTTCACTTATTGGACGCTAACGGCATTGGTCACATTTACGGGGCAGCTCACTTTATCAATGAAGATACAGTGATTGTGCACGGTGATGAAGATGTTGAAGTGCAAGCAACTGACTGGATTTTGACGGTTGGTCAACGACCAGCTGAATTGGAAATTCCTGGGGCTGAATACACAATCAACTCTGAGCAATTCTTGAGCTTGGCTGAGATGCCTGAAGACATTGTGATTATTGGTGGTGGCTACATTGCCGTTGAGTTCGCCTCAATCGCAGCTGCTGCAGGGGCACAAGTTCACTTGGTTGTCCGTGGTAGTGAGTTGTTGTCAGAATTTGACGAAGCGTTTGTTGATACGCTATTCGATCAATTGGATGACCGTGGCATTCGTATTTACTTCAACACAGAAGTTACGGAAGTGGCGAAGACGGATGACGGCTACTCAGCAACGTTGAGTTTTGGTAGCACGATTCCAGCCGGTGTGGTTGTCCGCGCGGTTGGTCGTGTTGGAAATAACGACACGCTACAATTGGAGAACGCTGGTGTTGAAGATGACATCCACGGTATTAATGTTGATGAATTCTTGCGTACGTCAAACCCACACATTTATGCAGCGGGTGACGTGGCCAACACAAGCAAGCCACGTATCACGACGGTTGGTTACTACGAGGCGCGTTATGCAGCGTCAGTTATCCTAGGTCATGACCAACCAATCGAATACCCAGCGGTGCCGGTTGTGGTTTACGGTACGCCTAAGTTGGCAGCGGTTGGTGTGCCAACGCAATATGCTGAAGAAAACGGCTATTCAGTCCGCGATATCGACATGACGAACTGGTTCACGTATTACCGTACTGGTGAGCCAGCGGCCCGTGCCAAGGTTGTCTTAGATGCCGACAAGAAGTTGGTAGGCGCAACGGTTTTTTGTGCGCATGCTGATGAGTTGATTAATTACTTCACTGAAGCAATTAACAACAAGGATGGCTACCAAGCGATCCGTGATCGTTTGTACGCGTACCCAACGCCAGCATCAGATTTGGAATACTTCTTCTAACAAAATAACGGCCAGGAATTTGTTTCCTGGCCGTTTTCTTTATTTACTGTACTGGTGCGCTGGTGTGTGACAGCACGGTCTTGCAATCGCGGCTAACCACAACCGTGTGCGTTAATTCGCCGTCTTCAAATGTCACTTCAACTGTTCGATCAGTTGGGTTATAAACCTCATTCGTTGCGGAAACTGAGTCTGGATTCACCTTGGCAGCCGTTGCAGCGGTCTTTAAGGCTTTCTCCAACATGGCGCTACTATCTGACTTTTTTGTCCCAGATGATTGCACCGTCAAAGCCTCCTCAGCGCCATGCAACACCCCACGTTGATAACCGTTTGAATGCCCGAGAAAATAAGCTGCTGTGATAATTGCTCCCATCATTAAGACGAGGCAAAAGATAACTACAGCAGGTAACCGGTTTGTTCGTTTGTGGGGTTCAATAGGACGCATACAACTTTCTCCTAAAATGTTAATACTTAATATGATTAACTATACCCGCAAAAAGTTGGGGATTCATGCCAGAAATGACATGTAAACACGAACTTTGAATAGCGATTTTCTGAAAAACGCTTGCAAATTCGTACACTTTTGGTATATTTGATGAAACAAATGAGAACGTAATTACTATCGGTATAATTGCTGGAGAATGGCCGGCGAGTTCCTACCCGTTTCCCAAGAGACGGACTACCGATAGTGTTTTGAGATATCTAATTGCACCCATTCTGCATGCTTTTTTGCGTGTGAATGGGTGCTTTTTAGTTCTATCGAATCACCTAATTGGGGTAGTGGTTACACAGAAGAGATGGAGGGATTTGTTTATCATGGAAGCCGTCACAGAAGTTGGGGTTACAACGCACACTAAGACATCCAAATTGCAGGAGGCAGTTTTGGGATTACAACACGTCTTAGCGATGTATTCAGGTGGTATTTTGGTGCCACTGTTGATTGGAACGGCTTTACATTTTTTGCCACAACAAATGGCGTATCTGATTTCAGCGGACATTTTTATGACGGGAATCGGAACATTACTGCAACTTAAGAGCACACGATTGACGGGAATCGCCATGCCAGTCGTGCTAGGGTCTGCAATTCAATCGGTGACACCATTGATTAATATCGGTGGCACGTTGGGTGTTGGTGCCATGTACGGTGCGACGATTTCAGCAGGTATCTTTGTGTTCTTGATTGCGGGTTTGTTTGCGCGCCTGCGTGAGTATTTCCCGCCAGTTGTGACGGGATCATTAATTACGGTCATTGGATTTGCGTTGATTCCAGTCGGCATTCAAAACCTTGGTGGTGGTGATGTTGCAGCAAAATCATTTGGAAGCGCCGCGAATTTATCGGTTGGTGTGTTCACCATGGCTGTCATTGTTCTGGTTAGCTTGTTAGCGAAGGGCTTTACGAAAGCTATTTCGATTCTGCTCGGTATTATCCTAGGCACAATTTTTGCTGGATTACTCGGTATGGTTTCATTGGCACCGGTTGCGGAAGCATCTTGGTTCCACTTACCAACGCCATTTTTCTTGGGAACGCCAACTTTCCACTCATCGGCTATCGTCACAATGATTATAATTGCGTTAACGTCGATGATTGAGTCAACTGGTATGTACTTCGCCTTGGCTGACCTAACTGGTCGCAAGTTAACGAATAATGATATGGCAAAGGGATATCGTGCTGAAGGGTTGGCCGTTATTTTGTCAGGGTTGTTTAACACCTTTCCATACTCAACATTTTCACAAAACGTTGGGGTGGTGCGTTTGTCTGGTGTGAAATCAAAGGCGCCGATTTACTACGCTGCCGGCATTCTGTTGTTGATTGGCTTGTTGCCAAAGTTTGGTGCTTTAGCAACAATCATCCCAACATCAGTGTTGGGTGGTGCAATGGTGATTTTGTTCGGCACGATTGGTGTACAAGGAACGACGATCTTGCGCAAGGTGGATTTTGCCAAGGAACGTAATTTGATGATTGCCGCAATCTCGATTGGGGCTGGTATTGGGGTGATGGTTTACCCACAAATTTTCCAACACTTACCAGAGTTGGTTCGATTGGTTATCGAAAATGCAGTGGTTGTAACGTCAGTATTAGCAGTGTTCTTAAACATTGTTTTGCCAGGACGTGAAAAAGAAACAGGGGATGAATAATGAAGTTGCTAGAGGAACGAATTAAGCAAGACGGACGTGTCATTGGAACAGAAGTGTTGAAGGTTGATAACTTCTTAAATCACCAAGTTGATCCGGCTTTGATGAAGGCGATGGGGGATGAATTCGCCCGTTTGTTCGCGGATGCCAAGGTAGATAAGGTGCTGACAGTTGAGTCATCAGGGATTGCGCCGGCTGTCTTTACAGCATTAGCATTGAACGTCCCAATGGTGTTTGCACGTAAGAAGAAGTCACTCACGCTATCTGAGGACCACTACACGGCGGATGTGTACTCATTTACTAAGCAAGAAACAAACCACGTTATTGTTGATAAGCGCTTCATTCAACCAGGCGAACGTTTGTTGTTGATTGATGATTTCTTGGCAAACGGTCAAGCAGTTGAAGGCATGATGCAAATTGCTAAAGCAGCTGGTGCCGAAGTTGTCGGTGTCGGCATCGTGATTGAAAAGACGTTCCAAAAGGGTCGTGCCCTGTTGGACGAGCGTAACGTCCGTGTTGAATCATTGGCCCGCATTGCTGCCTTTGAAGAAGGCGAAGTTGTCTTCGCGGATTAATTCATAACGAATATTCACCAGATGTTCATGGTCTTTTTTAAAGAAGAAGAGTAGACTGGGGGCATACACATGGAGGTGAGTATCAATGGCAAAAATTGATTTGGGTGGCTCAGGACTAATCGTTCCTGACGTTGCCTTGGGGGTAATGCGTATTGCTGATAAGTCTGCTGCTGAAGCACAAGCTTTGGTTGAGAAGGCTTTGGAAAAGGATGTGAACTTCTTCGACACAGCTGACATTTACGCCGCAGGTAAGAGTTCAGTTGTTTTGGGACAAGCGTTGAAGGATGCCGGTGTAAACCGTGAGGACATCTTCTTGCAATCAAAGGGTGGCATCATCCTTGAAGACGGCCAAATTTCAGGTGACGGCTGGAAGGGACCTCGTTATGACTTCTCAAAGTCACACTTGATCTCAGCCGTTGACGAAGAATTGAAGCGTCTTCAAACGGATTACTTGGATGTTTTCTTGTTGCACCGTCCAGACACGTTGATGGACCCTGAGCAAGTTGCTGAAGCTTTTGATGAGTTGCAAGCATCTGGTAAGGTTAAGCACTTTGGAACATCAAACATGAACCCATGGCAAGTTGAGTTGGTCCAAGCTTCATTGAAGCAAAAGTTGGTTGCCAACCAATTGCAATTCGGTATCATGCACACGGGGATGATCGATGCTGACATTCACGTGAACATGTCAGATGAGCGTTCATTTGACCACGACGGCGGCATCTTGGCCTACTCACGCTTGAAGAACATGACAATTCAAGCATGGTCACCATTCCAATACGGCTTCTTTGAGGGACCATTTATCGACAACGATAAGTTCCCAGTATTGAACGCAAAGTTGCAAGAATTGGCTGACAAGTATGGTGTAACGAAGAACACGATTGCTGTGGCCTTCATCTTGCACCACCCAGCTAAGATGCAAGTTGTTTTGGGTTCAATGAACGTGAACCGTTTGGACGAAATGATGGACGGCGACAAGGTAACGTTGACGAACCAAGAGTGGTACGACATCTACTTTGCAGCTGGAAACGATTTGCCGTAAAAAGTAGAGTATAGAGCACTGATGAATCGGTTTGATTTATCGGTGCTTTTTATTTTGGCAATATAAAAAAGCCCGCTGCAAATTCAGCGGACTTTGAATGATAATTAGAATACTAGCATCACAGCACCAGCGATTCCGATCAATAGACCGTAAACGACGGCCGGAATGGCTGTCTTACGCAAGATTGCGCCTTCCTTACCAGCCAACCCAACAACGGCACTAGCAGCAACGATGTTGTGAACACAAATCATGTTACCAGCAGCGGCCCCGATAACTTGCAAGGCCAAAATAATTGGCGCTGACAAGTGAGCAGTTGCCGCAACGTCGGCTTGGATAGGTGAGAACGTCAATGTTGACACCGTGGCACTTCCAGTAATGAAAGCACCAAGTTCACCCAAGAATGGGGCAACGAACACCCAAACGCCAGCCATGTGTTCAGACACGGTCTTGGCAATGTAAGTTGGCATTGATGGCATGTCGATGGTGTTCATCCCTGAGTTAGAGAAGACTTGCACCATAATCAATGTCACCATCCACCATAATCAATGTCACCATCAATGTGATTCCCGTGCTGACCATTGAGGCAGACACAGTCTTTGCGGCTGGCACGAATGGCTTGATTGTACGTGCTTGGACGATCAAGGCAATCAAAGCAGCCAATGTTAGGATAAATCCTGGTGAATACAAAACTGGCCAATCTGAGCTGATACCCTTGATACCAAGAATGTTTACCCAACCCAAATCAATGGCGTGGTTCATGAAATCCTTCAACCAGCCAATTGTTCGTGATAGCAACAAGAGCACCACCACGATGAGGTAAGGTGACCAGGCCGTCAACAACGACATGTTTCCTGACGCGTGTTGATTAACTTCTTCGTCGTTTTGGACACCATCGCCAGCAAAGTTCGCACCCTTCCAAGGGTTCGTGAACGATGTCTTTGGCAACAAGAAACGTGTCTTAAGTGTGATGACGGCAATGATTAGCAATGTTAGTGGCGTCAAAATTGACACGAACTCATAACCAATTAGGTGCGCGTACACCCAAGCAAAACCATTGTATGCGATACCGATGAACAAAGCCCATGGCGTCATCTCCAACCAGTCGCGGGCTGATTTCTTGCCACGATTGAAGAATGTAACCAATAGAATAACCAACATAAGTGGCATGAATGTACCACCGAAAAAATCAATCGTGGTCATTGAACGAGCAATTTCGTTCATAAAATCAGTGGCGTTTGACGGTGCCACGTTACTCAACCCAACGGTTAGCGGCGTTCTCACAGCGCCGTAAGCAGCTGAAGTTGAGTCAGCAACCAAGGCCAACGTAACGGCGGCCATTGGTGTGAACCCTAAGGCAATCAACAATGGTGCTGTCACCATGGCTGGTGTCCCAAACCCAGAAACACCCTCAATCAAACCACCGAATAGGTAGGCAATCAAAACAGCCAGGATACGCATGTCAGCTGATAATGATTCGAAACCAGCATTAATACGTGTAATAGCACCGGTGTGACGCAAGGCGTGCAAGACCATCAACGCCCCAAACAAAATCCATAGAATTGGAAATGTTTTGTGAATCCCTTGCAGAATTGACGCCAACATGACGTTAGTTGGAATGTGCCAGAAGAACCAGCCGGCCAGTGAAACGACCGCGGCGCTAATAGCCATTCCTTTCATAGCTGGCATATTGAAAACCGCCAACAAAATTAATGGCAGAACAACTGCCAGAAGTGCAATAAGTAGCATGTAACCCCCAAGAAAACTCATTTTTTCAGTCCTCTTAATTGTACAGTAAATCACAACCGAATTGGATAGCTGTCCGGTTTTTATACGATATTTAATGACTTGTCAGGATTTAAATAAGGCAGAAATTTAGTATAAATGTTAGTATCTTCTCATTGAGAGAACGTTTGGTTAATGTGGGTTGTGGTGAGAAAAAATGAAATGGATGCATGAAAAGCAAGACCGTAATAAGTTGAAGATGTTTCGCTACCTTAAGGAAATCGGGGAAGCGCCAATTACACAAATCATGACAGATTTGGATTTGTCGCGTTATTTGGTGACGACGACGGTTGAGCAATTAGTGGTTGATATTGAGATTCTCACGGGTGTGTCCGATAGCATTGTGATTGAAGATGGTTCAGATGTTATTTTCAAGTTACCGATTCAATTATTGGATTGGGAAGCTTTGGGCTTACACTACCTGCAAATATCAATTCGTGGTCAGATGATTAATGATTTGTTCCATGAACGAATTACATCTTGGGAAGACTTTGCTTTTAAGGTTGATGTCTCAGTACCAAAGATGTACAAAGAACGCGCGGCCGTTATCGAAGAACTGGCGCGTGAAGGAATCGAAATTTCTAAGGACTATCAATTAGTCGGGAACGAAGCGCACATTCATCTATTTAAGTTGCAACTATTGTCTTATTACAACGGTCGCCGTGAATCGCCGTTCCCAGAAGAAGTGCGTGAACAAGCGCATGAATCAATTAAGCAGTTGATTGAGCCGGAATGTCCCTACTTACGCGAGACGCAATTAGTTAGTTTGCGACATTTACATGCGATTTGGTGGTTACGCCTGAAGGGGCAACACTATGTGGATGCAGCTTTGGCAGATCGTTTTTTGAAGCCAACGGATCAACTTTCTTCAAGTAGCCAACGACTCATTTTGGCTTTGAGTGGCGAGTTGCGTAAGTTGCCAGATATCACGGAAGAACAAGTGCAGGCAGAAGCGCGATTTATCATTTTGGTGTTGCACACGCTATCGATTTTCCCACACGAAACGGAATTTGAAGACGCGAGCGAGGAATCAATTGCGCACTGGCGTCTGTTTGAAAAGGCACTCCACGAAGCCTACTTGTGCTTGTTTAAGAATCGTGGTCGCCAAGAATCAATTCGCGCGGTGACACGTTCGATGCAACCCATGTTGTTGCGCTACTTGGTTTACCCATACACAGGGGATGACGACTTCGATTACATGATGGATCGTGAGCAGTTGGTGTCTGAGTTCCCAATGGCATATGAGTTTTCTGAAGATGTGTTGGAACGCTTTGCGGTGGCGACGGGCGATAATGATGTGGACTACAAGAACTTCTTACTGCCTGATTTGATGGCAGTTATTATGATGTCAGCGGACTTTTACGATCGCTTGCCAATTGTTAATTTGACGATTGATTTCGGGGCTCACCAAAGCCTTGAAAAGGTTGTGGCACAGTCGTTGCAGATGTTCCCGGGCTACAAGGTGCAGATTAACCATCTATTGACGGAGCACACGGATATTTTACTGACGGATACACCGCAACCGATTGATTTGGATTGCACGGTATTTATCTGGCACGGTATGGGAACGCCAAATGAAGTTAAACAACTCCGTGATGAAATTAATCGCGTAAAGATGAAAAAGTTCTCGGCTTGGCGTAATGAACAAGCAGAATAAAAATAGTTATTAATTAGACCAAGGGCATAAGTTCTTGGTCTTTTTTGCTAGCGGTGTACAATAGACAGTACGAATAGAAGTGAGGTAACGCGAGATGAAGATTGGATTTATCGGAACGGGTGTGATGGGCCGAGGCATCATCAACAACTTGTTGAAAGCAAATTACGACGTGGTTGTGTACAACCGTACGAAGGCCCACGCCCAATCCGTGTTGGATAACGGCGCAACATGGGCTGATGGTCCAAAGGCGATTGCAGAAGCAGCCGACTTGGTCATCACGATGGTTGGTTACCCAAAGGATGTTGAAGAACAATATTATGGTGACAATGGGCTATTTGCCGGCGCACATGCAGGACAAATTTTCGTTGATATGACAACGTCAACGCCAACTTTGGCTGAGCAATTGGCCGTTGATGGTGAAAAGTATGGCGTTAAGGTTTTGGACGCCCCAGTTTCTGGTGGTGATGTTGGTGCCAAGAACGGTACGTTGACGATTATGGCTGGTGGTGATCAAGCAGCTTATGACAGTTTGCAACCAATTTTTGATGTCATTTCAAAGGCTGCTAACCGCTTTGGTGTGGCTGGCCGTGGACAACACACCAAGATGGCGAACCAAATTATGATTGCTGCCACGATGTTGGGAATGTCAGAAATGATGGTTTACGCCAAGGCTGCTGATTTGGATGTTGCCAAGGTGATGGAAACGTTGGCCGCTGGTGGCGCCCAAAACTGGTCATTGGATAATTATGGCCCACGTGTTTTGGCGGGTGACTTTGAACCTGGTTTCTACGCAAAGCACTTGTTGAAGGATTTGCGTATCGCGTTGGATGAAGCAGCTAAGATGAATTTGTCTTTGCCAGCCACTGATTTGGCCGAAGCTTTGTATACAAAGTTGGTTGAACAAAAGAACCTTGGAGACGAGGGAACCCAAGCGTTGGTAAAGCTTTGGGCACAATATGCATAGAAACGAAGAAAGGCGACTGAAAGGTTGCCTTTTTTTCATACAAAATACGCAACAAGATAATACGGTTTGTTTAATATGATAACTGTTACAATAGGGATAATAATATTTAATTACTAATAAAAAGCTCATGAGAGGGCAGTACTATGAATTTCTTCGTTAATGCGACGATGCCAAACCAGAAGTCTGGTATTGAGCACGCGCAATTAAAGCGTTTTGAATTATTTAATAATCATCATGAAGATTCACGTGTCGTTTTGCGCGATTGGGATCCAGTCGCTCACATTAATGCGAATGCAGCTGGGATTCCTGACGAACAACTCATCAACATGTTTGATTATTTCCAAGAGGCGATGGCTGTAACGCATAAGACGTTGCACGCTGAAGACCTTGATTTTGGTGTGCCAGGAACGGTGTTGGTTGATGAACCAGAGAATAACCGTTACTTGGTGAATGCACAAAACGGTCAATTGGTGGCGCGCGTTAATTATGACGCGACCGCCGATCGTCGTGTACGTTCAACTGAACTATTCGACGGCTACAACAACTTGTTCCGTGTTGATCACTATGACTCACGCGGTTTCGCCTCATTGTTGCAATGGTATACACCGGACAACAAGATTGGGACAGAAACTTGGGTGACGCCTGAAGGACGCACGATTATCGAGACGTTCAACAAGAACACGATGGCTGGTGAGTTTGTTAAGTCT
This sequence comes from Weissella confusa, assembly GCF_004766315.1. Taxonomy (GTDB): domain Bacteria; phylum Bacillota; class Bacilli; order Lactobacillales; family Lactobacillaceae; genus Weissella; species Weissella confusa_A. The sequence continues at coordinate 9,796 of NZ_PVSN01000075.1, read as the reverse complement.
GGTTGGCGTTTGATTGAACATGATGGCCATGTTTTGCAATTCGATACAATTGAAGAATTGACGAAGCACTTCTTTGACCGTTTGAATGATGACTTCTGGCGAGATGAGAAGCCAAACGTGTTTGTCTTGGACCGTTCACACTTGGGTGCTTGGGGACTTTTGCGCTTGCGTAAGCCGGCTTATATCGCCATGCACTTGCACAATTCTCACGCTGGGGATGCGCAAGACCCAATGCATTCAATTTTGAACAACCACTATGAGTTTGCGATGAATGCATTAAATGAATACGATGCCGTTGTTTCAGCGACGCACAAGCAAACGCATGATGTGAATGAGCGTTTCCAACCTAAGACGAAGCTCTTCACGATTCCGGTCGGGGTTGTACCTGATGAATTGTTGAACGCACCACGTGTGCCAGTTGCACAACGTGAATTCGGTAAGGTCATCGCCTTTGCCCGTATCGCCTGGGAAAAGCACTTGGATGACTTGGTACGTGCCGTTGGTATCGTGCACAAGGAATTCCCACAAGTCACGTTGGACTTGTACGGTTATGCTGATCCAACTGATAACTACAAGGCCCGTACTGCGGTTGAAGAAGCAATTCGCGAGTACAACTTGGATGGCGCTGTAACGATGAAGGGTTACACGACGGATATCGATGCTGTTGAAAACAATGCCATGATGTACGGTTTGACGTCACGCATGGAAGGATTTAACTTGGCGATCATGGAAGCTATTTCACACGGTTTGATTGCCTTTTCATATGATGTGAATTACGGACCAAACGAAATCGTTGAAGATGGTGTTAACGGAAACGTTGTCCCATACGAAGACTATCAAGCAATGGCCGAGGCGATGTTGAAGGTGTTGCGCAACCCTGAGTTGGCGCAACAATATTCAACCGGCGCATATGATTCTTCAGAACGTTATTCAGAAGAAAACGTCTGGCAAGCATGGCGTGGTTTGTTGGATGATGCTGAGCGCGTTTGGCCGGCTAAGTTGGCAGCCATGCCAGCACATGCCCATGATGCAAAGTAGGAGTGTGAACAATGAATTATTTTATTAGTGAAAATGTTTTTACATTTAATTCAGGGACTGAGCACTCACAAGTAAAGCGAGTGAAGTTGTTCAATGCCCAAGGACAACCGGCACTATATGTGACGCGTAATTACAATCGCTTTTTGGCGCGTGATGCGGCGTCAATTGGTTTGAACCAAGATGAAGTGCTTAACATGTATGATTTCTTCCAAGGGACGACGGCCGTTGAACGCAAGGAACAACCTTTGCGTTTGTTGGACCAAATTCCATTGGATGAGTATCACATTGAGGGGCACGGCCCAAATTACTCAACAATTAATCATGCTGGTCGTGAATTGGCCCGCGTTAATGTCATGCCAGCAACGGTTGGTTTGGTGAATGATATTCTCTACTACGACCGCTTTGGTAACACGACGGCGCGAGAAAACTATGATTGGCGTGGCTTTAAGTCATCTGTTGATTACTTCCATCCAAATGGGGCCCTGGCGGTTCAAAAGTTCTTGAACCAAGATGGTGTGCCAGTGATTGAAGTGATGCACATGAACGTGAATGGCAACATTTTGCCAACGATGTACAAGTTGTTGAACTACAAGGGTCGTGATTGGCGCTTCAATACGGAAGACCAAATGTTCTTGTTCTTCTTGAATGAGCTAACGAATGAAAACCCGGGTTCTGTCTTGGTCTCAGACCGTCGCAGTTTGGATCACGTGGTAGCGGATGTGCAATTTGCGGCAAAGAAGTTTGCTGTTTTGCACGACATTCACACACCTGACATCAAGAACCCAGTGCGCGGTAAGCTTTACGATGCCTACTTGAACGTTTTGGAACGTCGCGTAAAGGATTTTGATGCTATCTTGGTCCCAACTGTTGAACAACAACAAGATTTGCAAAAGCGTTACCCAGGTGTGACGTTCCGTGTTGCGCCAGATACCTTTGTAGATGATGCCCACTTGGCTGCCAAGCACGTGAAGTTGCCAGAGCGCATTTCACACCGTATTGCTTATGTTGGCCGTCTCTCACCTGAGAAGCGTCCTGATCAAGCGATTCGTGCGTTGGCGCGCGTGGTCAAGTCAATTCCAGGCGCAACGTTGGCATTCCACGGTTATCCATCGAACGTCGACATTTTGAACGAATTGAAGGCATTGGCCAAGCAATTGGATGTTGAGCAAAATGTTATCTTCGGTGACTATGTGACTGGTGAAAACTTAGCCAAGGCCTACACTGAGGCACAAGCAATTGTCCAAACGTCAGTTGCTGAAGGCTTCGGTATGAACTTGGTTGAGGCAATGAGTTACGGTGTACCGGTGGTGTCTTATGATATTACGTACGGTACGAAGGAACTGGTTGATGACGGCATGAACGGTTATGTCGTACCAGCTGGTGCACATGGTGATATGGCGGATCGCTTAACGGCAATTTTGTCAGATACTGGTTTGTGGGCAGCCCTTTCTGAAGGTGCTTACCGCAAGGCGCAAACCTTCTCAGCTGATGAGATGATGCCACTTTGGCAAGCCGCATTACAATAATGACGATGAAAGATTCAGACCTGCGGGTTTGAATCTTTTTTTATTGCTGTCATTCCTGAAACTTTGTAAGCGCTTTATTCATAACTATCAACTAAAATTGAGCAAAGTACGATTAATCGGAATGTTGATTAACGTGTTTAATCGCGAGTTATTCATAAAATCTTGGGGCGAATGATGGCATAACGACCATATCTTTTTGAGAAACTGGCGATGCAGGGTGGAAAAAGTGAATTTTCATCATGAAATCGATTATATAGAGGGGATGAAGATATGAGTCGAGAAGATTATCAACAAAAGTTGGCCGACGAAGCGCGTGTACAACCGCAGACACACAAAAAGATGTATAAGTCTAAAAAGCGCTGGGTTATCGCCGGTATGACTGCCTTGGCCGTTGGTGGTGCCACGGCGATGGCGCCCGAAGAGGTCACGACGCTAATGTCGGATGTGTACCAAACCGCGGAGGAAGTGTTTGATGGCGGGGTGGCGTATGCTGCCTCGGCCGCAAGCGCTGCAGTTAATACGACGACTGCGGTAACAGTGACCGATTCCGGGGTTGCATCAGTGACGAGCGCAGCCACGTACAGCACGTTGACTGGAGCGTCAGCAAATGCAAATATGCGCATTGCCGGCGGGACGGCAGCCGCAAGCGGTTCGGGTTACCGAATTATGAATGGTTCTAGTGGTGCCGTGCAATATAACACCACCATTGCTGCTACAAGTGCTTTTGCGATGAGTGGGGCATTTTCAACGACCAACTATGCAGCCGGAAACTTTATTGGGTTGATGTTTGCACCTACCTACGCAGCAGGTAATTCGTATAGCGCGAACGGAGGCAATGTCGGTATTAATGGTATTGCCAATGCCACAACGGTCGGTGTCGATTTGTGGTACGACAGCGGTGTTGATCCAAGTACGGCCTTCGTCATTGCAAATAATGGAACTGGTCAAATTAACCAGGTTGGTATCCGTCAAACGAATTCAGCTGGTTCATTTATCGCAAATACGAATGCCAGTTCAGTTCAATCGTTGTTCTCTGGTATGACGAACTTTAATTCAGCAACTTCTTATTCAGCCACTATTTCATATGCTGTTAGTTGGACACCAGTTTCAGTTTCGGGTGCCTTTGTGACTGGAAGTATGACGATTACGATGAACGGTGGTCAGGGAGCAAAGACGGTTACCCAAACGATTGCGCTACCAAGTAACGTTGTCATGGAGTTGGTTGGAAACAATGGTGGAACATCAACGCCGGCAACGGTTACAGGTTCTTTGGCGGGTGTATCAGCTACTGCGGCCCGCACGCCGGTTAATGTGACGTATGTCGATGGGGCCGGATCAGCATTGCTATCAGCAACGAGTTTTACAGCGGATAACTGGACAGCTGTCGGAATCACAGGCGCAACGACGCCCGTAGCCACGAACGCTAAGACAACCTTTGCCGCACCAAGCATTTCCGGTTATTCAGCCGTGGCCGTTTCATATGCGGCTAATACAAATAGTGGTGGACCAGTCGCATCGACGACTAATTTGTTGGTGACATCAGCGACGGCAAACAACAATATTCAAATTCAATATAAGGATATTGAAGCACCAAAGATGTCATTGACTAATACGGTTACTTACCAACAAAACGAGACGATTAATAGTTCGGACATGGTGACCCGTCTTGTGACGTCTTTGGGAGACAACTCACCAAAGGCGGTGACGACAAGTTTGACCAGCGGAAGTATTAACACGGCTTCGGCTGGGACTTATCAAGTTCAAATTACAGCAACTGATGCGGCTGGTAATGCCACAAATTCAATGGCGACGGTAACGGTTTTGCCAAAGTCGGTTAGTGCGGTTTCAAGTGTTGCTAGTTCAGCGTCATCAGATGCATCATCAGCAGGTTCAATGATTTCGTCAGCAACGAGTGCAGCGAAGTCTTCTTCAGCAAGCGTTGAAGCCTCATCAGCTAGTCAAACGGCGTCATCAGCCAGCTCACTTGCATCAAAGTACAGTAGCAACTCATCAGTCGCTTCTGTTGCATCAAGCATCGGTTCGATTGCAGCTATTGCAAGTAGTGCAAATGTTGTGGCATCAACGAATACATCGATTGCCAAGTCGGCTGCCTCGGCGGCTTCAAACATGTATACCCAAACGTCTTCAGTTGAATCTGCGGCGGCAATTACGTCAGCCTCAGCGTCATCTTATTTAGCTGCCGCTTCAAGCATGGCCGCAGCGGGACAAGTGTCATCAGCGGCCGATGCGATTGCATCATTTAGTTTGGCTTCCGTATCATACAGTCAACAAGTATCATTTGCCCAAAGTTATGCGAGCGCAGCCAAGAGTTTGATGGTCGTGACAAGTTCAGCGATTGCAGCAGTCTCAGCTGCGCAATTGCAAACATTGAGCGCCCAATCAGCAACGACGAGTTTGTATAACACGATTGCTGAACGATCGTTGACCGTACAGTTTTTGTTTGAGAACAATTCAGGAACTGCAACATCACAATCGTCAGCGGTTGTTTATGGTGTTACGGGCAGTGCATACAGCTATGCGGTGCCATCTGTTTCTGGCTATAACGCGAATTACACGGCAGTAAATGGGACGTTCGGTGCGTCAAATAGTGCAGCGACGATTGACTATACGCCTGCTTTGTCGGCCTCAACTGCCGGAGATACAGTGGCTTCTGAAATGGCATCAGCGGCGGCTTTGTTGAGTTCTGTTTCACTAGCGGCTTCATACGAGGCGGCTGGACAATCAGCAGCGCAATCGTATTCAAGCTTAATTTCGTCATTGGCTGCTCAGAGCCAATACGCGGGTAATACTGATATTAGTTTGGCGGCTCGTAGTGCGTCGAATTATGTGAAATTAACAACGGGTCAAGCAACTGCTTACGCGAACAATCTAGTAAATGCCACTCAGACTGTCGCTTTAAGTAGCTCTGTATTAACGCACGTTAGCTCGATTAACGCGGATGTCTCTAGTGCTGCATCGACATATAATTCGTACGCTAATTTATATGCGTCGGCTAATACAGCTAACGATGCAAGCGCACTATCATCTATTGCTAAGATGATGGCATCAACAAGTGCAGCGTTTACATCATTGTCAGCAGTCCAATCAAGCTTTATGACATCATTGAATGCAGTGTTTGACGGTGATTCACTGACTAAAACGGCGTCGTATGTGGATGGTGCAGAAGATGAGGGTAGTTATTACGCCGGTGTGGCCAGTTCAGCTGCCGCAAGAGCCTTTTCGGCGGCAACTAGCATCACGATGTCGACTGCAACTGCGTCAAATAGCGCCGCGCAAACAGCAGTGACAAACATGTCGACAGATTCAATCATGGCTTCTAATGCCGCTAAGGTTGCTTCAACGGCCAACGACAGCGCAATCAATGCTGACAGTACAGCTGACTCAGCGTTGCTAGCTACTAGTTCAGCAGCTGACGTGAACTCAAAGGCCGCTGGCAGCTCATACGCATCGAATGCAGCCGTTTCAAGCGCCGCTGGGGCCGCATCAACGGCGATGAGTTTGGTAACCTCAGCTAACGCGGCAGCCGGTTTGCAAGCAAGCGTTGCCTCTGCACAGAACGCAACGGCTTCAAGTGCTGCCTCAGTCGTCGCGAGTGCAGCTGGTGTGGCAAGTTCTGCCGCATTGGCAGCCTCAAGTTTGGCGACGGTAGCAGCTGGTATTTCAGCTAACGCGTCATTAACTTCTTCAGCAGCATTGAGCTCACAACAATCGTTGATGAGCCAAATTTAAACACTAGCTTCAATGGCTTCATCAGCATCAGCGGCAGCAAGTGCAGCCGCTATTCAAGCTAGTTCAGCAGCTTCTGCTGGATCGACGGCTGCGTCAACCGCTAGCGCAAATGCTGATTTGGCCGCTAGTGATGCCCAATCAGCAGCTTCAATGGCTAGTGATGCCCAAACGAACATGACTAGTGCAACGGACGCTGCAAATAGTGCTGCAAGCAATGCATCAGCCGCGTTGGATTATGCCAAGGTTGGATCTGAGGCTGGTAACTCAGCAGTCGCCAAGGCTGCTTTGGATGCTGATAGTGCAGCTGCTACAGCTGCAAATGCTGCCAGTGTGGCAGCTAAGGCCTCAAGTGCCGCAAATGTTGCTGCGAGTGAAGCTAGTTCAGCCGCAACAGCCGCATCAGTAGCCGCTTCGACTGCTGATTCATACATGGCTGCTGGGGATATTACGCAAGCGACATCAGCCGCCGCTGACGCGCAAACGTTGGCTAGTGCTGCGAGTGAAGCTGCATCTACGGCTTCAAGCGCTGCGGATGTCGCCAATTCAGCTATGGCGCACGCGGAAGTGGCGTCATCTAACGCCGCTAGTTTGGCGGTCGTTGCTTCAAATGCCGCATCTGTTGCGCAATCAGCTGAAACAGCCGCTTCAGCTGCCGCCGGGGTTGATGGTAAGACTGGTGACACGGGAATCGCGGTTGATATTGATTCAGCAGCTGCTTCAACGGCTAACGCGAATGCAAGTCAGGCCGTCGTTGACGCAAGTTCAGCTGCCTCGGCAGCCACTTCTGATGCGTTAGTGACATCTAATATGAATAGCAACGCGACTGACAGTCTTGCTTCATTGGCTAGTGTAGCAACGGCCTCAAGTTACGCATCTAACTCAGCGATGACATCAGCCTTTGCTGACGCCTCAAGTGCTGCCACGGCAGTTAGTGTTGCGAACGCTAGTGCTAGTGTGGCTGCCTCAAATGCGACGGCACAATACAACCGTGCATCATCAGCTGCGGTTGTTGCGTCTTCAGCAGCGTCAGTAGCGGCTTCCGAAGCCGTGTTAGCATCTTCAATGTTTACGGCTGCAGACTCACTGTTGTCAGCTGGTAATTACAGTGAAGCAATGGCGATGTCTGATGCAGCGGTTTCACAAGCTGCCTTGGTAAATAGCGCCCGTGAAGCTGCGGAGAGTGCCGCAACAGTTGCGTCTGGTGCGGTCGCGGTCGCTCAAAGTCAAGCTGCGCAAGCATCGAGCTATGCAGCTGATGCAGACGCGGCTCGTGATGATTTGGCGTCAGCAGCCGATCAAGTGATGACGGCTGCCTCGGCTGCTGATGAAGCAGCGAAGGCAAGTTCAGCCGCGTCAGCAGCAGATGAGGCTGCGACGACTGCGACGGATAGTCAAGCTGAAACGACGGGTGCGATGTCTGACGCTACGGTGGATGTAACGAACGCAACTAGTTCAGCTGCGGATGCCACGTCAAACGCAACGGCAGCAAGTTCAGTTGCAGATGCAATCGGATCACTAATTACTAATTCGGCTTACGCAAGCAATGCAACGATTCAATCAGCTAACGATGTTGCTGTATCAGCAGCGACGGTTGCATCTACTGCAGCGTCAACGGCCCAATCAGCCGCTTCAGCAGCTAGTGCTGCCCAAGCATCTTTGGCTGATGCACAAAAGGTTGTTGATAGCGCAACGGCGATTGCTGAAGCAGCTAATGATGCTGCGCAGTCAGCTTATGCAGTCGCTAGTTCAGCTGCCCAAGAAGGTCGTTATGATATTGCTAGTTCGGCCGCATCAGAAGCGATTGCACAACAAGCAATTGCTGAATCGGCACAAACAGATGTTGCGACCGCAATGACAGATGTTACGGCCGCTGCCAGTGCAGCGAGCTCAGATGCTGCAGTAGCTGATTCAGCGAAGGCCATTGCCGAAAGTGCCTTGCAAACAGCTAACGATGCATTGACCACTGCTGAAACAGCTGCCGAAGCTTCTGAACAAGCAGCTTTGGCGCAAAGCTCAGCTGATCAAGCAAGTTCAGCTGCAACGACAACTGATTCAACCGCTGATCAAGTGAATGCAACTTCAAGTGCAATTACCGCTCAAAGTACGGCCACAAGTCAGACGGCACAAACAGCGACAACGACAGCTTCAAGTGCCTCAGCAGCAGCCAGTGCAGCTAAATCATTAGCAGCTGACTCTGCCTATGCCGGTAACTCGGCGATGGCTTCAGCAGCATCAGATGCGGCTACTGCTGCGACTGATGCTACGGTGGCAGGACAAAAAGCAGCCGATGCAAATTCGTATGCTGAATACGCTGATAGTTTGGCGTCACAAGCAGCATCGAATGCGACTTCGATGGCTAAGACGGCTGCTGATGCCGCATCAACAGCAGCATCATTGGCGTCAGTTGCAAGTTCTGCAGCGCAAGCCGGTGATTTAGCGACCGCTAGTTCAGCGGCTGACGCTGCGTCAACGGCTGCGCAAACAGCGACTGATATGTCGAGCGCTGCGGTAGTGGCAAGTACCGCTGCGGATGGTTATCAGTCAACGGCAGATAGTGCAGCGACGATGGCCTCTGAAGCAATGTCAGAAGCAACAGCAGCGTCAACAGCTTTGGCAAATGCACAAACAGTTGCGTCGGCAGTAGCAGATGCGACTAATGCAAGTTCAGCAGCTAGTGCCGCAAATGACACGGTTGCTGATATGGGAACCACGACAAGTATGGCGGGGGATGCGACGAGTACGGCAAATGATGCGGTGACGAATACAACGTCAACCCCGGATTATTCATCAAGACAAACAAAAAACCGCTGAAACAGCAAGTTAATACCGTTTCAGCGGGTTTTGCGCTTTCACCCGTTGGGTGAAAACCATAGGAGCTCTTTTTTATGATATTTTGTTAGTGGAAAACAAACCAAATACTCAAAAATTGGAGCGTCTAAAATTATGACTCAAAAAGTATTACCTAGCAACCATTTAGTTGCAGTTTCAAACAATGGGGCACCAATTACCTCGGATGGTGGCAACGTGCTGCTTAGTATTTTTCTGAATTCGCCTGTAATTTCCAGGCTCTTTAATAACGTTGAATTCAACGATAATCGCAAAAATCCACGCTATGCTAAGGTAGAATTGTTATTGCAAATGCTCATTCAAGTTATCGAAGGTTATCGCAACGACGACGTTGCAGATTACTTGACCCAATATATCGAACATCGACTTGTTTATGCGCAAAACATGGCATCTCAACCAACTATTTCCAGATTTCTATCACGTCTCACGAACGAAGACATTGATGAGCTACAAGAATTAAATCGTCGTATTGTCTCTTTAATTGATGAAAGATCAGCCAATACTGAACTGGTGCTAGATTTGGATTCAACCTACTTTGAGACCTTTGGTCATCAAGAAAAAATTGGTTTTAATTATCACTACTTGAACGTCGGTTACCATCCGCTTATCATGACCGATGCTTTAACTGGAACCGT
>NZ_PVSN01000006.1 GCF_004766315.1 Weissella confusa | reverse complement strand
ACGGTTCCAGTTAAAGCATCGGTCATGATAAGCGGATGGTAACCGACGTTCAAGTAGTGATAATTAAAACCAATTTTTTCTTGATGACCAAAGGTCTCAAAGTAGGTTGAATCAAAATCTAGCACCAGTTCAGTATTGGCTGATCTTTCATCAATTAAAGAGACAATACGACGATTTAATTCTTGTAGCTCATCAATGTCTTCGTTCGTGAGATGTGATAGAAATCTGGAAATAGTTGGTTGAGATGCCATGTTTTGCGCATAAACAAGTCGATGTTCGATATCTTGGGTCAAGTAATCTGCAACGTCGTCGTTGCGATAACCTTCGATAACTTGAATGAGCATTTGCAATAACAATTCTACCTTAGCATAGCGTGGATTTTTGCGATTATCGTTGAATTCAACGTTATTAAAGAGCCTGGAAATTACAGGCGAATTCAGAAAAATACTAAGCAGCACGTTGCCACCATCCGAGGTAATTGGTGCCCCATTGTCTGAAACTGCAACTAAATGGTTGCTAGGTAATACTTTTTGAGTCATAATTTTAGACGCTCCAATTTTTGAGTATTTGGTTTGTTTTCCACTAACAAAATATCATAAAAAAGAGCTCCTATGGTTTTCACCCAACGGGTGAAAGCGCAAAACCCGCTGAAACGGTATTAACTTGCTGTTTCAGCGGTTTTTTGTTTGTCTTGATGAATAATCCGGGTTTGTAATTAAAATATCTCACCGGCTAAATATAACTTACTTTTCGGACGTATGCAAGCGCTTTCATAAGAAAACAGGATTAAATTTGTTCTTTATTCGGGAAAAATAAAAAATGACCCGCATCCCCAAGGATACGAGTCATTTTAAAAATTCAATTATTGAAACCAATATAGCACTGTCGCGATTGCCAGCAGGACACCGGCGATCGTGATAATTGGTCGTCGAATGTCCTTACCCACAACAATCAAAGAGGTGGCGATAAACAGCCCCACCAAACTTAAGATATTTCTGATCATGGTAAAGACCTGCTTTGTCGTAATTATGATTCAACGTGTAATGAACGAATGCCTCGTAGAATATTACCGTAATCCTCACGCTCTAGCATACCACGATTTAGCTCAGTTACCGCATGTTCAAGACGCTTATCGGCATCAGCACCGAATGACAAACCTTGCTCGCGGGCCGTGTTCACACCGCTAATCACGTTCATCGTAAATTGGTGCAACACTTCGATTGGCGCCAATTCAACAACACGGTTCGTGATAGTTGGCTCGAAGTCATTCAACATATCCGTGATGGCCATAAACTCATCAGGACGGATGGCACCTGCCACCACGATATCCAATTGTTGGAAGAACGTGATGATTTCAGGGTCGTTTGCAAAACCGAATACTTCCGCTTCACGGTGCATTGATTGAATCAATTGCCCCAACATACGAATGTTTGACTCACGGAAAGCCGGCACAAAGCGGATAAATGACTTAATGACCGTCTCGTAGTCAGCAGCCGTCAAATCATCTTCGGTACGCTCACGCATCCCCTTCAACGCCATTTCGATAACTGGATCTTCCCCAGCAACTGCATATGAATCAACGATGTTAGCGGCAACCTTCTTCAACATTTCGCGGTTACCTTCGTAGAAACGCAACGGTGCGAACATCAAACGCGTACGGAACTCCGTCAAACGCGCTGACAAATCAGCAACCGTGTCGCCTTCCTTAAGGTCCTTCGCCATGTTCAAAATGCGCGTACGATCTGCTTCGTACAACTCATTTTCACGCACATCAATCACTTCAGCCAACTTGTCCATGCGGGCCAAAACTGACTCTGTTGCCTCAACCATGGCTTCAGGGTGCATGATGTCGCAGTCCCAACCAAACTTCTTACTGATTGTGTCCTTAGGTTCGGCGTTGATCTTCTTTTCAAGCTCTAAATCTGTTAGTTCTCCAAGTCCTTGCATAATTTTCACCTCAATTATTTGGTATCTCTACCCACTACTTCTATTAAGACTATCGTACCTAATAAATGTTGGGTAATTGATATGAAAATACGAAAAACGCTGGCCTTTTTCGTAAAAGACCAGCGTAAATTTCTATTCTTGATCATATTGCCATTCATCTGGGAAACGGAATGTACCATTCGTACGCAATAGCGCTGATGGGTACAACTCCTTCACCATGAAGAATTCAGGCGTGATTTCAAAGGCTGGCTTAACGCCAAACTCCGTTGAACGAATGTAGCCAAATTGGTTCCAGTAACCCGGCCAACCGATAGCTGCCAAAACGCCGTACCCAGCGAAGCGGGCCACAATTTCAGCTTCTTCAACCAAACGCCAGCCTAGGCCGCAACCACGGTGAAGCGGGTCAACAACTACTGGTCCAACAACACCGACTGCTGTGCCGGTGCGGTTATCTGAAACCGTCGCAGCTGATACGATGACGTAACCCAAAATTTCGTCACCACGCTTGGCTACGATTTCAATCGGCTTGCGACCAAATGGGTTGCCAGCACGCAAACGGCGCACCAATTGTTCTTCTTCACCAGTGCTGTAGTTGGCATCGTCAAACGCACTGCGAATAATCTTGTCGACCTGGTCGAAATCCTTATCGCCCAAGAATTCAAATGTCACATCCAATAATGGATGCGTTTCATTCATTTGGCGCATTGGGAAGCGGTCAAAGATGTAGCCCAATTGCTTCATGAAACGCAACTTTTGCGCATCCCCATGACGCAACTTCTCACTACGATCTGGGTCGCCAATCAAGTGACCAAACAAGTTGTACAAATCGTACGTCGTGAGCACATGGAACTCAGGTTCGGTGTGCGTGAAGATGAATTGACCTGGCAACTTATGCCCGATTAGTGGCTCGACCGCACTTTGTGGCATAAAGGCAACTGACAGCGTGTCATCAGTGTTTGAGAACACCAACTCCGGCATGTCCAAACGTTCAAAACCGACCGTGCGCATCACGGATTCAATCATCAATTCATTGTCGATAACATCATCATTCAAAATCAACGGAGCCAACTTACTATCCAAGTCATATCCTGACAAGATTTCCAATGCAAATCCGCCTGATACGATTGGTGTGATATTGGCTTCATTCAACGAACGCACCAATTGTTCAAATTGTGTATAGCGCTTCACATCCATTTCGGTGCGCCCTCCTATCTCAAAGTTCAGTACTTTAATTATACCCCACAAGGCTACTTGTAAGCTTGCCTTAACTCACGGAGCATATCTTTCGTCTCCGTTTCATAGCCGTATCGCTCATTTTCCTTGGCTACGGTTGGCGCATCGTGCACGTAACCCAAGCCTTCGTAGACCAAATTGCGGTACAAGTCCAAGTATGGCAAACCGCGTTCTTCAGCAAGAGCCATTTCAGCTGCTTGGTCGTATGCCACCGTGCGGAAATCCGTCGCGAAACGCGTCCCTTCGATGTCCAACATCAAATAACGGGCCTCACGGTTTTGACGCATCTTACGCTTCAATGAAAATGGGCTGCCGACTGAACCAGGGTTCAAAATGGCTCGACCATCCGAAGCCGTGCGATAAATCATTTGGTGTGTGTGAACATAGATAGCAACATCCGCATCACGCCCCAAGAATAGCGCATCAAAATAATACTGATCACTCATCGGCAACAATTCATGACCCGAATTCTTGTTTGGCATATTGTGCGACAACGTGAAGGTTAAATCTTCAACGTTCCGTGTATCAGATACTGGCAATGCCATGATAAAGTCGTAATCTGCTTTTGGCATGTGTTGCATGACATAGGCTGACAAACGCGCCGTGTAAACACGCGTTGGCTTGTTGTAGTCCACCGTTCGCTCCAACGCTGCGAACATGAAGTCATCCCAGTTACCGCGTAGCCAAACCGTCACGTTTAGCTCGCGCAACATTTCAACCACATCATGCGCACCAGGCCCCGGCATAAATAAATCGCCTAAGAACCAGAATTCATCAGCACCTTGCGCTTTAGCGTCCGCAATCGTTGCTGCCAACGCCGTTACGTTACCGTGTACGTCAGATAATACTGCCACCTTTGTCATGTCACACACCTCCATTTCGTTACTGCTATTGTAAGCGCAAAAAAGCCCCAATTCCCGCGAAAAGGGAACTGGGGACTCTAACTTAAATCATCTTACGATCTGATTGTTGCAACTTCTTCTCGAAACGGCCCAACACACGGCTGATACCGAACGTCAAAATGAAGTAGATTGCAGCTGTAATCATCAATGGAATAAATGGCTTAAATGAGGCACCTTGCACTACTGACGTTTGGAACGTCAATTCACCAACACCGATAACTGAGACAACTGAACCTTCCTTGATAACCGTCACAAACTCGTTACCCAAGGCTGGCAAGATGTTCTTGATGGCTTGTGGCAACACCATGAAGCGCATCGTTTGCATCTTCGTGAAACCAAGTGAACGCGCAGCTTCAGTTTGACCGGCTGGCACAGCTTGAATTCCAGAACGAATAATTTCAGCAACATACGCAGCCGAGTTCAAGAACATGGCAATCGCACCGGCCATGAAGCTTGAAACATCCAATCCAATCACTTGCGTTCCAAAGTACACAATGAACACTTGAATCAAAAGTGGCACACCACGGACTGCTTCAATATAGGCAACGGCCAACCACTTCAACGGCTTCACGCTTGAAAGCTTCATCAAAGCCAATAGCACACCAAGAATAATACCGAAGAACACACCGATGACCGCCAAGCCAACCGTGTAAAGCGTTCCCTTAGCAAAGTAAGGCGCGTACTTTTCGAAGAATGACTCCTTGTGGTTCATCAAGGCAATCGCTTCGTTCTTCCACTTTTCTAGCGGATCACCGATAACGTGCTTTTCCAAGATGTTATCAACCTTGCTTTGCAAAACCGTTGCGTTCTTAGCCATCACAACTGAAGAACCGTTCGTTTCACCTGGCAACGTGGCCTTCGCAACCGCAAATTGGTTACTTTGATCCATGTAGCTGTCAGCCGTCGTATCCGGCACAACCACACCATCAACCTTGCCTTGCGTCAATTGCGTCACGGCATCGTTTACCTTCTTCAATGACACAACCTTCTTGGCATCAACTTGCTTGGCCGCATCTTCTTGAATTGATGAAATTTGGGCAGCCAACGTAGCCTTCTTCAAGTCGTTCAAGTTAGCCAACTTATTCGCGTTCTTCTTAAGCGTCATGGCCACGTTCTTATCAACGAAGTATGGCTCTGAGAAGGCAACTTCTTGTTCACGCTCAGGCGTCGCGGTCATACCGGCCACAACCATGTCGACCTTACCCGTCTTAACAGCACCAAGCAATGCGTCAAAGCTCATTTCTTGAACGACCAACTTCACGCCCAAACGCTTGGCAATTTCATTGGCAACTGAGATGTCAAATCCAACAATCTTGTCCTTACCGTTCACCGTTGTGTGGAACTCGTATGGCGCGTAATCCGCTGACGTTCCAACAATCAACTTACCGCTCTTTTCGATTTTTGAAAGAACTGGATCCGTTTCAGCAGCTTGGACAGACGTCAAACCGGCAAAGGAACCAATCATTAATAATACCGCCATGACAGCCGTCATGACTTTTAATACCCACTTATGCATATAACTCATTCTCCCTTTGTCTTACAACATCTTTGCCAAGAAACTTTGCGCACGCTCTGAATCTGGGTTTTCGAAAAATGCTTCTGGATTATCATATTGCGTCATATCACCATCAGCCATAAACCAAATCTTTGACGCCACTTCACGTGCAAAGCCCATTTCGTGGGTGACAACCAACATTGTCATCCCTTCTTGGGCCAACTCACGCATCGTCTTCAACACTTCACCGACCATTTCAGGGTCAAGGGCTGACGTTGGCTCGTCAAACAACATAATCTTAGGATTAATTGCCAAGGCACGCGCAATCGCCACACGTTGTTGTTGTCCACCTGACAATGAAGCTGGATATGCTTGTGACTTTTCAGCCAAGCTAACCTTTGCTAGGAACTTTTCAGCAATTTGCGTTGCTTCATCATCAGCCAGCCCCTTCACCTTCAACAACGCAATCTTAACGTTGTCGATAACTGACATGTTTGGGAACAAGTTGAAGCTTTGGAATACCATCCCCATATCTTGGCGAATCTTATACAATTCAGTTTCAGTTGCCTTTGAGATATCTTGACCATCAAAGATAACCTCACCTGACGTTGGTCGATCCAACATATTCAAGCCACGCAACAGCGTTGACTTTCCAGTTCCTGAAGGTCCAAGCAATGCAATCACGTCACCTTCTTCAACAGATGCATTGATATCTTTCAAGATGACCTTGTCACCGTATTCTTTGTGGAAGTTTTTAATCGTTAAAATCGCCATAACGTTTTCCCCGTTTCATATTCGTTGGATAAATATTAACAGGTAACGAAATTTTATGCAATAACTTTGTTTATTTTTGCATAAATATCACTCCTTGCATACAAAAAACGCTACTGCAGCAACTGCAATAGCGTTTTTACCCCTGTGAGAGAGTTTAATTATTATTGGGCAATGTTTTGTGAAATTGAAGCTTCGTCTTCATGCCAACCCTTAGCGTGGGCACGTGAACGAAGATCTGCTTCGATTTGTTCAAGTGATTGGTTACGCGTTTCGATTGTGAAGTACTTAACGAACGCAATAGCTGCGATACACAAAACGGCGTATCCGATGAACAATGAACCAGTTCCGAAGAAGTTCAACAATGGTGGGAACGTCAATGAAACGATGGCATTTGCAGCCCAGTTAACAACGGCTCCAAATGAGTTACCCAAACCACGGATGTTCAATGGGAATGACTCACCGATCATAACCCACATAACTGGTCCCCAAGTTGCTGAGAAGAAGGCGATGTAAATCGTCAACGCAACAGCACAGATGTATGAGGCAGCTTGTGATTGACCTGAGAAGTGCATTGAGAATGACATGATGAACAATGAAATACCCATTCCCCAGGCACCCCAGATCAACATCTTCTTACGGTCAACCTTGTCCATCATCTTCATGGCTACCCAAGTAACGATAACGTTGAAGACACCGATTCCGATGTGGGCAATCAAGGCAGCACTAACACCGAAACCAACATCAGTAAAGATTGTTGGGGCATAGTACAAAACTGTGTTACATCCCATGACTTGTTGGAAGATAGCCAATCCCATTGCCATAATCAACACTGGGCGAGCCATGATACCGAACAATTCCTTGAATCCACCGTTAGCCATTGAAGCTTGCAACTTAATGTCAGCCAATTCAGCTTGTGCAGATTCTGAGTTATCTTGCAATTGCGTCAAAACTGCCAAAGCTTCGTCGTCTTGACCCTTACGAACCAAGTAACGAGGTGATTCTGGCAAGGCAATTCCACCGAAGAACATGATGATTGAAGGCACAGCAGCCAATCCCAACATCCAACGCCATCCTAGATCAAAGCCAGACAAAGCGTAGTTTGAGATGTAGGCCAACAAGATACCTGTCATGATCATCAATTGGAACATGGTTCCGATTCCACCACGCTTATCGGCGGGTGCCAACTCTGACAAGTAAGTTGGAATCAAGGCTGAAGCACCACCGACGGCGATACCCAACACAATACGTGAAGCAACCAATAGCTCAAAGTTGTGAGCAACTGATGATCCCAAAGCTCCGATGATGAAGATGATTGATGAAACCATCAACAACTTACGACGACCATACTTATCTGAAGATGGTCCAATAATTGTGGCACCGATAATGGCACCAAGCAACACGGCTGAAACAACCCAACCTTGTTGCCATTCACCCAGGTTCAATTGCTTTTCAATAAATAAAATAGCTCCAGAAATAACACCTGTGTCATATCCGAAAAGCAATCCCCCAAGGGCCCCAAAGAAATAAATTAAATTAGTCGATAGCGACTTCTTTTCCGTCTGCATGCTTATTCTCCCTAACGTAAACATAAAGCAACAAGTTAGTTTGCCCATAAAACTAACTCTCAACACCCTAAATAACACAACTTTTGAAAGCGTTTGCAAGTATTTTCTCACAAAAGTTAAAAAATTCACAAAACAGGCAAAAACGAGTGCCCATTACTGGACACTCGTTGCTTAAAGTACTAGAATACCGGACGCTTCTCCGTTGTAACGAAACTGGCAGCCTTTGGCGCCCCGAAACGCGGCTCACCGTGGGTATTGACCACAAAAGTAAAACTAGCAAACTTTTGCATTTCTGCCGCCACCTGCGCACCCGTTAACGTCTCATCGACATCTGCCATCTTCAAAATTGCCTTTTGATTTGGCTTCTCTGGGTTAGTTGATTCAAACATCATCTTCAATTCCTTCATGGGACACCTCCTAGAATGCTACTGGCACGTCTTTGCGTTCAGACGTTACAATCGTTTCGATGCTCGTTTCCAATCCGAGTAGCATCATCACGGTTGCCAAGCGATGTAACTGTGCCGTTGATGTTCCCTTCGCTACCTTGAAACGGCGGTTGATTGGCTTGTCTTCACGATCAAGCCCCAAAATGCGCACAGTCATACGGTTATCGACCTTCTTTTCCATCTTATCCATCTGTCATCCTCCTTGAATTCAGCAATGAGTACGTGGCCACTTACTCGACTTATCAGCTGTTATTTGCTGACACTTATACTAACGAATCCAGGGAACCAAAATGTCGCACAAAACGAAAAAGACGCCACAAACAGTTGTGACGTCTCTCTACTTATGCAGATGCGACAAGGCATCTTCAAATTTTTCTTCTAACTTCATGCCCCAGGCTGTCCAAGCCACTGCAATCCAGGCAACAAACAAGAAAATCACCACTGCAGCTGCCCCAATCTCTGAAACAAGAGCGTTCAAGCCAATACTTTCAAAGATGACCATGTCTAAGAAGAACAATAATGGTCCTGCTAAGACAAGCCCCAGGGTCATCGTCAAAGTATCTTCCCGGCGGTCACGTTCTTGCGCTACCTCACAGGCACCGGTCTGCAACATCTCCATCAACTCAGGTTTAGAAACAATTTGTAAATCTCCCGCTTCATAGGCCGAAAATTCTTGTTTAAAAGCCATCGCGTCCTCAATGTGATCCCCGATACTGAATGGCGCAATCAGTTTTGTTAAGTTAGGCCGTGATAGACGTACTAATTTTTCAATTAAAAAATCAGACGTGCCATCTGGAAAATAAAACGTTAACGTATCCTTTTGCTGATTAACGACATAGTACATAATTGCCTCCCCATATAAAACTCCGAAGCGATTTGTACCATCATTATCCTATTGTTACGTTTATGTTTCAAACAATCTGCTTTAGTTCACACGGACGGCCATCTTTTGGCGACGACATGCAAAACAAATCCAATCGTAAGCGTTAAAAATCATCATGCCGACAAAAAAGCTCACATACACGCGGCCAACCATAGGTACGATGATTGAAAAATCCATACCATACAAATAGCGCATTGAAAGCGTCAAGAGGCCGAATACAACTGATACAAGTGCAAACATTACCGCTGTTTCACGCAAATCTTCCATGATTTTGGTATACATAATCATCACTGTCCCATTTCTCGTAAATTCAATATAATTATCATAATCTGAAAATGAGTTTATTATTTGAAACACATGAGAAACGAGCATCGTCGATTATCATAAATCCGAAATTTAGGAGCATACTTTCGTCACGAATGGCGCCAAATACTTCTATTTTGCGAATTTATTACAGTTAAAAACCCTTTGTCTTCAGCCACCACAGCCAAAAACAACGGGTTTCAATAACCAATTAATTTTTAATCCAGATTCATTGCAGAAAATGCAGGTGCCGGTTCTTTGTCACCGTTAGCAATTTCTGCCTTCAAACGACGTACAACCTTAACCCATGCTGGCACCAAGAAGACCAATGATCCAATCCAAGCCAGCGGGTTCGCCAAGCTGGCTCCGAAGAAACCAAACCAAACAACCAATGAGAAGGCGGCCACTGAACGAACCACCATTTCACCAACACCGGCAAGCGTTGGCGTCTTAACGTCACCCAAACCTTGCAACGTGTAACGAAGCACGAACAACGTTGCTAGGATGGCGTACAACGGACCATTTGCCCAGAAGTACAATTGCGCCAAGTCCATAACCGTGTGTTGCCCGGCACCGACGAACAGCGTTACTAGGCTACGGCCGAACGCGATTTCAAGAATACCCAGCAATGTTCCCACGCTCATCCCCAAAATCAAAGCAATCTTCACACCAACCAAGATACGGGCGTACTTGCGCGCACCGAAGTTCTGCGCCGTATACGTTGCCATCGTCACACCAAATGACATCATCACCATAATGATGATTTGGTCGACCTTTGACGCTGCCGTATTCGCAGCAACCGCATCCGTACCAAGCGTGTTAACCGCTGCGGCCAATGTCACTGAACCAATCGCGATGATCGATTGCTGGAAGCCCATTGGCACCCCAGCTAGCATGTGCTGACGCAATTCACCCTTAGGCAACTTGAAGTCAGAACCCGTTAAGTGCAACGTATCCGTGTAGCGACTGATGTGCCAGTATGATGCCGCGATTGACACGAACTGTGCCAAAACGGTCGCAAAGGCCGCACCTTCAACACCCCAACCGAACTTCAAAATCAAAATCAATTCTAGTGAGATGTTGAAAATCATGCCGACCACCAAGTAGTACAGCGGCGCTTTACTGTCACCAACCGCACGCATGGCGTTAGAAATGATGTTATAACCCATCGTTGCAATTGTTCCAGCCAAGATGATGACAATAAACACCCGCGCTTCTGCGAAAATATCCGCCGGCGTTTGCATCAATCGTAGCAATGGATCAATGAACACTAAGCTAATAATCGTCAAGATAATTGACATGATAATACCGGCAACGATACTCGTAGCATACGATTGACGCACACCCTTCATATCACCAGCCCCAAAACGCTGTGCCGTGATGATTGACATACCCGAGCTAAACCCTTGTACGAAACCCATTACCAAGAATTGAATCGCACCAGTCGCCCCAACGGCCGCCAATGACGTCACACCCAAGGTTTGTCCAACAACCAACGTATCGGAAATGTTGTACATCTGTTGTACTAAGTATCCGATCACCAATGGAATAGTGAACATGACAATCAACTTAAGTGGACTGCCCTTCGTTAAATCATTCATTTTTAAAATACCCCCCCGCTAACTTTAAACCTTATTAATTCATAGTATAGAGTAGATTTGTTTAAAATGCGAACTTTAACGAAAATAGACCGATGTTGTAACTTTTTGTAATAGTTTTAGTCATTTCGCGATACGATAAACAAAAAGCGCCTGCCAATAGGCAAGCGCTCATGTTTTTGATTACAAAGTAACGTTCTTCTCGGCAAGTTGCTTTTGCACTTCTGGGTGCGCCATGAACTCGTCGTAAGTCGTCTCGGCACGGTCAATTGCACCTTGATCTGAAACCACGATAATGTGGTCCGCAATCGTTTGGGCAAACGTGTGGTCGTGAGACGTGAAGATGATACCACCCTTGAAGTTGATCAAACCATCGTTCAATGACGTGATTGACTCCAAGTCCAAGTGGTTAGTTGGGTCGTCCAAAACCAAAACGTTTGGCTTCGTCAACATCAACTTAGACAACATAACGCGGACCTTTTCTCCTCCAGACAAAACGTCCAAAGTCTTTTCCGCATCTTCACCCTTGAACAACATACGTCCCAACAAACCACGCAAGAACGTGTTGTCGCTTTCTTCCTTAGAAGCAAAGTCACGCAAGTAGTCCAAGATTGGCATCTCAGGCTTAGGGAAGTTCACGTTCATGTCCTTAGCCAAGTAATCGTGAGACGTCGTAACACCCCAAGTTACTTCACCAGAATCTGGCGTGTCGTTTCCAGCAATGATGTCCAACAATGCCGTAGCGGCAACGTCGTTTTCAGCCATAACTAGGGCCTTCTCATTAGGGCGAACCGTGAATGAGATGTTGTCCAACAACTTAACACCATCAACCGTCTTTGAAACGTTCTCAACGCGCAACATGTCGTTTCC
The DNA here is from genome assembly GCF_004766315.1 of Weissella confusa. GTDB lineage: Bacteria > Bacillota > Bacilli > Lactobacillales > Lactobacillaceae > Weissella > Weissella confusa_A. The sequence continues at coordinate 16,393 of NZ_PVSN01000006.1, read as the reverse complement.
GATTTCGCGTTGGATTTCAAAGTTGATGTATGGGTACTTACGCGTTGAAGGTTGGATGTCATCAAGCGTGATCTTTTCCAATTGCTTCTTACGTGAAGTAGCTTGCTTTGACTTTGAGGCGTTTGCTGAGAAACGGGCAATAAAGTCTTGCAATTCCTTGATTTGTTCTTCCTTCTTGGCATTTGCTTGTGATTGCAAACGTTGTGCCAATTCTGAAGATTCCTTCCAGAAGTCGTAGTTACCAACGAACAACTTGATCTTACCGAAGTCAACGTCCAAGATCATCGTTGAAACGGCGTTCAAGAAGTGACGGTCGTGGGAAACAACGATAACGATGTTTTGGTAGTCAGCCAAGAAGTCTTCCAACCAAGCAATCGTCTTCGTGTCCAAACCGTTGGTAGGCTCGTCGAGGATCAAGATGTCTGGGTTACCAAACAATGCTTGCGCCAACAAAACCTTAACCTTCGTTACTTCGGGAAGGTCGGCCATCATCGTGTAGTGTTGGTCTTCAGAAATTCCCAAGCTTTGCAACAATTGTGCAGCTTCAGTTTCAGCTGACCAACCGTTCAACTCTTCGAAACGCGCTGACAACTCACCAACCTTGATACCATCTTCGTCAGTGAATGGGTCGTGCGTGTAAATTTCATCCATTTGGTTCTTAACGTCATACAATTCCTTGTGTCCTTGCATAACAGTGTCCAAGACCGTGAACTCGTCGAAAGCAAAGTGGTCTTGTACCAATGATGACATACGCTCGTTAGCCTCCATTGAGACCGTTCCAGTCGTTGGTTGGAGCTTGCCTTCCAAGACCTTCAAGAACGTTGACTTTCCAGCTCCGTTGGCACCGATAACACCGTATGTGTTACCAGGCGTGAACTTCAAGTTAACGTCATCGTATAGCTTCTTACCAGTAAATGATACTGATACGTTTGAAACAGTTAGCATATTTGTTTACGTTTCCTTTTCTCGTTTTTAATGTCATTTCCTATTATACCGAAATTATGAACATTTTTGGGTATTGGTTTTAAAAAACGGCAACAAGTCACCTCGTTGCCGTCTGATATTTAATTGCGTTTGTATAGTGAAGCAAAATAAATTGCTGCTTCGATAATCGCGATGAAAAATGAGACTGGTAGGTTTAGTACGTAAGATAGTACCAACGCTGACCAGACCCCTGCTACTGAGAACAGTACTGCCAGGCCGATAATCTGCCAAACGGTACGTCCCCAGCGCATTGCGGCACTGGCCGGCAAAATCATCAAGATGAAAATCAACAATGATCCAACGATTTGAGCGGAAACCGCCACCGTCGTCGCCATTAAGCCTAAAAACGCCACTTCGATAAGTTGGATGTTCTTCAAACTGAAGACCGCCGTGTCATAATCGAATGCATAGTGACGTAATTGACGGAACATCAATAGGCTAGCTAGTAATACAAGCAATGCCAAAATCACCACTTCAATGACGTCAGTGCGACTAATGCTGAAGATCGAACCGAATAAAATACCGGTTGCGGCTGTCGCATTTTTATTTGAAAGTGACAAGAATGCAATTCCCAAACCAATTGCCACCGCACTGACGGCCGAAATCAATGATTCAGAACGCTTTTCTTTGATACCTAACTCACCGACGGTCATCGAGGCAACTACTGAGAACAGTAGCATTCCCACCAACGGTGACCAGCTCATAAAGAGCGCAAATGAGGCCCCCGCAAAGCCGATTTCACTCAACGTGTGGGTCAAAAACGACATGCGACGCGCCACAACGAACGTGCCGACCACCGCACTCACAATGGCAATCAATGTCCCAGCCACTAAAGCATTTTGCATAAATGGATAACTAAGCATGATCTTGATTACCTACCTTCAACTTTGAAATGTCGAGATTAGCAATTTCACCAAACTCACTACCTTGTGGCGTTAGGAGCAAATAATCATCCGCATAACGTTGGATAATCTCCAAATCGTGACTAACCATAATCACCGTAATGTCATGGTGTGCTTGATAGTCACGAATAACATCCATCAATTCAAACTTCGCCACGTTGTCCAAATTAGCTGTCGCTTCATCAAGAATTAAGACATTTGGGTTTTGCACCAATGCTTGGGCCAAATATGCGCGTTGACGTTCACCACCAGAGGCGGTATCAATGCGACTTTTGGCCAGATTTGTTAAATGTGTGTCAGCCAAAACGTGGTTTAGTTTCTCTTTTTCAGCTGCCGTTAGCCATGGACGCATCCCACGGTCGAAACTCAAGGCAACGAAGTCTGAGATGCGGAGCGGAAAAGCCTGCATATCTGGGCGATATTGTGGCACATAACTAATCGCACGGTCCGCTCCGCTGGTTTGCCAGTCAAATTGCCCGGCAGATAATGGTAACTGGCCTAACAGCGCACGAAGTAACGTTGTTTTTCCAACACCATTATCACCAATCAGTGCTAATACGTGCCCGTTTTCTAGTTTAAAATCAACGTTTTTGTACAGCCATCGGTCGCCAAATTGCATCCCGATGTTTGAGCCAATTAATAATGTCATTCGTTCAATGCCTCGTCTAATGCAGCCAATTGTTCATATTGCCATTCAGCGTACGTCTTACCGGCCGGCTTCGTTTCTGTTGCCTGGACAACCGGTACATCATGTTTCTTTGCATAAGTCATGGCTTGCTTCGCCAACTTCCCCGTCGACTGTGGGTTGTAGATAACAACGGATACCTCACCAGCATCGATTGCTGCATTCCAATTACGAATATCTTCAGGGGTTGGGTCTTGGTGCTCATTGACCGCCTTCGAGAATGATTGATTCAAGACATTGGCGCCTAAATCAATCAACGTGTTATCAAAGACCGGCTCCGTCGCCATGACGTTCTTTCCTTGCAAGTCTCGCTTAACCTGTTGTTGCATAGCGGTTAAATCAGTCAAAGTTGCCAAATATTTATCCGCATTCTTTTGGAAATAAGCTTGCTTACTTGGTTCTAACTTACTATAAGTCTTAACAAGTTGCTCTGACAAGCGCGCCGACACATCCGTCTTATACCAGAAGTGCTCATTACCGGCTGTTTCATCATCATGGTCGTGGTCATGTTCTTCGGCTTCTTCATGGTCATGATCGTGATCATTCTCACCTTCGAAATCATACAATTTGGCCAAGTTAATCGCCTTGGCGTCAGTATTTTGCTTAGCGAAATTCACGCTCCAGTTATCAAAGCCACCACCATTTGAAATGATGACATTAGCCTTTTGATAAATCTTAGCATCAGCTGAAGTCGGCTCAAATTCGTGCGGATCCATATCCGCCTTGTCCATGATGCTCGTGACTGAGCCTTGGTTCCCTAGCACTGCCTTCGCCATTTCACCGTAACTATCCAAACTTGCAACAACCTTAATCTTACCGGTTTGGGTTGTCTTCTCTGTTCGGCTAATGCTTGTGAAGACAACCATACCAATCATACCAACAACGGCAACTGCTGGAATAGCCAACAGCCATGGGTGCTTCTTATTGTTCATGATTTCCTCCATTTAGTCGATCGGCAACCAACGTCAAAAAGTGACTGATGGTCGTTTGGTCTTGTTCCGTAAAGACAGCAAAGACGCTTTGATACTCTGCTAACGTTTCACGATGGCGTTGCGCGTGGGCCGTCGCCATTGAAATCCCCAACGTCGTCAATGACCAACGTGACACACGACCATCATCAGGGTCTGGCACCACATTGACCATCGGATCATCAACCGTATTAAGACCCTTCATCGCCTTGGTAATCGCGGCGGCTGACACATGCAAGGCATGCGCAAGCTCTGTATTTGTTTGCGGTCCGTTTTGGGCCAACAGCATCAACACGTGGCCTTGGGTCGTTGTAATAGGGGAATTTGCATCCCCCAACAAAATCTCGCGTTGATTTTCAGCAAGCAAGCGCACGTCATTTAAAAAATGATCCAATTGTTCTGCATACTCTTCAGTCGCCATACCGTCACCTTTATCCTTTACCGGTTAATTAACCAGTAAAGGATACCACACGTGACAAAAAATTAGCAAGCCGAAATCTAAAAAAGTCGTCAGCAAATGCGCTGACGACTTTTCAATCTCTTTAATTAAACATTTGAACCGGCTGAATAATCAGCAACAGTCCCATCAAAGTTGATGACCTGTCCATTGTGATTTTCACCATCAGTCGCAAAGCCAGCAATCAATTCACCCGCTTCATCTGATGTCTTAACAAAATCGCCTTGAATATGATTATTCAAATCCGTTGAAACTGCCCCTGGCATAACAGCCATAATTTCAACTGGCAGTTCTTGTTGGGTAAATTCCAAACCAAAATCCTTAGTCATCACGTTCAATGGGGCCTTTGCTGCTTGATATGCAAGTGGGTGCCACCAAGCATTTGGTTCAATTGGCACTGAAACGTTCACAATTTTACCAGCGTTTTTAATCAAGACTGGCAATAGACCCTTGGTTAACTCATATGGCCCAATGAAATCCACCATATATGTCTCGATTAATTCTTGGGCCTCAAATTCCCAAGCTGTACGGCCCATATCACCAGAAATACCGGCGTTGTTCACTAACAAACTAAAATCTGCTTCTTGCTTTGTAATATCAGCAACCGCAGTTTGAATACTATTCAAATCAGAAACATCAATCAATTGTAATTGGGCATCCCCATATGCACGTAATGCCTCAACCGCGGTTGCACCACGTTGTTCGTCACGTGCGCCTACCAATACACGATAACCTTGTTGCAAAAGGGCCTTCGCAATACCAAACCCGATGCCTTTATTAGCTCCGGTAACCAATGCTGTTTTAGTCATTCTCTTTCTCCTGTTGTTCATTCACATACTTTTCATAACGCGCAATCTTAAGGTTAACCCCATCTAGACTCGCTTCTCGCATTGCAATCTGATCATAAATATCTTGACGATGCGCTACTAACATTTCCAATCTTTTGGGAATCGTTGCATCTCCTTCAACAATCCAATCAACATACTGCTTAATTTGGCCAATGGTCATGTCTGTATTCTTCAAATGTTGAATCGTCTTCAGCAATGAGATTTGCATTTCCGTAAAGACGCGACGATCTGCCTCATCACGTTCAATAAACGGCAAAAGCCCCCGTTTATCGTAAAAACGCAACGTCGATTCCGGCACGCCAAACATTTCAGCCGTCTCACCAATTGTGTAAGTTTTCGCCATTCATTCACCTCACTAACTTTGTGTACACAACTATATCAGTTAAACCTAGGTTTAAGTCAAACATTTCTTCTCCATCAAACAAAACCAGCGATAACCCTTGATACACATCGGATTATCGCTGGTTGAATTATAAAAACCTTATTAGTAAAAAAGCGCTGACTTTTACGTCAGCGCTTCGCGTTATTATTGATTCTTTGCCATATCCTTTGCAATCAAAGCTGCATACTGGACAGAACCAGTTGGATTAGGGTGAACGAGGTCACCGCCAAGCCAATCGCCGTGGTCCTTGACCAAGTCGGCCCAATCAACGATGTGCAAGTTATGATACTTTGCTTTTTGTTGCTCTAAGAATTGGTTATTTGCATGAACCCATGCGCGGTCTGCATAACCATTTACCCAGTACACGGTACGGTTACCAATGATTTGCATAATCTGATCAAAGACGTTTTGACCAATCGCACCGTTCGTACCAATTGAAATCACAACCGTTGGTGCCAAAACACCCTTATTTACGTATGATTGCAAGACCGTTGGGACAACGTATGGTTGGCGACCAACTGCCGCATCAGCCACAGTATTCGGCATCAACTCTTGCAAATCAGGTGCTACGTCAACCATGACTGAATCACCGATTGCCGTAACCGATTGGTCCTTAATGGCCGCGTACTCCTTGTCGGTTAGGCCATACTTTTGCGCCAACGGATCAGTACCGGTCGTTGCTTCACTACTTGAAGAACTGTGCTTATCTGCCTTCTTAGCAGGCTTCGCATTATCCTTCTTAGCAGCCTCAAGCGCCTTTTTGTTCGCATCCGCAATCTTATTCTTGTTGGTATTCAAACGCTTTTGCAGGTCTGTCTTGGGGCGAGCACGCCCTGCTTCCTTCGCTGAAACTGCGTTAACAGTTCCCAACATGAATACCGCCGCAATTCCAGCCATAATCTTGGCTGCTCGGCTTTGGAAGAAGTGCGCCATCTTTGGTTCACCAGGGGCCAAATCAGGCTTCTTGAAACGACGGAAAACATTTTCCACGTAACGATAACTCACTTCGGCGATACCGAGCACAACGGCAATCTTAATGATATTCATCAAGAAAGAATCGTTGTGACCTGTGAACTTATCGAAGAACACGAATACCGGCAATTGATACAAGTAAATACTGTATGAGCGTGTTCCAAGATAGTTCAACGGCTTATTATCCAATGCCTTACTCAAAAATGAAGCTGGGTGCGCCGTGATGGCAATCAAGCCCGTCACCATCAATGTGAACACAAACATCAAGCCCATGTACGTTGCTTCCCACTGACCGTTTAACCAAAACAAGCCAACCAACGTAAAGGCTAATGATACTGCACCCAACACATTCAAATTACGCTTCGCTTTTGGCTTCAACGTCAATTTCATGTGATTTGAAGGCCAAGCAAAGGCCAACGCAGTTCCCAACAATACCGCAAACATACGCGTATCAGAACCGTAATAAGTTCGGTTGATGTTAGTTGGGTCATAGAAAATCCCCATCAGGATAGCGGAGATAACCGCCAAGCCCAATAGTGACGCAGCGATTGAACTGCGCTTAATCTTCAATGCCAACACCGCAAAGACCACAATCGGCCAAATCAGATAAAACTGACCTTCAATCGATAATGACCACAAGTGCGTAAACGGCGAAGCACCACCCCATGAATCAAAATATGAATCACCATGCTTCGTCGCCCAAATATTGTAGACATACGTCATATTCGTCAGGATAATCGCACGCAAGTTATACAACAAATCACGTGCGAATAACCCAATCATCGTTGCTGTCGCAAACAGCATCACAACCAACGCCGGGTACAAACGCTTGATACGGCGGCGGTAAAATCCAAGCAGATCAGTGCGCCCATTACGATCAAATTCTTGGATTAATAGGTCTGTTATCAAGTACCCCGATAACACAAAAAACAACGGCACACCTAGCCAACCACCGACTAGATGCTCCGGCCACAGGTGAAAGACAATGACGCCGATTACCGCAATCGCTCGCAAACCGTCAAAACCCGTAATGTACCGTGGCTTCTTACTACTATTTTGCCCCATTTTTATTCTCTTCCTAAAGTTCAACTACCATTAACAAAACTAATTTCTATCATACCGTTATATGGCAGTGCGTTTCAAGTGAAGATGGCTATGTGTAAAGAAAAACGCACATAGTTATTAACCATGTACGTCATAATTTAATATTTAAATTAATCAACCACTGGTGCCGTCATTGAAGCGCGGAAAATAGCTTCAACGTCAGCTGGTTGCATTGGTGCGTAAACACCTTGCGTCAAGCCACCGTGCTCAACTGCAGCTGCAGCCATCACGTCTAGCTTTGACTCGTCAATGCCAACTTCTGGCAACGTCATTGGAATATCCATTGATTGGTACCAAGCAATCGTCTTGCGGATGGCATCCTTGGCAACAGCCATGTCATCATCCCCTTGCAAGCCCCAAACGTTACGCCCGTATTGGGCAAACTTAGGCGCCGTCTTCTCGTCCAATGCGTATTCCATCCAACGTGGCGTCAAGATAGCCAAACCAACACCGTGTGTGATGTCGTAGAAGGCTGACAATTCGTGCTCGATTGGGTGAACAGTCCAACCAACTGGCTTTCCGGCGTTTTCCAAACCGTTCAAAGCCAATGATGAAGCCCACATCAATTCGGCACGTGACTCGTAGTTATCAGGCTCGTTGAACGCGATTGGTCCGTGCTTGATAACAACCTTCATCAAAGCCTCAGCCAAGAAGTCTTGCAAGTCAACGTTCGCCGTACGGGCAAAGTATTGCTCAAACAAGTGGCTCAAGATATCTGATGAACCAGCAGCCGTTTGCCACTTTGACACCGTTTGCGTCTCTGATGGGTCCAAGAATGATACTTGTGGAATCAAGTTCATACCCGTCGTTCCCAACTTTTCGTTCGTCTCCATGTTTGAGATAACAGCGTTACGGTTCATTTCTGTACCCGTTGCTGACAACGTCAAAATGTCGACCAATGGCAAGGCCATATCGATCAATGATGGGTTCTTAACAAGGTCCCATGCATCCCCATCATAAGGAACACTAGCTGCGATAACCTTAGAAGCGTCCACAACTGATCCACCACCAACAGCCAAGATAACATCAATCTTGTTGTCGCGGGCCAACTTAACACCTTCACGTACTGAATCAATACGTGGGTTTGGCTCAACGCCAGCCAATTCAGTCACTTCAAAGTCACTCAATTGGTTCATCACACGTTCGTACAAACCTGAACGCTTGATTGATCCACCCCCGTAGACAACCAAAACGCGCTTACCAAACTTTGCAAGTGCCTCTGGCAATTCGCTCAAACGGTCACGACCGAAACGAATGTCAGTTGGCACGAAGAAACGGAAGTTCTCCATGAATACTCACCTCTAATTTAGAATATGTGATTAGTATAACAAAGCAACCAACCTTAGTCACCAATTTTTAATTCTCCGGTGAGACGGATTGGTGCACCACACTTTCCGCAGGCATAGCGTAGCTCATTAAGGCGACGCTGGCGATAAATTTCATGGCCATTCTTACAGGTATAAATCCAATAATGCTTGGGTTGTTTGCGGACTTTCGCCTTAGAGGTTGCTGGCGCATAACGCAAACCCGCAATGCGCTGCAATTCCGTCTGAAAATAGCGATCCTTATGTTGGTATGGCAAGCCTTGAATGTGATTATGATAGTGCACCAATTCGTGCTTAATGACACCTATCAAGTTTTGCTCATCAAACTCTTCAATCATCAACGGATTGATTTCCAAATTATGCGTTTGGAGCACATAGCGCCCACCGGTCGTTCGCAAACGGCGGTTGAACGTCGCTTTATGTACAAATGGTCGCCCAAAATCAGCCAATGATACTTGTTCGACCAATGCTTGTAGTTCCGAATCGGTCATCGCCACCGGTCCCCTCGATAATTTTTTGGTACTTTCGTCGGCAGCTTCAAGGCTTGGCGACGTTTTGTGTTCTTCGTTGTAAATTGACCCAACGTATCCGCGCTCGCATCCGTCAACAATTCGTCCGATTGCCAAACACTCGTTTCACCGTAACTTTGCGCAAACTGCGTCTCATAATAACGGGCAAAGTAATTCATCAACGCAATGCCGGTGTCACTGACAACGACTTGCGTCTGGCGGACGGCTAGCAAACCACTCTTCAATAATGTTTGGGCAACGGCCACATGTTCGTCCGAAAGGCCATCATGATGCTCACCTGCGCTAACTAGCCAATGCTTACCGCGCTTTTCAAGTTGCTGATTTAGCCCCGGTTGTGACCACCAACGCAACCACGTATACATTTGGAACGTAAAAGGCTGGAAGGCTTCACCGGCGACAATTTTACGCACCCAATCACCAACTTCAGAAGCTTGTTCCAAAAATTGTGTTTGGAGCACCGGCATCTTTTGCCAATTGCCACCTAAACGTTGTGCAACGCGCAACACTTGAAAGGCCGGCTTCTCGTGCGCCACAAAGCTCACGTACACACTGGCTGAATGACGTGCTGATTGCACGCTCACCAAATCAACGTCCGGTTCAGTAACGCGGGCAGCGTTTTGCTGAATGAATTGTTGCCAAATACGACGGCTCGCCACTTCTTCATGATCCAAGAAGCTAATCGTCACCTTCTGGTCCGCCTTCGGGTGCTGATATGGCTGATAGATATCCGCGCGTGTATCCGTCACAGCAACACGAATCGCAAACCCTGCATCTTGGTTACGCCCAAGTTTCACGCGTGGTGGCCGTATTTTCTTATAACTTGCGACTTTCTTCGCCATGGCACCCTCCTAAAATTGTTCTAATAGCTTATCAGTTAGATTGGCATCCTTGAGCCAGCTCGTCAAAAATTGCTCGCGATTACGCAAATACAACTTACCAAACTCATCGATTAAGGCGTGGAATTCACGAGCTTCATCCGGCGTGAAATCAGAATTCATCATCACAACCTTTTGCACCTTTTCATAAGTCAGCTTTTCAGGGCCACCCAAGAAATTCATCAGGCGACGTGAATAGGAATCCGCGATAAATTGGGCCCGCCCAAAAATATAGACCAGCCACACATCAGCCGTCTCATTGCCGATTCCTGACACAGCACGGATACGCTTACGTAGTGTTGGTGTGTCGAGCTTTTGTAGTTCGCTCAAATCAAAGTCGTATTCCGCAAAGAATTGCAACGGCGCACGCAAGTATTTCGCCTTACTGCGGTACAAACCAGCCTCAAAAATTAGCTGTTCCAACTCTTCCTGAGACATGGCCATCAAAGTCGCTGGATCGAAATTCGTTTCGCGACCAACCTTTTCAATGACTGGATCAACCGTCTTGGCAGAAGCATTTTGAATCAAAATACTTCCAGCAATCGTTTCCATACAGCGTTCAGCCGGCCACCAGCGTTGTGGTCCCATTTGATTATAAAGTTGTTGATACAACCCACGAATATCCAGCGTCTTCATCTCTCAAATCTCACTTTTCCCAATAATAAAAGGCTAGAGTTTAGACTCTAACCTTTTTACTTACTATCTATTATAGTTCATCATCTTCATCTGATGTTGATGCGGTGTACGTTGCACGGGCTCCATAGCGACGTTCGCGCGTCAATTCAATGTAGAATTCTGCCATCGTGGCGTTGTAGTATGGCACAACATAAATAGCGGCCAAACCAAACGTCAAAGCAACCAAAATCCACCAACCGATAAAGCTCAATTGTAGCCAGAACAAGCGCAACTTGTAGCCAGCCATCAATTCTTGTGAGCGGAGCAAGTATTCAGACAAGTTCGTAATTTCAACGCCTTGCTTGTGGTCTTCCGCATAAATCAACGGTGCTTGTGAATAGCTAAATGACTTGACGATTCCTGGGATAATCAATACCAACGTCCACAAGAATGTAAATAGGAAACGCAGCCCCAGCAATACCACAACGTCAACAATCGTGCTGCGACCCCAGAACTTTAGTCCATCGGCAAATGGTTGCTCAGGCACTTCCTTGTTACGACCCCATTCAACGAATGCCCACATAGCGCCCAAACCAAAGACACCGAAAGCAATTTCACCAACCATGTTAGTTGTGAATAGGCGGAACAAAAATTGTAGTGATTCACCAAACGTCATCGTCGTTTGTGTAAATGACACCACTGGCGCTTGGTTCCCATCCCATACTGATGATAGAATCTGCCAAATGATTAAGAACATTGACAATTTAATTGAAACATTGAAGGCCGGCCCTTTTACCCGATTACGAGCACGTGCCTTCAGATCATAATTAGTTAGCATAACTCTTTTCCTCATATATAATCGTTTTTCACAATTAATAGTGTACCATATTCCGGCTTACCACTTCTCAGCGCAACAAAAAAGACGATAAGCAAACGCTCATCGCCTTCATTAGCTGGGATAGCTGGATTCGAACCAGCGATACACGGTACCAAAAACCGATGCCTTACCACTTGGCCATATCCCAATGATTTTTCAACAGAAAATATAATACAACTGCTTACAAAAAGTGTCAAGCACAAAAGAGCATAGAGAAACGTCTTTCTTGCGTAGCAAGAAAATTGGTTGCCCGGAGATAAGACGAAATAATCTCTGTACGCTGCAAGCGTGCGGAATTATTTTGACTTATCGTAGCGGCGACCACAGTTTCGTCAGGCGTTTACTCATCGCCGCCAATCTTAAAACCAGCAATTATGCACAAAAAAAGCCGGCAAGCGTATTCGCTCACCGACTTCCATCAGCTGGGATAGCTGGATTCGAACCAGCGATACACGGTACCAAAAACCGATGCCTTACCACTTGGCCATATCCCAATGATGCGATGGGGGCTATAGGATTCGAACCTATGAACCCGAAGGAATGGATTTACAGTCCACCGCGTTTGACCAGACTTCGCTAAACCCCCGCAACAACTTTTATATAATACCAATTATTTCAAACCTTGGCAACCCCTTTTTTGAAATTAATTGATATTTAGTTGTCGCAACTCAAATTAAGATAGTTTTTATCGGTTCTTTCGTTGATAATTTTCGTCGAAATAACGACCCTCACGGATATCATCAGGCATACCATTATATGGTGCTTGTGAGATGACATCTTCGTTGTTCAATCCTGCATCCCCAACATAGGTAATTGATGCAAATTCGGGTACAACCAACTTTGGATAAGTTTCGTACTTCTCGCGGGCCTCTTCCATCACGTCAATGTGTTCATTTTGGAAGGTTACCGTAATTTCAGGGTGCTCTTCAACCCACTTTGGGAAGAAAATCGTCCCGTGCAACTTGTTTTCGTTTGGCATGAAGTCCAATGCAACATCTGTCCCAGTTGGTTCCGTCCATGTAATCTTGTATACGCCTTCAGTGAGCATCACGATATCTGCTTCTTGATCCTTCACCCAGCGTCCGGCAACCATGCCACCGTGGATGCGGTAATCAACCGTGTGATCATTTTTAGCGTACCATTCGTATTCCCACCCATTGTCATAAGTGTAAATAAAGTGGGTACCCAAAAAATCATCCAATGTCTTAAATGTCTTTGTCATATCAAATGCTCCTTTCATTGCCTTGTATGAGTTCTACACTCTCAATGTTAGGACTGATGACAATGGTTTTCTGGTGGGATTTTTCACCCAAATAAAAAGACACGCGGTAGGCGTGCCTTAAAACTTATTATTGTTGCTTACGTTCACGCATGAACACAGCTGCACCGATTGCACCGATGAAGACCGTAATCGCAGCCGTCACACCGACAGCTGCCATTCCCTTATCGTACGCGTTCAACACAACTTGTTGGAAAGCATGTGCAAATGGCGCGTGTGATAGACGATCGCTAAATGCCACCGCGTGACCTGAGAACGGCCCAGCTTCAACCAATGCCTTGTGCAAACCAGTTGCAGCTGCTTCAGGCATCTTCACTGAATCCAAGTGCGCATTCAAATACTTTTCGTAGTGGTTCGTTTGCGTCAAACCAAGCATAACGACACCGAATGAAACACCGAATTGACAGAAGACATTCAACAAACCGGCTGCCATTCCCATTTCTTGCGGTGCGACACCTTCAAGACCAGCTGTATTCAACATTGGGTTAACGATGGCATTCGTAATACCCATCAAAATCATGGCTGGTACCAAGTCGATGAATGCAAGCTTCGTTGTCATGGCATTTGCCAACAACAAGAAACCAATTCCACCAAGCAACAACGCACCTGACATCATCCACTTCTTTGAGTACTTGTTACCCAAAATACCAGTCACTGGTCCCAAAACAAGTGACCAAATTGAAATCACCAATTGGCGCAAACCAGTTTGGAAGGCTGTGTAGCCCATGTAATTTTGCATCAAGCCCGTCAAGTAAGCGTTGATAGCATAAACACCAGCTCCCAATGTGAAGGCCACGATAACAGCTCCCACAAAGTTAATGCTCTTGAACATCTTCAAGTTCATCATTGGTGTCTTAACCTTCAATTCAACCAAGACGAAGATAACCGCCAAGACGAATCCAGCAATCAACCAGCCGGCGATGCGCATATCAGTCCAAGCCCAGTGGACGTTGGTTTCCTTTTGAATCAAACCGTAAACCGCTGAGAACAAAGCTACGGCAGACAACAACATACCCAAGAAGTCGATTGATTGACCCTTACCGTAACTTGGCGTCTCCTTAACGTTGATCCAAGTCATAATAACCGCCACGATTCCCACTGGGACGTTGATATAGAAGATTGAAGGCCAACCAAAGGCTTCAACTAGCCAACCACCAACAAGCGGTCCAGAAGCCGTTGAAAGCCCGATAACAGACCCTAGAATTCCCAAGGCTGTACCACGTTCACGTCCCTCAAAGTTTGATGCAACCAAGGCCATCGCCAATGACATCAAACCAGATCCTCCAATGGCTTGGACACCACGACCGATATCCAACACCAACAATGATGAGGCCATTCCGTTAACCGCTGACGCAATTACGAAAACAAACATGCTAGCAATGAAAATCTTCTTACGCCCAAACATGTCACCTAACTTTGAGACAATCAACAGCATGACCGCGAACACAATCGTGTAAGCATTCAATACCCATTGCAAGTTATTGAATGTCGTCTTGAAATCAATCGCCATCGTTGGCAACGCCACGTTCACAACCGTCACGTCCAAAAGTGCCATGAAGACACCCAAAGACATAGCTGCCAAGGCGAGCCACTTCTTGTATGACTTTTCTTCTGTCATTTTATTCACCGTTCCTATTTTTTCGACAAGAACTGATTATAGACTTATTTACTTACTTTTCCAACAAGAAAAGACGCCTAACTCAAATGAGTTAGACGTCTTCTAATTAACTATTTAACACCCGCCATCAGGCTCTTGATACGTGGTACTAGGAATACCAAGACAATACCAAGAACAACTGAAGCGATTCCGAACCAAGCAAAGTAAGCAACTTCGTTCTTAGGGTTGTACAACGTTACCAATTGGGCGTTCAATGCTGAACCAGCTGATGAAGCCAAGAACCACATTGACATCATTTGTGACATAAATGCCTTTGGTGCCAACTTAGTCGTAACTGACAATCCAACTGGAGAAATCAACATTTCACCAACGATAACCAAGGCCCATGAGCCAACCAACCAAAGTGGTGAAACCTTACCGGCCGTTCCAAACAACGTTCCAGGCAAAGCCATCAACAAGAATGATGCTCCAGCGAACATCAAACCAATTGCAAACTTCATTGGTGATGAAGGTTGGTTCTTTGTCCACTTAACCCACAACCAAGCGAAGAATGGCGTGTAAAGCATGATGAACAATGGGTTCAATGATTGGAACCATGAAGCTGGGAACCATGACGTATCAACACGTTCTGCGGCGAACGTTGCCAAAACGATTGATCCTTGCTCTTCGATAGCCCAGAACAATACAGCAGCCAAGAACAATGGAATGTATGAGATAACGCGTGAACGCTCTTCCTTGTTAACCTTAGCTGACGTAATCATCAACGTGAAGTATCCGATTGGCAACAAGATTGCGACAATCGTCAACAAGTTAACGAAGTTTTGCAATTGCGTCCAGCCCATCAAGACCATCAATACGATAACCAAAGCAAAGGCGACAACACCCAAGACGATCTTCGTTACCAAAGGCTTAACTTCCTCTGGTTGCAATGGATCTGGTGCGTACAATGAATCCTTTGACAAGTGCTTACCGCCAAAGTGGAATTGAATCAAACCGAAGAACATTCCGATGGCAGCCAATGAGAATGCCAAGTGGAAGCCGGCTTGCTCTTGCGTCCAACCAACCAACAATGGGGCAATAAATGAACCCAAGTTGATACCGAAGACGAAGATTGAGAACCCAGCATCTCGTGCTGAGTCGCCATCCTTATAAAGTGATCCAACCAATGATGAAACGTTTGGCTTCAACAAACCAGTTCCCATCACGATCAAGACCATTGAGGCGAACATCGCTGGCGCACCAAATGGCAAAGCCAATGCGATGTGTCCGAACATGATCAACACACCACCCCAGAAGACAGTGCGACGTTGACCCATCAAACGGTCAGCGATAAATCCACCAACAACACCTGACAAGTAAACCATTGAGGCGTAGATGGCCATAATTGATGCGGCAGTTGCCTTGGTAACATTAAGGTCGCCAGTGGCAATCAAATGCCACATGTAGTAAAGCAAGATGGCCTTCATACCATAGTAACTGAAGCGCTCCCACATTTCGGTCATAAACAAAGTTTGTAGACCGCGTGGTTGTCCCAGGAATTTCTTTTCTGATTCCATTGAGAAAAGCTCCTTACAAATTATATATTTGGTTTTTAGAGTACTAAAAATAACTTATTCATTAGAAAATACTTATTAAGTTTACCGGAATTTCTTCATTATCACAAGAAGTTCAAAGAATTACAATTTACTTTTTCCAACAATAAGCGTTGCGAATTTGGTACAATGACTGTCATAACGGCGTCAGAAAGGCATTATCATGATCAAGATAGCAGTCACAAGTGATAATCACTTCGACATCAATAAGCAGGATTATCAAGAAATCCTTGCGCAACAATCACAATATATTAACCCGGATTATTCATGCACTAAATTTTTAACCACAGCTAAATCAGTAAAATACGATAAATCACCTTGAAACTGCCAGTACCTTGGCACGGTTTCAGGGTGTTTTTTTCGATTGGGCGTTTTTTGAG
>NZ_PVSN01000021.1 GCF_004766315.1 Weissella confusa | reverse complement strand
ACTTCGAAAGCAACACCGCGGCTCGTTTTAAAATCTCAAGTTCTTCGCGAAGTTTGGCGTTTTCCTTTTGTAATGCGTTTACATCAGCTTGCGTCCATTTTTCGCCGTCCACTTCGTGGACTGTGTACAATTTGACCCAGTTACGGATTGAATCGGCCGAAGGCCCGTATTCAGCGGCTAGTTCAGTGTAAGAACGCCCTTGGTTGTGCATCTCGACAAGAGACTGCTTAAATTCTGGTGAATATCGAATCATATAAAAAATGCTCCTCTGCTATTAGTTTACAGGGCAGAGAAAAATCTGTCCGTAAATCTAGCATAAGAGCAAACTTACCGTTTTAATTCTTTTCATCATTCTTCACCTCACGTACACCACTCTTTAGACGGCGTAGTTCAGCGGCTTGCTTTCGATTACGTCGTACTAAGTAGGTAATCAACAATACTAATAACAAGAATACCAACAAGAGTAGAAGTGTTTGCCACCAAGCAAAATGACTAACCGTTACGTTTTGCTTATTAATGGCGTGTGCCTTTTGTCCTGAGACATCAAAGCTTTGCTTAAAGTGCCAGTGACCTTCGTTAGCCTTCAAATTAATGTCAGCTACATATTTACCTGGCGCTAACTTTTGACCATCTGCGAACATCATCGTGTAGTCAAAGTGTGAATTTGGTGCTACTTTTTGACTCTTCTTATCTTCTGTTAAGATCTTCTTGTGAGTCTTAGCGTTATAAACAACAGCGTGTGAATTCATATCAGTGATGAATGCAGGCTGGTTATTCTGCAAACGTGCCAATACGGCCGTATGATAATTAACTAGCGCAGCTCGGACTTTACGCATATGTAGGTCCGGTTTCACAGTGTCGTTTGATTCATGCAAAACAACTGCAACATCGTATGCGTAGCGATTTCTGATTTGCATTCCTTTCGCCTTTTGTGAACCCTTATCTGGATCAGTTAAAAATGAAAGCCCTCCAACGGCAACACCATTAAAGTGTGCTGGTTGTACAGCCAACTTAGCTGAAACGACTGTTGAAGAATTGGCCGGAATTGTTACTTCCTTTTGAATCGTAATCATCCGACCAACATTAGCTTTCAGAGAAGAATCAGGCTTAATTTTGTTTTGGCCATATTCAATAACGCCGTTGTCGTTAGTTGAAGCAGGATTTGCACTCATGTGAACACGTAATGGCTTTGCGCTACCATTCATCAATGTCACTTGCAAAGTTTGTTCTTGATTAGGTTGCACATTTAAGTCGTAGTAACCAACCTTAGGGTCAATTTGACTCTCTGGAAAAATTGGATCGACTCCAAGGGCACTATTGTCTGCAAATGCCGTCGTACCGACTTGGCTGACACCAATGGCTAGTGCGACTGCTAATGCAAGTTGTAGTTTTCTTTTCATTCTGACATCCTCCTCTTTCCTTCTTCATACAATAACAAGTGGATTGAATGCTCTGTTCATAACCGCTTTAAAGGGCGTTGTGAACAACGCCTTTTAACTCTTTTTAATCTATCTAAAAATACAATCACCGATATTTTCAGTGTCCTTTTCACGGGCTAACAAAAAACGGCATAGCTTGCTCATCAGAGCAGGCTATGCCGTTTAACTTTTGCATATAAAAAAGTGAGTCCGATAGGAATACCAGACTCACTTTTTACTGTTTATTATTGTTCGTTCTTCAACGTTTCAACGTCACGAGCAATCACGATTTCTTCGTCAGTTGCGACCTTCAAAACCTTAACTGATGAATCGTCCGTTGAGATGATCATCTCATCATCACGTTGCTTGTTTTGCTCTTCGTTCATCTTGATGCCCATGAAGTTCAAGCGCTTGATGATTTCTGAACGCAAGTCATCGGCGTTTTCACCGATACCAGCCGTAAAGACAATAGCATCAAGGCCTTCAAGCTCCATGTAGTATTGACCGATGTAGCGAACAACACGGTCAACGAACATTTGGATAGCCAATTCAGCGTGCTCATTAGTATCACGAACAGCCTTCAAGTCACGCATGTCAGCTGACAACGTTGACACACCCAACAAACCTGACTTCTTGTTCAGGATGTTAAGCATTTCGTCGTTAGTCAAACCTTCGCGCTCCTGGATGTAGTAAACCAATGAAGGATCAACATCACCTGAACGCGTAGCCATCATAACACCTGCCAATGGTGTGAATCCCATTGACGTATCCAATGACTTACCATCCTTGATAGCCGTAATTGAAGCTCCAGCACCCAAGTGCAATGTCACAATCTTCAAGTCTTCCAATGGCTTACCCAAGATTTCGGCAGTGCGGGCTGCAACGTAACGGTGTGACGTTCCGTGGGCACCGTACTTACGTGCACCATACTTCGTGTAGTACTCGTATGGCAAAGCATACAAGTAGTTCTTACGAGGCATCGTTTGGTGGAATGCAGTGTCAAATACAGCTACTGACGTGGCGTTTGGCAACAACTTTTGGAATACACGGATTCCCATTGCGTTAGCTGGGTTGTGCAATGGTGCATAAGCAGCCAAGCGATCAATCTTGTTCAACACTTCGTCATCAACGATAACTGAGTGGTTAAACCACTCACCACCGGCAACGACACGGTGTCCAACACCCGTGATTTCGTTCAAGTCAGCAATGACTTCGTGTTCCTTCAATTGTTCCAATAGCAAGTTAATGGCAGCCTCGTGGTTGTCGATGTCTTGAATCAACTCAAACTTCTCACCGTTGAACTTCAACGTGAAAATTGAATCGCTCAAACCGATTCGTTCAACTTGTCCCTTTGCAATTACCTTTTCTGCTGGCATCTCAATTAATTGAAACTTCAATGATGATGAACCGGCATTAATCGCCATAGTCTTAGCCATGTGTACTTGTCTCCTCTTTTCCAAACGGAATTGTTCAATATCTGCAGATTAGTATATCACAATTTCTTATGAATATCTTGTCAACTATTTCGGACGTGTGTCAGTCGTACGACTACGCGTGTAGCATTTGGTTCGCAGTCATCCATGCTGTCATCTCTGTCACGAAATCTTTGTTCTCTGCAACGTTCGTCAATTCTGGTGTTTTTGCCAACATAACTGGCGTTGCTTGGATAGCATCCCCCCCGGCACGTTGCAAAACTAAGATTGCCTTGGCAGCAGCCTTGTTTGCGAACAGCTTGTCTGGGAATTGCAACAAAGCCTGGAAGTACACGTTTTCTGATTGCAAGTACTTCAACAATGATTGGGCTTGTTCCGTCTCAAATAGATTTGCTGGCACAATAATAGCTGCCATGCCACCCGGTCGCAAAGCGTTAACAGCTTGTTCAATCAACAAATGGTGGACATAAGTCAAACCATCTTCAGCGGTTGTCGCAAAGTGACTTGGCACTTCAGCAGGATAGTAACCGACTGGCAAGTCAGCCACAACAACATCTTGATCAGTTGGCAACTCACTCGCCACCGCGTCGGCCAATGTTAATTGCCAGTCAAAGCCAAGCAATGCTGCCATACCGCTGGCAACCGTTAACATGGTGTCGTCATTCTCGATACCGTTGATTGTCATCGTGTTGCCTTGTTGGGCAAGAACTTGTTGCACAGTGGCCAACAAGTTTCCCGTTCCAACCGTCAAATCAAGTAGCTTTGTCGCCGTGTTCTTGGCTGTAAATTGCTCGGCCAAGAAACCAACCCACATACCAATCGCATCTGGGGTTACTTGATAGTTGGCTTGCAAACCATCTTCACGCATTGTTGCAACCAAAAGCAATTGCAAAACTTGGCGCTTCAATTCAACAGTCATGCCATCAAATGCTGCATCGTCAATCATTGCAACAATTGCCGTACGTTGTTCTTCTGAAAGGGTTGCCCACTCTTCATCTTCTTGGTTCAACATCACTTCAAACATAACAACCAACGCTTCAATTGCTGCCATATCCAAGGCGTCAGCAATTTCCTTTTGGGCTGCCTGTAAATGCTTTACTGCTTTTTCAATTGTCTCAAACATGCGCTCACCTCTTTTTTATACTAACTAACAGTGTAGCAGGTTTCAGCTGTTTCTCAACAATTCTAGGGCTTTACTGGACGATATCGTGGTATCACAACGCGATGTTTCTCAGAGACAAGTACAACTTCTTTAAATGTATCTCTTTCAATGACCGATGGATAGGTCGTTGTGTTACGTGGCATAACAGGCGTTTCTGGGTTGGTCATTAAAAACTACACCGCTTCTCGTCGCTTTGTCCAATTTGTTATCACTAGGTGTCTAACTTGTTGTTGTCGGGTTTGTCCCGCCACCCAAAACGTAAAGCCACTCAAGCAAAGCAACATCAACATTAACGTATGGGCTAACAAGCTCCCCTGCCGCTCATTCATAAAAGGTTATCTCCTGTGTTACGCTAACGCCTTCTTCAAATTCAACAGTCATTTGCACACGTTGTTTCGACAATTGGACAAACGTAACCTTGCGGACCTGATTTAGATACCTCATGTTTCCACCTTGATCGGTTCGCAACACGAGCACCTTAGGTCGGGTACCAAAATAGTATTTTTTGTTCGTTATTTTGCTATATAAAATCAATTGTCGCTTAAAACACGTCTTTAGTGTCAGCCCTGTTTCTGGCGCTTCCAACGACATTATCGTCCGAGCGACCTGCGCTTCACGTTGCTGGTTGTAATTACTCTGGTACTGCTGTTTTAGATTTGTCATCACCAAGCCAAATAAACTTAGCGCCATACTAAAGACCAATAAAGCCACAAGCGTTTCGGATAGGGTGAAGCCCCGTCGCTCAGCCATCGTTGTTGTTCCTCATAATATTGTCGACGTGCTTCTTTCATTTGTGTCTCTTCTGCCATGCGTTGACGGTTGAAATATTGAATCGTTGTCACGATCAGGCAAACTGTCATCGTCGCAAGCAATAATGACACGAGCGCTTCTGACAACAATGCGCCTTTACGTCTCAACATGATAAGTTCCGCCCCCCAATTGAAAGACAACATTTCGTCTTCGCATTGTTTCCTTGTTATAGAGTGAAAAGCTGGTTGGCGCCATCGTGAAAACTTGACAGCGAATCACCTTTTCACCACCAAACCAATTTTCGGGTACTCGAACAATCTGGCCATCAACATTCACATGTTCTTTCTGCACCTGAATATAGAAGGCTTCATTTCGGCCAACCTGTTTTTGCCGTGCAACCATGAACGCTTCGCTAAATTCACGTTCAAATTTCGACCAACTCTGTTTGTCAGGCCTTACCATAAAGGTAAAGCTGGTTACTAGCATGCCCATAACACCTAACACAACAATGCTTTCAATTAGGGTAAATGCCGTTCTACTTCTTGCCGGCAACAACTCGATCTCCCTTTAATGCAATGGCTGCCTTATCAATTTGTGCCAGTTGACCTTCTGACAAATATTCCTTATCGGCCAAATCCTTCAAACTAGCTGGTGCACTACCATTTTCATTACGGTACAAGTCGACTTGTGTTTGAACAGTCTGTACCAACGCTGTTTGTTGCTTACGTTCCGCGAACGCACGCACATGGTTAACGTTTGGCAAGACCAGCAATACCAACAAGCCAATAATAAAAACAGTTGTGACAACTTCAATCAAGGTGAATCCCTTACGCTTGTTTTGCTTTACCATGTCATTAAATCCCCCATATTTTGATACATCGGCATCAACATCAATAGATATAAACCGACAACAACTAAGCCAATTACACCAAAGCATAATGGCTGAATAATCAATAAATAACGACCAATCCGTCGTTCTAATAATTCAAATTTTCGTTCAGCCAGTAGTTGAAACTCCCGACCAATATCTTGTTGCTGCTTGCCCTTTGAAAACAACAATTCGCTTTCCCGGGGAAGCAACGGTACCTTTGCAACAAACTCAGCAATGCTTTCTCCTGCTGTGAGCGACTTTTCGGCCAGTCGACTCACATCTTTTAGGACACCACCTTCATCTAAACTTGCAAAGCACTTAACAATTACCGAAAAACTCACGCCACTCGTTAATAGCAATCCCAATTGTAATGAAATTTGATAATCCAAACTCAATCGTACGACCGGCCCGATTAACGGCAAACGTCGAATCACCACCAATCTCTGTAGCCAAGAATGTCGACGCCACCAAGCCCACCCGGCAACACTGACGCCAATAAATACAAGCGCCATTATAAACAGCACAATCGGTAGACCAGACAACGTTGGCAATGCCATCCCCATGTTCGTAAACTCCGGCAAGAGGAATTGCATAAAGACTGCAAATATCACAGCTAACAAACCAAACAGTACAATCGGATACAACAATAGTTGGCGTAACTTTTGAAGTTGTTGCATGCGACGTCTTTCACGGCTACCAATTTCAGCTAAAATATCCATCAAATTGCCATGCACAACGGCGAAGGCTAATTCACGTCGGATTTCTGCTCGCACATGTGGTGTAACTAACTGATAAAAATGGCGTCCTTCGCGCAGACCAGCAATGATTCGTTGCAAATCCCGCCGTACTTTAGGCAACAATGATTGCAATGCGATTAACGCCTTTTCCAAGTCATAGCCAACGCTAATCAACTGCGCCAATGTCTCAAAAAAATCCACTTGCTCTGCTTTCGACCACCGCTTATTCCGCATGCCACTCAGCCATCCTTTCTTGCAAGTCAGCGCCAGTTAACACGGCTAAGTCTGCTGCGACGCCATCCTCAGTTATGACTAGTTTTTGATGAACCATGCCCGTCATGACTTGGCGCAACGTACCGGCTGGCACCCCAAAATCACGTAAGCGATGCCAAATGCCCAGATGCGACATCGCATGAATCGTACTGATAATTAAGTGGCCACTCAGAGCTGCTTCAACCACAATTTGCGCCGTTTGGGCATCTCGAATTTCACCGATAATCATCACATCCGGATGATGACGCAAGGCAAGCTTCAACAAATCTGGATAATCCAGGCCGCCTTATTCACCTGCAATTGCAAAAAGTTTGGTTGCACCACTTCAACCGGATCCTCAATCGTTAGCACAATTTTCTCTGTCAAATACCGATAGGCTAAATAATGGAGCGTTGTCGTTTTTCCTGACCCCATCTGACCGGCCAACAAAATCAGCCCAGCACCACTCGTCATTGCCTCGCCCACGGCGGCCACATCGCTTTGAGCCGTTAATTGGATATGCTGGTCATCAACAGCGAATATCAGGCGCACAACAATTGATTCACGGTTCAAAAAATCTCCCACACTAGATATCCGTAAATACAGTTGTTCCTGATTAAGGAAATAACACCATCGGCCGAGCTGCGGACGTCGCGTCTCACTAATATCCATTTGGGCTTCGAATTTAATGTGGCGAATCAAGGCTTCTCCATTAGCCGAAGTTAGGGATGCCGATGGTTGAATCCCGGTTGCTGTGTAACAAAACACCCGATAACCTTCTTCACCAGGCATCACGTATAAATCACTTGCCCGCACCTGGGCAGCCGTCTGCACTAACGACGCAAATTGTTTTTGAACGCTCATGTCTCATTCACCTCCTTCGAAAAGAAAGAGTGAAAAGTGACGCAATTTTCCAATTATTTTTTGACTTGTTTTATTTCATAGATTTAATGACAACAAAAAACGCGTGATGCACAAGGCATCACGCGTTAAATTATGTTTATTAATTAATTGCCAACGAAATGAAGTTAAGCAAGAACAGAATAGTCACAACCCACAAAATTGGGCTGATTTGGTTGAACTTGCGCTTCACACTCTTGATCAAAACGTAGAAAATGAAGCCGGCAGCGATACCGTATGAAATTGAGTATGAGAAGGCCATGAAGGCTGATGTAAAGAATGCCGGAATGGCAATTTCAATATCATCCCATGTAATCAACTTAAACTCATTCATCATCATAATACCAACCACAACCAAAATTGGTGCTGTTGCGGCAGATGGAATCACGTTAACCAATGGCGCTGCGATAATAGCAAGCAAGAAACCAATTGAAATGACAACTGATGTCAAACCAGTACGTCCACCAGCCTTGATTCCTGCTGATGCTTCAATAAATGTCGTCGTGTTTGATGTACCAAAAATACCCGCAAACATCGTTGCAAACGTATCAGCAACCAAACCACGATCCATCTTTGACTTGAAGCCCTTACCTTCGTAGAACTCCTTTTGGTCAGCTTCAGAGAAGATACCAGTCGTCATACCAGTTCCGATAAACGTTCCAATGGCATCAAACAATCCTGACAATCCCATTGAGAAGACCGTCAAAACAACAATCAAAACGTGCTTTGGTGACGTGAACATTGACCACAACCCATCAGGTCCAAGGGCTTGACCAAAGATTGAGCCAAAGTCGTGGAACGTTGATGAGAATGATGCCATGGCATCAATGTGTGTGTTTGTCACACCCATTGGAATACCAATGACAGTTGTAATCAAAACTGAAAGCAAGAAGGCACCAGGTACGTTAGCAACAACCAACAATACCAAAATAATCAAACCAATCAAGCCCAACAAAACTGCTGGTTGTGCAAAGGTTGAGATTGATGGCGTCGTCCCACCATTCGCTGTGATACTCTCAATGACCTTGGCACCACCACCTTCAGTAAATGGCTTACCATTCAACGTCATGATGTTTTGTGGATCAACCAAGAAGTTCAAGAAGCCAGCGTTCTTCAAACCAATGTAGGCGATAAACAAACCGATACCAGCAGCAATCGCGTGCTTCAATTGGTCAGGAATAGCCTTCACAATCATTGATCGAACCTTCGTCAATGTGATAATCACATCAACCAGCCCAACTAAGAAAACCATTCCCAATGCTTGCTTCCATGTGTACCCAAGTCCGAAAACAATCGTGTACGTGAACATGGCTTGCATACCAATTGATGGTGCCAATGCATATGGCAAATTAGCAAAAAGTCCTGTGATAAGAGTTCCCACAACGGCTGTCAAAATTGTTGCCAAGAAAACTCCCTGACTTGGCATTCCCGTCATAGACAATACTGATGGGTTCAAGAAAATGATGTATGCCATCGCAACGAATGTTGTAATACCGGCAATCACTTCTGTCCGAACTGTCGTATTGTTCTCTGACAACTTAAAAAAGCGTTCTAACATGCTTATCTCTCCTAATAAAAAATCCCGTATCATTACGGTTCGCCAAATGATACAGGAAAAGAAAACGACGCCAAAAGTAACTACTCTCGGCGTCGTTAACAGTGTCAGGCATATAGCTATACCAGGCACGTTTTGTTCCGAGTCTGTGGCGAAACACGTTAACGACTCAAGTTATTAATAATTGTTTACTACTTTATCGCTTTTTGTTCACATCGTCAACTTTTGCGCCTACAAAAAAACCGACCAAAATTTGGTCGGTTTTTCATGAGATGATTACTCAGCAGTCGTGAAGACAGCTTGTACGTCATCGTTTTCTTCAAGTTCATCAACCAAGCTAGCCAATGATGCTTGCTTATCCTCAGGCACTGCCATTGGGTTTTGTGCAACCATCGTAACTTCGTCGTTGACCAAAGTGTAACCCTTTGCTTCCAAAGCATCACGTACTTCTGGGAATGACTTAGGGTCCGTGTAGATTTCGAATTGGTCATCGTAAGTCTTCATGTCTTCGGCACCAGCCTCCAACATGTCTTCAAACAATTGATCTTCATCGATATCGTTGTCTTCAGTACGCTCGATTTCAATGTAACCCTTACGGTCGAATTGGAATGAAACTGATCCCGTCGTTCCCAATTCACCACCGAAGTGCTTAAACGTTGAACGAACTGAAGCAGCCGTACGGTTGATGTTATCAGTCAAAGCTTGAACCAAAACGGCTACACCGGCTGGTCCGTAACCTTCGTACGTCAACTCTTGGTAGTTAGCGCCACCGGCACCAGAAGCCTTATCCAAGGCACGTTGGATGTTATCCTTAGGCATGTTAGCTGCCTTAGCCTTGTCGATAACCAAACGCAATGAAGCGTTTGAGTCTGGATCTACACCGCCAGCCTTAGCTGCCGTGTACAAATCGCGGGCAAGCTTTTGGAAGATCTTACCACGCTTTGCGTCTTGGGCGTTCTTACGTCCTTGAATGTTATGCCACTTACTGTGTCCTGACATTTCAGAAACCCCTTTTCATTCGAAAATTTATCGCTTAATTTTAGCACAATTCACTAGTGCTTGACTAGTAGATTATAGCACAATGTTCGTGACGTGCTACCGTTACATCCTTATTAAGGCATGAAGTCGTATGGTGTCATGTCTGCCATCCCCACATTTGGGTCAATCGACTCATTCATAATCTTCGCAATCGTTAGCAAATCATCATCGTCATCCGCAACGGCTCGGACAATTTCGTCCACGACCGGCGTATCATCAATTGTTGTGTTTTCTTCATCGATTGGCACAACTGCCACTGGCTTTTGATTAATCGCATTGACCGCTGCCAATGATTTATCATCATCCGGTACATCTGGCAGCTGACCATCTTGCGCTTGTTGCAATCGTTCTTGCAACGTCGTGTGCCGATTAACACCCTCAGTTTCGGCTGCGCGTTGGTAGGCACTAACATCGCCAATAAGGACGAGTGACTCACTAGCACGCGTTAGCCCGGTATACAGCAGATTGCGTTGCAGCATGCGACTAAACGCATTCACAAGTGGCATGATAACCAACTTGTACTCAGCACCTTGTGCTTTGTGAATGGTTGTCGCATATGCCAGTGTCAATTGATTCCAGTTCTGGCGCGTATATTCAACCTCGCCGGTATCAAAAGCCACCGTGATGTTGTCCGTATTATCTTCGTTGCTTTTATCCTTTGCCAACATAATTGCCGTGATGTAACCAATGTCCCCGTTAAACACATTATGTTCAGGATCATTGGCCGTCTGCATGACTTTATCACCCACACGGAAGTTAAACTCTAACTCACCAAGCTTCATGTGAATTTCACGCTTCTTGGGCGTCATCGGATTAAAGATTTCTTGGGCTACGGCATTCAGATTATGAACACCCGCTGGCGTACGATACATGGGCGCCAAAATCTGCATATCAGCAACCGAATTACCGCGTTCCTTCCAACTCGTAGCAATCTGCTCAACCATGCGTGGTACTTGATTTGTCTGCGCCGGGAAAAACGATCGGTCAGACTGGCGCTCGGTAAAGTTTGCTGGCAAGACACCACTCTTCACTGAGCTTGCCAACTCGATAATCGTTGACCCCTTACCCTGACGGTGGATTGTCTCCAACTCACGATAATTCAACAATCCACTGGCCAACAAATCGTAGAAAACTCGACCAGGTCCAACAGAAGGCAATTGATCCTTATCGCCAACCAAAATGACTTGCATGCCACTTGGAATCGCGCGTAGTAATAAGTCGAATAATTGCGTATCCACCATCGACATCTCATCAATCACGAGCAAACGACCGCTTAACTCCTCGATATCAATGTCATCTGTATTTTCACGACCAGTGATACCTAGCAAACGGTGAATTGTCGACGCTGGCATACCAGTAGATTCGGCAAGTCGCTTGGCTGCACGACCAGTTGGCGCCGCTAAGCGAATACTCTCACTAATTTCATCCCACTTCATACCTTCATCTTGTAACAACTTCTTCAACGTTGCTACAACACCATTGATGATGGTCGTCTTTCCTGTACCGGGTCCACCCGTCAGGATAAATAGATTGCTCATCAGAGCCGCAATCATCGCATCACGTTGCACATCATCATACGGAAACGGATTCTCTTCCTCGACTTCCGCGAGTTGCTTCACAACATCAGCGCGTTTGTATTCGCTATTCTTCGTTTTGCTTAAACGGACCATGCGTTGGGCAATTTCACGTTCAGCTTCAAATAGCGCCTTAATGTATAAATTCTGTCCGTCAGCAATTACGATGCCATCAGACGTCAAGGTTAACAATGCACGCTTAATTAACGCTGGATCAATGCGGGCATTTTGAGAACGTTCTAGAATTTGTTGCGTGGTTTGTAGCAACGCTTCCACTTGCATAAACGTATCACCAGACTCAAATGTTGCCTGGTTAATCGCTGAAATAACCCCCGCTTGGATACGACGCGCGTCCAACGCATCAATTCCCTGCTGCGCTGCTAAACGATCGATACGAGCAAATGAAACGCCCTCAATATCGATAACCATTTGATAAGGGTTAGTTTTTAAAATCTGTAAAGTTTGCTGCTGATACTTTTGGTAAATCACAGTGGCGAGGGCTGAACCGAAACCGTAATCGTTAAGCGCAATGATGGCGCGTTCCATACCGTCGGATTGTTGCAACTGCTTCACGATGACTTCTTGCAATTTGGTTGAAATACCCGTTTCAATCAAGACGTCTGGTGATTCCAGAATTTTATCAATCGCTTCAATACCAAGGTCGTCAACAATCTTCGTTGCCGTTGCTTTTCCAACCCCCGGAAACTGGTCACCTGATAAATAAGCAACCAACCCAGACGTTGTACTAGCCGCCTGACGTTGATAGTTTTGAGCTGCAAACTGGACCCCATAACGCGCGTGCGTCGTTAGCCGACCCTTAAACTCATAACTAGCCCCAATTTGAATATCACCAAAACTACCAGTCACCGTTAGTTCAGTATCATCATAATCGAAGTTTTGTTCGGCTACTTCGATAATCATGACTTTATAAAAAGAATCTTGGGCAGCAAACAGAATATTCTTCACTTGCCCAGTGACGGTCGGCGTTTCATCCGATGCCGCTGGGCCATCGAACAAACTAGTTTGACTCTGACTCATCTACACGACTCCCTGATAGTAGTTGTACGATTTCATCCAATCGTTGGGCTTGGGCGCGGTATCGTTCCATATCAATCATTTCAGCCGTTGCTGACCATTGATTTTCACGGTCACCATCAACGATTGCGATAATCCCACGACCGAAATTAGCGTCAAAATTCATTGGGTCCACATGAATAGCGTCATTAAATGCAGCCGTTGCCTTATCCATGTTTTGCAAACCAAGCCAAATGTTACCAAGTAGCACTTGGGCGGCAACGTCTTCTGGTTGTTGCTCTACCGCCGTCAACGCAAATACCAATGCCTTTTGTAATTGATTTTGTGCATACCATGCTTGGGCTTGCATAACCGTTGCATCATGCAAAATCTCTAAATCTGTGATCTTAGCGAAAAACTCATTCGCACGTGCATAATCACCAGCCACGTAATAAACATTTCCAGCAGCGTACAACAAATTTTGCAACGCTTCATCATTCGCTTGGAACAAGCCCAAGCTCTTCAAAGCCAATTCTTCTGCTTCCACAAGATTTTCCGTGGCAACCAAAACAGCCACCAAGTCTGCATAGGCTTGCCAGTTGTCTGGGTTAGCGTTAATGTCACTTACCAAGCGGGCGATATCTGCTTGTGCTGCATTTTCTGGTTGCGTCATCTTAAAAATCCTTCTTCTCTTTAAATTGTATTTGAGGCATCACTTGCGACACCCAAATAACTTGTATCATTTCGTGAAATTTCCGTAAACGTGTGACCATCATGCGTTTCTAGGATAGATGTACTTGTGTTACCCAAGCCACCTCGCGCACGCAAATCAGCCAGCGGAATACCTGTAAGACCACCCATTCCGGTCGTCAACGCAGCGCCGTGGCTGAAGAAAACCAAATTAACATCTTCGCCACCGTATGTTGCAACAGCTTCTTCAACCGCATCACGAAAGCGCTTTCGGACGCTTTCGAACGACTCAGATCCTTCAACTTGGCTTGCATCGAACTTCTCTGGGTGGTTACGAGAAGCATCGTACATGTCATACCAGCCTTCTTGAACTTCAGCGAAGCTCATCCCTTCCCAAACACCGAATGAAAACTCCTTCAAACCGTCCATAAACGTCAACTCAGGACGCTTATTTAGCATTGCTAAGGTTTCTTCGGCAGTGATGTGAGCACGCTTGATAGGGCTTGAAAAGGCGTGTGCAAATTCAATATCCTTCAAGTGATTACCAAGCATTTTGATTTGGTCGTATGATTCAGGCAACAATGGTGAGTCACCACCTGCCCCCTGAAAACGGCCCTCTGCGTTCCATTCTGTTTTACCGTGGCGGATGAAGTATAGCTTCGTCATGCGTTGGTCTCCTTCTCTTTAATTGGTTATGTATTTAAGGTAGTGGTGAATGTCCGTCCTTACGGCCGGAGTGTTTGGCCCCTTCTTTTGCACGTTAACGCTTCGACACTAACCACAAACTATATATCCTCCATTATAGACGTAAAAACGCCGAGAGACAAAAATCTCCCGGCGTTTTCCTGTTATCGATATTATATTTTTAGTGTGTAACCGTGATTACTCCAAACCTTCAGTCAAAGCCTCAGGGAAGTTCTCGCGGACGATTTGTGCTTCGTGTGCTGACAACATTGGGAAGTCAGGATCTGCACCCAAATCAGTGTGGTACATACGATCACGTGGTGACTCTTCACCTTCTGCGTGAGCAACCGCAATCTTGTAACCATCAAAGTCCGTTGCATCACCAGCTTCATCAGCTGATGCCACGTGCAATTGAGAAACAAGCAACAAGACGCGAACATCTTGTCCCAATGAATCCAACCAAGCCTTTTGGTCGTCAGTCAAGAACAACGTTACCGCTGCTTCGGCTGGCTTACCAATCAACTTAGCATCACGTGCAACTTCAAGCGCCTTGTTAACGGTATCGCGCAACGTCATGAATTGTGACCACTTAGCCATCAATTCGTCAGCGTTAGCAATGTCTTCAACAACTGGCATCTCAGTCAAGTAAGCAAAGTCGCCTTCTTCGTGCTCTAGGTACTCGAAGATTTCTTCGGCCGTGTGTGGCAAGATTGGCAACAACAACTTGTCCAAGTCTACCAAGACCTTGTACAAAACCGTTTGCAATGACAAACGGGCGTGTCCCTTAGGCGCTTCAACATACAAGATGTCCTTAGCGAAGTCCAAGTAGAACGCTGACAAGTCAACGTTAATAAAGTTGATAACCAACTTGTTTACTGCTTGGAAGTCGTATGCGTCGTAGGCAGCCTTAATGTCGGCAACCAACTTGTTAAAGCGAGCATAGAAGTATTGATCAGCTGCGACCAAGTCATCGAAGGCAACCGTGTCAGCCTTTGGATCAAAGTCTGACGTGTTAGCCAACAAGAAACGCATCGTGTTACGGATCTTACGGTATGTTTCAGACGTTTGTGACAACAAGTCCATTGACACACGAACATCGGCTGATGAATCAACTGACGTTACCCACAAACGGATAATTTCAGCACCCATCTCCTTCACCACTTCGTTAGGTGAAATGATGTTACCCAATGACTTAGACATCTTCTCACCATTTCCGTCCAAGACGAATCCTTGTGACAAGACTGACTTGTAAGGGGCCTTACCAGTTACGGCAACACCAGTGATCAATGATGAGTTGAACCAACCACGGTATTGGTCAGAACCTTCCAAAACCAAATCTTCTGGGAAGCTTAGGTTTGGACGAGTGGCCATAACACCTTGGTGTGAAGTTCCTGAATCGAACCAAACGTCCATGATGTCCGTTTCCTTGGTAAATTCGCCATTTGGTGAGTGCTCGTTTGAGTAACCCTCTGGCAACAAGTCCTTGGCCTCACGTTCGAACCAAACGTTTGAACCGTGCTCAGCTACCAAGTCAGCGATGTGGTCAATGATTTCAGGGTCAACAATTGCCGTACCATCTTCAGCGTAGAAGATTGGCAATGGCACACCCCAAACACGTTGACGTGAGATAACCCAGTCGCCACGGTCGCGGATCATGTTGTACAAACGCTTCTTACCCCATTCTGGTTGGAACGTTACATCGTCCAATGCGTCCAAAATGTCTTGACGGAAGCTATCAATTGAAGCGAACCATTGTGGCACAGCACGGAAGATAACTGGCTTCTTAGTACGCCAGTCAAATGGGTAGCTGTGAACAACTGGTTCGTGCAAGATCAACGCGTCAGCTTCTTCAAGCTTTTGCAAAGCAACCTTGTCAGCGTCTTGGTAGAAGACACCTTCAAAGTCAGGACCAGCTTCAGCCGTCATCTTACCTTGGTCATCAACGTTCATGATAACTGGCATGTTGTAACGTTGACCGGTAGCAAAGTCATCTTCACCAAATCCTGGGGCCGTGTGAACCGCACCAGTACCGGCATCTGCCGTAACGTAATCAGCGTTAACAACCAAAATCTCACGGTCCATGAATGGGTGCTCAGTTGTCACCATTTCAAGTTCCTTACCAGTGAAGGTTGCGACAACTTCGTACTCGTCCCAGCCGAACTTAGGTGCAACGGCACCCAACAAAGCTGAAGCAACGATGTACTTCTTGTCTGAACCCTTTGGTTGGATTTGTGAGTATTCGAAATCAGCGTTCAAAGCCAAAGCTTGTGAAGCTGGTACCGTCCAAGGTGTCGTCGTCCAGGCGATGAAGTACGTGTCGTTATCCAACAAGCCCTTACCGTCCTTAACGCGCTCTGAGAAGAACGCCGTGTCTGACTCAATGTCGTGGTATTCGATTTCAGCCATTGCCAAAGCAGACTCTGATGACCATGACCAGAAGACAGGCTTCTTACCACGGTAGATCAAGTTCTTCTTGGCCATCTCACCGAAGACGCGCAATTGTGCAGCTTCGAATTCAGGCAACAACGTCAAGTATGGGTTATCCCAGTCAGCTGAAATTCCCAAACGCTTGAAGTCGGCCATTTGCGTCTTAACTTGCTTACGTGCAAATTCTTCGGCCATCTTACGCCAGATAACTGGTCCAACCGCCTTGCGATCCTTACCAGCCTTTGTCAATTGTTGTTCAATTGGCAAACCGTGCGTATCCCAACCAGGGACAAATGGTGCGTAGAAACCATTCATTGACTTGTAACGAACGATGATATCCTTAGAAATCTTGTTCATTGCGTGTCCAATGTGAATGTTTCCGTTAGCATATGGAGGGCCATCGTGAAGCATAAATGATGGCTTACCTTCGTTCATCTTTTGACGTTGCTCATAGACCTTGTTCTCGAACCAGATGTTTTCACGTTGTAGCTCAGTTTGTGGTAGGTTACCACGCATTGGGAACTTCGTCTTTCCTAGGTTCAAGGTTTGCTTCATCTTCATAAAAGTGCAATCCTTTCTGTTCAATTCAAGTGCTACCGCGTTGACATGCGGTTTACCCTGAAACTAAAAAATCCCGCATCGGCCAAATAGCCAATGCGGGACGTCATGTCAACGTGGTACCACCCGAATTCACGGCAAAAAGCCGCCTCTTCTGTGTATTTAAAAAATCATTCTTGCTGATAAACAAGCTGCGTGACCATCCTAGGCTCTCACCGGGTAAATCCTAGGTCGCTGTTTGGAATACATCTTGCCGTTTGGTCAAGAAACCATGATTACATGATAACGAAAAATTAGTCCTTATTCAAGAAGTTTTCTTCGTTTTCGTTTGATTCAGGGAAGATAACAACCGTCTCGACCTCTGAACTAGCTTGTGACGCAGCTGACTCTGGTGCAACCGGAGCGGCTGATTGTGGTTGTTGGAATGCAGCAGGTTGTTGGAATGCAGCCCAGTCATCAGTCTTAACCAAGTCCAATTGTGCGTTCAACATGCCTTCAATCTTAGCCTTGAATGCGCCCATTTCCTTGTTCAAAGCATCGTGCTCAGCAACCAATGCTTCGTTCTTTGATTGAGATTCAGTCAACAATGAGTTGGCCTTAGCGTTAGCTTCCATAACAATCTTTTGTGCTTCAGCTTGTGCTTGTTGCAACGTTGCCTCAGCTTCAGCTTCAGTTTGCTTCTTCAAACGGTCAGCTGCTTCTTGGGCGATCAAGATTGATGAGTTAACAGATTGCTTCATCTCTTCAACTTGCTTAGCGTTAGCATCTGCTTCAGCCAATTGCGTCCTCAAAGTTTGGTTCTCTTGTAGCAAACCATCGTAGTCCGTTACGATTTGGTCCAAGAAAGCCGTTACTTCAGCCTTGTCGTACCACTTGTTACTCTTTGTGTTAAATTCCTTAGCGTGAATCTCTTGTGGGGTCAATGCCATGATCGTTCTCCAATCTATTTCTTAATGACGGCCAGTGTGACGCGCCATTTATCTTTTTTTGTTATACCATTTTCAGCTAGCAATTTCATGCGACCGAACCGGCGCACTGAAATTAAATCGTTGACCGCCAACATAAAATCTGGTCGGTCAATCTCGGTCCAATTAACTCGGACCATGCCACGCTCAACTAATTCTTTAGCATGCGTTCTAGATACATTATACCCATTAGCCACTATAGTATCTAGTCGAAGGGATGACACAGTTGTATTGATATCGTCCCACTCCTCTTGTGGTGTGACAATATCAGCTAGCATCATTGGTTCAAAACGAACCTTTGTTTTACCAACGTGATCCAGTGATGACGTGATAAATCGCGCCATCTGCTCCGTTGCAACAAGCTGCCAATCACCATCTTCGCTACTAATAATGTCCCCGAAACTATCTCGAGATAAGCCATTGTTAATTAGTGTACCAAGCACTGTACTATGATGTAGTTCAGCAAACTTGGTTGGATAGTTGATGCGGATTGCAGCAATTTCAAAATCGTCCTGTTGCACATCGTAGTAATCTGGTGCAATCAAGGACCGCGCACTTTCGGCATCAGTATAGCCACCAGAGTGAGCAATCTTTAACTCATCATGCTGGTTAACCAACGTCTCCAAAATATATCTCTGCCGCGGGTTCAAAAAATTCGTCAGTACTGGACGATACTCATCCAATGCCTGACGAATTAAGCCTTGCGCTACATCAATAAATGCAGCTTCGCTCGGGCGGAAATGTTGTGATACATTATCTGCCATATTTTATCTCTCTAGAATGCTTGTGCAATTGCGCGTAGGCCAACTTGAGCAGCTTGCAATAGTAGCAAACCAATCAATGGGGTAAAGTCGATAATTCCCGTACGAGGCATCACACGGTGAATCGGATCAACGACGATTCCGGCAATACGACCTAGCAATTGTCCCAAGGCTGATTGTTGTGCCCCGGGCAACCATGACATCAGCACCCAAATCAAGATTACGAACTCCATGGCACGCAAGACCAACATCAATAACGATAAAATGAGTGTTAACATTTGGTCACCTATTAATTAAATTGTTGTCCCAAGTTTTTAGAAATCGTTCCTGAAATCTCAAAATTGTGAGGCGTCGCAAGGAAGATGCGCTCACCAACACGTTCAATGATACCGTCAACAGCAAAGGACGTCCCACCCAGGTAGTCAAGCACACGCTTTCCCGTGTTTTCATCAATTGAACCTAGGTTTACGATAACCGCTTCGCCAGCCAACAATTGCGTCGCAATTGTTTGGGCATCAGCGTACGTACGTGGCTCATACAATGCAATCTTTGACGTCTCACCTGGACGTGAGCCATCCATTGGCAAAACGTTTGGACGACGTGCTGCCGTTGGACGTGTTGCATTTGCATTATTAGCCTTAGTCTTTGACGTTGCTTGTTGTGCAGGTTCTTGCACGTATTGCTCTTCCGGTGCCTCTTCTTCTTCATAGTAGTAATCACTATCTGATCCCATGAAGAAGTTTCTAAAATTCTCAAAAGCCATCGGTTGTCTCCTTACTTTTCGCCGCGCTTCATCCAGTTGAAGTAAGCTGGACGCTCAATTTCTTCGTCAGCAGCTGTGTTTTCTGATGAAAGCGGTTGAACTGGTTCAACCGGTGCAGCTTGTGCAGGCGTTGCTTGTTGTGCGGGCTCAGCCGTCACGTTCCAGTCAGCAAAAGGATCTGTGTTAACTGGTTGTTGTGGTTGAACTGGTGCAGTTTGTTGTTGCACAGGTGCTACCGGCTCAGAAACTGCCTCAAATGGGCTAGCCGTGTTTGCTGCACCCAAGTTGATTTCTGGACGTGGCGTTGCCGGACGATCAATACCAGTTGCAATAACTGTCACAACCAACTCGCCTTCCATTTCCATATCAATCGTCGTACCGAAGATAATGTCAATGTCTGTTCCAGCAGCTTGTGCAATCGTCTCTGAAGCTTCTTGCGCTTCGAACAATGACATGTCTGCGCCACCCTTAACTGAAAGCAAAACGTTCGTAGCGCCTTCAATCTTAGCTTCCAACAATGGTGAAGCGATGGCCTTGCGCGTTGCTTCGGCAGCACGGTTTTCACCAGAAGCTGACCCAATACCCATCAAGGCAGTACCTTGACCGGCCATCGCTGTCTTAACATCGGCAAAGTCCAAGTTGATGATACCAGGCTTAGTAATCAAGTCTGAGATACCTGAAACACCTTGCAACAAGACATCATCGACCATCTTGAAGGCTTCCATAATTGGCGCCTTCTTATCAACGATTTGTAGCAAGTTGTTGTTGGCGATAACAATCAACGTATCAACGTTTTCCTTCAACTTAGCCAATCCTTCGGCAGCTGACTTGCCACGCTTTGGACCTTCAAATGAGAATGGACGTGTTACGACACCAATCGTCAAAGCACCTGAGTCCTTGGCAATCTTAGCAATAACTGGTGCGGCACCAGTACCAGTACCACCACCCATTCCAGCAGTAACGAAGACCATGTCTGCACCAGCCAAAGCATCAGCAATTTCTTGCTCGCTTTCCTTAGCAGCAGCTTCACCAACTTCTGGACGAGCTCCAGCACCCAAACCACGAGTTGCCTTAGCACCGATTTGAATCTTGTTTTCTGCAGCTGAACGCTCCAACGCTTGGGCATCAGTGTTGGCTACGATAAACTCAACACCTTCAACACCGTCATTCACCATTTGGTTAACGGCGTTTCCACCACCACCACCGACACCAATTACTTTAATCGTTGCGCCGTACTCTTGGTTCATATCCATTTGGAAATCCATAACGAGCTCCTTTTTTCTCACTTATCTTTTCTTTTTTGTTTAGTCGAAGAATTCCTTGAAGAAGTTAAAGAATGCACTCTTCTTCTTAGGCTTCTCTTCATCATCGTAATTGACATCATCCATGTCATTAACTGATGGTTCTACCACCGTTTGACTTTCAGGTCGAACAGGTCGGCGATTTGTCGCTGGCTTTTGCACTGGTGCTGCCACCGCGATTGTTGGTTGACCAACAACTGTTAATGGCAAGCCATACAAGGCTTCCTTCACAATCAATTGAATTGGTGATTGTTGCGCAGCATAGTGAACCAAAGCCCAGGCTCCGGCATAACCAGGGTGACGCAACCCAATGTCAGTTGGTGAAAATGGCTTAACTTGCACATTGTAGACACTACGAATTGCTTCAGTCATGCCACGCAAGGCAGCACCACCACCGGTAACAACAATGCCACCTGGCAATTCAAACGCCCCAACAAGTTGTAGCTTCTCGCCAAGCTTGTCCAAAATTTGCATGAGACGCGCTTCGATAATTTGTGCCAACAATACCTCAGAGATTTGCTCAGTTTCTTCTGAACTTACCTTCTTGATAACAAGCTTATTATCTTCACGAGCCATGCTTGAAAGCGCCAAACCAGAATCAAGCTTCAACATGTCTGCATCATGCAACCCAACTTCCAAAACTGCACTAATATCGCGTGAGATATTATCGCTTCCAGCTGGGAAAGTTGATAGGAACTTTAGTTGATGATCATGAACAACGGTTGCCGTTGTGTGACCAGCACCCATGCCCAAAATGATTGTGCCGAATTCCTGTTGTCCGTCATCCAAAATCGTCTTGCTATAAGCAAGTGGCGTCAACACGAAGTCGCGTAATTGCAATCCAGCTTTAGCAATTGCCATACGCAAGTTCCCCATCACATTGCGAGGAGCTGTATAGGCAACCGCCTTCATTTCTAGACGCATTCCCACCATATCGTTTGGATCTTGAATACCATCAAAATCATCTACGATAAATTCGGTAGGCAATAGTTCAACAATTTCGCGATCGCTTGGCACGTTAACTTTAACAGCTTCTTTCACGGCTGCTGAGACGTCTTCATACGAAATATGTTGACTATCCTTTACCGTCACCGTACCGCTAACATTTTGAATTTGAATGTTGCTTGCAGGCAAGCTAGCCACAACTTCAGTGACTGGCGTGCTGGTTTGCTCATTGATTTGTGCAACTGCTTGTCGAATATCATTAGCTGTTGCTTCAATATCCACAACAACACCGCGCTTAACGCCGTGGGCAATCGAACGACCAACCGCCACAATGTTAGCTTGCTGATCTCGAACATCCGCCGCTAGCACTTTTATCGTGTTTGTCCCGACATCGAGACCAACTATTAACCCGTGGTTGGCCATTTGAGTACCTCCTTAACTGCCAATCAGTTGATGTTTAAATAAATAAACAATTCTTTAAGATAATACCATACTTTATAAGGGTTCTTCCAGACCTCTTGCGGGATTATCCCGTTTTTGTTTGGAAAAGAAATCCTAGCTTTCTTATTGTCCGTATGGTGTGAAATATGCACCGACTTGTAAGTCGGCGATTCCGGTTTTATTATCCAGCGATGCAGCCATAGCTGGGTAATATTTCAGTTTACTTGCCAGGTCATCTGCGCTAATCAAAACTTCATTACCATCATTCATATACAACTC
Organism: Weissella confusa; assembly: GCF_004766315.1. Taxonomy (GTDB): domain Bacteria; phylum Bacillota; class Bacilli; order Lactobacillales; family Lactobacillaceae; genus Weissella; species Weissella confusa_A. The sequence continues at coordinate 71,295 of NZ_PVSN01000021.1, read as the reverse complement.
AAGACGTTGATTATTTTGCTTTGTTGGTGACCAAACAATTTCAGAAACCGAGCGGCGTAATGCCAATGGTAGTTTACCAAACTCAGCTAAAACTAATTTTAAATCAGCAACTGAAGTGAAATTGTCATACAGTGGCAACCCACCAACCGGTTGATCCGCCTCAGCACTCGTCAACATCTTGCCGTTTTCCAAAATTGGATAGTAATGCGTATCTGCTTTGACGTAACCCACTTTCACGATTTCGTTGACCTTGATTTCAATGGTGTTATCAGAACCCAATTCAAACTTAAGACCTGAAATTTGCGGATTACGTTGTGCAGCCATTTTACTGAAATAATCAGCTTGATGGAGCGTCGTCAACAGTGGCCGGCCGGTTTTCAATTGTGCTGCGTCCAACACAGCTTGTTTGCTAAGACTTTCTGATCCCACCACTTTATAGTGATTCACTTGACTCAGTGGTGACATCAAGTAAATTAAGACACCTGCCAATACCGTTAGTGCAGTTGCTGAGAGAATAGCACCACTCTCGTAGGGAAAGAGAATCGGCTCGGATTCTACAACCGGCTCAAAACTTTCGGCCACCGAGTCTTCGGGTTCTTCAGCAAACGTTTCACGTAAGCGACGAGGTAGTTTTAATTCACGACGAGCCTTTTTTTCTTTCGACTGGCGTGTAGGCAATGATGACCAGTCATCTTCCGACAACAATGCATCTAAGTGCGCTTGAATATCACTTGACTTCGTTCCTTTTGGCTTCGATTCATTTTCTTTGGCCATCATGTGCCTCCTTTCCAATCGTTAGGTTAACTTATTTAATAACTATTTTAATCAACTTGATGAATTGATCAGCTGCGTCAGGTACACCCAATTCCTTGGCTGCCTTGGCCATCGCAGCGCGTTGATCATCGTGCGTCATCAAGTGGTCGATTGTGCCAAACAACGTTGTACCTGAAAGTGACTCTTCAGTAATCATTTCAGCTGCACCGGCTTCAACCAAGCTACGGGCATTCTTTGTTTGGTGATCATTCGTCACGTATGGGCTTGGAATCAAAACCATTGGCTTACCCAATGCCGTTTGTTCCGCCAAACTCGTCGCACCGGCACGTCCAACGACCAAATCCACAACTGGCATCAATTGTGGCATGTTACCGATGTAAGGTACAACAGCAACATTTTCAGCTGGTACGACACCACCGGCACGTAAATCTGCTTGTACGTCGTCATAGCGCTTGCCACCCGTAACGAAGATAACTTGGTATGGACGGTTAGCAAACTTTGACATACCTGCAACCATGGCCTTGTTCAACTTCAACGCCCCTTGTGAGCCACCGAAGATCAACACCGTTGGCTTATCTGCAGACAAGTGCAAGGTATCCCAATCAAACGATCCTTCACCGTCAACGACTTCTTGGGCACGTGGATTTCCAACAACCGTTGCCAAACCATCCTTAAAGGCTGATAGTGCCGCCGGAAAGGCAACCCCGACCTTCGTCACATGACGGGCCAAAAACTTGTTTGTGACACCCACAACCGAGTTTTGCTCGTGAATAACCGTTGGAATCTTAAGTTGTTGGGCTGCATATAGCACTGGACCAGAAACATAACCACCAGTTCCAACAACAACATCTGGCTTAAAGTCTTCCAGCATCTTCTTAGCCTTGCGAGTAGCCGTCAAGAAAAGATAGACCGTCTTCACATTATCAAGTGACAATGAGCGACTGAACCCTTGCACGGCCAAAGCCTTAAAGTCGAATCCAGCTTCTGGCACGATTGACTTTTCCAAGCCACGTTCACCACCGATGTACAACACTTCGGTATCTGGTTCCAATTGCTTCAATTGCTTAACCGTTGCTAGCGCTGGGTAAATGTGTCCCCCAGTTCCACCACCTGAAACAACAATACGCATATCTATCTCCTCTACTTTCCTTCGCTGTGAGCCTTAACAGCTGCCACGAACAAATCACCACGTGTTTCGAAATTAGGGAATTGATCCCATGATGCTGCAGCTGGTGATAGCAAAATAATGTCACCTGGCTCACTCAATTCGAAAGCCGGTTCAACCGCATGAGGCGCATCCTCAGCATGAACCACTTCAATACCAAGCGCCTCACCGACTGCTGCAACCTTATCCGCCGTTTGACCAAAGACAACCAAAGCCTTTACGTGTGGCTTCATCGCTTCAAGCAAACGCATTTGGTCGTCACCACGATCTAGACCACCAGCTAGCAAAACAACGGGTGCCTTAAATCCTGATAGCGCCATTTCCGTTGCCTCAATATCAGTCGCCTTTGAATCGTTATAGACTTGACGTCCTTCAAACGTGCCAACATATTGCAAACGGTGCTCAACACCGCCAAATTGGCGCAATGCCATCGCAATTTGATTGCTTGGCACATTCATCAACTTACCAACAGCAATCGCAACCAACGCGTTTTCGACGTTGTGATCGCCTGGTACGCCGAGTTGGTTAGCCTGCATGATAGCTTCACCACGGAAGTACAACGTACCATCTAGTTCGTAAGCACCATCTTGACTCACGTTTTGACGTGAAACTGGGACAACCGTCGCTGCAGTTTGCTTTGACAATTCGACCCATTCTTCGCGGTCAACATTGATAACCAAGAAATCATCGGCTGTTTGATTCTTTGTGATACCCATCTTAGCGGCGACATAGTTTTCGCGTGTGCCGTGGTAATCCAAGTGAGACGCGAAAATGTTTGTGATAATCGCAATATTTGGCTTAGCCGTTGGCATCCCCATCAATTGGAATGATGAGAGCTCTGTGACAAGTGTATCGGTCGCACGCAACGTTGGGGCAACCTCACTCACCGGCGTCCCAATATTTCCGGCAACAACAACTGCATGCTCGTCATCTGCTTGCGTACGTAGCACAGCTGCAATCATCTCAGTCGTGGTTGTCTTACCATTTGAACCCGTTAATGCAATCCAAGTTCCCTTGATGTAACGTTGCGCCATTGCAACTTCAACGAAAATTGGAATACCAGCTTCCTGCGCTGCGGCCAAAACTGGAATACGATATGGAATTCCAGGATTCTTAACAATTAGGTCGACGTCAGCTAGCAACTCATCAGTTTGTTCCGTTGTGAATACAACACCTTGTGCTTGCAAAGCAACCACGCGTTCATCCGTCAAATCCAATTTTGGGTCTGAAACTGTCACTTGCGAACCTTCGTTCAACAACAAAGACGCAACGGCTGCCCCAGAACGTGCAAAGCCAATTACCAAAACATGCTTACTCATGATCAGATCCCCTTTAAAAAGTTATGTACGCGGGGCGATCCCCGCTCGTTTGCATAATGCAAAAAGTCTTATAACGACTTAATATTTGTTTTAGTGAATAATGATTTACTTAAAAATCACAAGGTACAAAACCGCCGCAATCAATCCGACTGCCCAGAAGAATGTATCAACTTGCCACTCATTCCATGGCTTATCTGCGTTACCAGTCAAACCACCCTTTTCAAAACTGTGGTGAATTGGTGTCATCAAGAAAATACGCTTCTTGAAGAAGTGATAGCTTGTGACTTGAATCATAACCGTCAACGTTTCGACCATGAAGACGAAACCAATCAACAACAATGACCACTCATGGTGCAAGACCAGTGAGTTCATCGCCAAGCCGGCACCCAACGCCAATGATCCGGTATCACCCATGAAGATTGATGCTGGATAGTGGTTAAAGACCAAGAATCCAAGCAATGCCCCAATCATCAAGGCATCCAACAAGACCATCGTCATGTCACCTTGAACGAACGCGATAATCAAGTAGGCAACGTAAGCGATAATCGCTGTACCAGATGCCAAGCCGTCCAAACCATCCGTCAAGTTCGTGGCATTTGACCAACCCACAAGCCAGAAAATCGTGAACAACGTGTAAACGATGATACTGTTGATGCTACCCAAGTTAAATGGCAAATCCAACGTGAAGTCAAAGTGGCCCAAGAATAGCACCGCAACCGCTAGCAATGCAGCAGCAATTTGTGAAAATAGCTTTGGCAAGAAACGAAGCCCTTCATCACGGTGATTAAAGACCTTGATACTGTCATCAAAGGCACCAACCAACGCAAACACAATAATGGCAATCAACGTTGCCCAACCTGTTGAGGCGTTAGCGCCTATCGCAAAGGCCAAGATGATGAAACCGATAATCACAACCGGAATAAATCCTGCCCCACCCATCGTAGGTGTTCCTGCCTTAGCTGCGTGATCTGGTCCATTTTCACCAGTACGCATCACCAATTGTTGCACCTTAATTTTCTTAAACCAATTTCTCAAACGCGGTACTACGATGATTGTTGCGATCAACCCCACCAATAGTCCGAGTAACAAAGTCGACATTTGACTTCTCCTCTCTTATAAACCCTTATTTATTCCGCTTTCGCGTTTTTAAACTCAACCGTTATTTCATGATAGCCATCTGCCAACTGGGTATCAGGCGTAATTGATCGTGTTGCCACAAAGCCATCCCCCTTAATAATTGGCTTGATATCAGCCAACTTTGCCCAAGCTAGCACATCACTCTTCGACCATCCGTGCATATTTGGCACCACGATATTTTCACCAGTGTTCAAGAAGACGCGTTGATTCGTCAAAGACTTTTGCGCACCTGCTGGTGTCTGTTTCTTGATTGTATCGCCGTCACCCATTACAACTGGTGTCAAATTAGCTGCCGCAACTTCTTTTTCTGCCTCATTGGTTGATCCACCAACAACCGTTGGGACAGTCACTTGTTGGTCTTCACTGACAACAACTTTATTGTCAGAATCCGACATCGTTAGTGCTTGTTGCATCACCGTCACGAACATATTGGACATATCCGTCGCAATATTTTGCGTGTTCTGCTGTGGTTCCTTCGTCACAATGTACATCAAGTATCGTGGATCATCAGATGGCGCCATTCCCATCCATGAATGGATTTCGTGGGTATTGTCGCCTGGTGATGAATAACCTGTCGAAGTCGCGATTTGTGCCGTTCCAGACTTACCGGTCGTACGAACATCTGGGATTGCATAAGCTTGACCCAAACCGTACTCAGAGTAAATAACATCTTCCAATTGCTTACGCGTTGCCTCAGCCGTTGATTTCTTAATTGGCTTTGCAACAACCTTACGCTTGGCCTGGTAAATCACCTTCTTGGTATTTGGATCAACAATCTTTTCAACAAGGTTCGGCTTGATTTCCTCACCATTTCCAGCGATTGCTGTATAGGCTTGAACCATTTGCAAAGGCGTTACCGAAATGGCCTGTCCATAAGATGTATTCGCTTGTTCAATTGGATACTTAAACTGCATCAAACCAGTTTCTTCACCTAGCAAATCCGAATCCGTTGACTTCAAGAAACGGAATTTATTAATGTACTTGTGCCAAGTTTCAGCACCCATCTTTTGCTCGGTCAACGCCATCGCAACGTTTGAAGACTCGGCAATTCCACGTGCATACGTAATCGTTCCCCAACCTTGACCATTGTTCCAATCAGTAACGCTCTTATCACCGATTTTCAAGGTTCCAGATTGATAATACGCATCACCATCCCAGTTACCAGTATCAATTGCTGCTGCCAGCGTAATTCCCTTCATAACTGATCCCGGCTCATAAACAGAACCTGAAATTTCGTTTGTCCAGTAGTCACCGATACCTTCACCAGTGGTTGCATTAAATGAAGGGCGTTGCGTTGTCGCAACGATATTACCCGTCTTCGTATCAAGTACAATTGCCAGCGCTGACTTAGGCTTCATATCATCATACAAATTTTGCATCTTCTCTTCGAGCGTCGTCTGCAACTTTGTATTTATGGTTGTATAAATATCATACCCGTTTTTTGCAGATTGGTCTTTCTTTGAGACACTCGAATCTGTATCATCGGCCGAAGTTGTCTTCACACCCTTCTTACCAGTGAGTTGTTTGTTGTACTTTTGTTCGATTCCCATCAGACCAACAATGCTTTGTGCCCCAGTCTTATCATCAGTCTTTTCACTCGTATAGCCGATGACATTTGACGCAAAAACACCGTTTGGATAGAAACGTGACGCACTATTCGTAAAGGTGATACCCGGTATCTTCAATTTGTTGATTTTCTTATACGTCTGGGAATCTAGTTTTAGTCCACGTGAACCAAATTGTACCTGCTTCAACTTGTTAGCCCGACCTTTTTTCAAGGTCTCCACATAAGTCTTCGGATTACCACCCAAGATGCCAGCTAATTGCTTAGCGACCTTCTCATCTTGGCTTGGTGCAACGTAGGCCGGCTTGCCTTTACTTGTTTTTTGCGTATCGTCAATCACTGCCGCCAATGTGTAGGTTGTTGCATTCTCAGCCAACACATTTCCGACTGAGTCAAATATTTCGCCGCGCTTGGGCTGAACTGCATTCTGACTTCGGTAAACTTGTTGAGCGGCTTCGTTTAACTTATGCCCCTTCACGTCCTTTGTGATGGCAACATAAGAAAAACGGACCCCCAACACAACCAAAATCAGCAACATAGTACTCACGAGAACAAGACCCGTGATACGACTGTTTTTATCCGATTGGTTACGTTTTGGCATCCGCTGTTTCTTAACCATGCTACTTCACGTTCCTTATGTTTTGGTTTTGAAGCGTCAATCCGTTCTTAGCCGCAACATCGTTCAAACGACTTGGGCTCGTCAAATCACTCACTTCTTGCTTCAAATCATTGTTTTGATTGCGTACCTTTTCAAGGGAAGCTGACGTTGTCGCCAATTGTGAGTTTGCTGTTGCTGCGCGATTTGACGTGTGTACGACAACCATCGCCATGAAGACAACAACAAACGCAGTCGCTACGCAAAAGGCGATATCAATGGCGTTAAAGCCGGGCTTTTCTAGCTTGCGCTTACGCTTAACCACACGAACGCTTGGACGTTGTTGTGGTTGATTAACTTTGCGCGGTGACGTTGTGTGCGTGTAGTTTGGCATTGCATCCATGATGTTCAGATCCTTTCTTCACCGTCCATCATGGGCGGCCTATGCTATCGTAGTCGTTCGATGACGCGCAACTTCGCTGAATGAGCGCGGTGATTGTTAGCCATTTCTTCTTCTGAAGGCAAGATTGGCTTACGCGTCACGAGTTTATAATCAGGTTGCATCTCATCCGGAATGATTGGCAAGCCAGCTGGCAATTCAGGAACTGCCGTCTTTTCCTTAAACATCGTCTTAACCAGGCGATCTTCAAGTGAATGGAAAGTGATGACCGAAATACGACCACCAACCTTCAACATATCCAAAGCTTGTGCGAGTGATTCTTCGACCACTCCCAATTCATCATTCACGGCAATTCGAATGGCTTGGAATGAACGCTTGGCCGGATGACCACCCGTTCGACGAGCCGCTGCAGGAATTGCTGACTTGATGACTTCAACCAATTCAAACGTCGTTTCAATTGGTTGAATCTCACGTTGTCGCTCAATCGCACGTGCGATTTGCTTAGCGAACTTTTCTTCACCGTAACGTGACAAGATTCGTAGCAAGTCGTGGAAATCCCACTCGTTAACTACCGTACGCGCTGTCAATTCTTGTGATTGATTCATGCGCATATCAAGTGGTGCATCATAGTTATATGAAAAACCACGTTGTCCGTCGTCGAATTGTGGTGATGACACACCCAAATCGTAAACGATACCATCAATTTCAGTGACCCCAACCTCAGCAAGTGCATCACGCAAGTTGCGGAAGTTATTTTGAATGAAGGCAACTTTACCTTCAGCTAACTCAGTGGCCAAATGTTCTTTATTGTAGTTAATTGCCGTGATGTCTTGATCAAATGACCAAAGCTTTCCGGTTGTCAAACGACTTGCCAACAACTGTGAATGACCACCGCCACCCAACGTTGCATCAACATATGTTCCGTCTGGCTTAACATTTAAATTATCAATTGCTTCGTTAAGCAATACGGTTACGTGATTGAACTCCGTCATATGTAATTGCCTGTTCGACCTTTCTAGTTCGTATCAATTTGCTGTTAGAAGCCCAAGTCTTCCAATCCATCAGCAATATCATCAAAATTCTCTGCAGTTTCTTCTTCGTAAGCTTGCCACTTCTCGGCACTCCAAAGTTCGAATGTATCATCACCCAAACCGAAGACCGTGACATCCTTATCGATATTTGCGTATTCACGCAAGGTTGGTGATAGGTTCACACGCCCTTGCTTGTCGAATTCAACTTCTGTCGCACCACCGAAGACAAAACGCTTAAATTGGCGCGCCTTGGCATTCGTTTCTGGCAATGCATTAATCTTAGTTGAAAAATCTTCCCAGCCTTGCATCGTGTAGGCACGCAATGAGTGATCCATCCAGCGTGTAATCACAAAGGATTCACCCAACTGATTGCGGAATTTTGCGGGGATAATCAACCGGTTCTTAGTATCCAACGTGTGTTGGTAAGTTCCCATGAACATCGGCGATACCCCCTTTCAATTTATTCAGCAATTTCAGATGCTGTGGCGTATTGAGAATAGTCGACATTTCAATACATTTAATTTACCACAATCTCCCACCTTCCACCACCTACCCCCACGTTCTACCACTGGGATATATGGTGTATTTTAGGGTTCAAAAGCCTATTACACCGGCTCTGACGCTCCTTTTTAACAGTCACTTTACAAGTTTTCGAATAACTTTAGAAAATGAAGAATTTTTTAAGGTTATAAGGCCAAATCCTTGATATACCAACGGTTAACAACTTAGTTATGAAGATGGTGAGAGGTGGGGGACAGTGGGTGGGAAGATTAGGTGGTGGAAAGTGGTGGGGATTTGAACAAAAAGTGGGCGGCATCCCCACCGACGCCATTAAGCCATCGATAGGTTTACTTCAACCTACGCCGTCGTAGGTCCCACTCCCCACTCAGTGCCCAAAACCACACAAAAAAAGCGACCTCAAGACTGAGGTCGCTTTTTCGATAGTTATTTAAATTTCGCGGAAGCCGCCATCAACTGGAATTTGATCCTCGATGTCGATTTCTTCCTCTTGTCCACGTGTAAAGGCAAACAACTCAATGACGAAATAAAGGGCCGCCAAATAGTAGCCGTACATTGCTGAGTTCAAATGTAGCCAAACTGACACCAAGAACACGACCGGCCACACAAACATCAAGTACCAGAACGCCCCTCGCTTACGCAAGAATGCGCCTGCAATGGCACTGAAAATCATGTTTGCCACAAACAATGAAAAAATAATTTTAACATTCGCTGTCAACGGTGATTCGTTAATCAAAAACGGTACTAACCACCCCAAGATTGGCATCCAAATCCAGAACCGCCAATCCCACGCTTCTTTCAAACGCTTCATATCAATTCCCCTTTTAACATCCCTGCAACGATGTTAACCTTAAAAATTCTAACGTGCTAACTCAAGTGCGTAGCTTAGTGCACTTAGCGCATAAAGCGGTGCAGTCTCAGCCCGTAAAATACGTGGGCCCAATCCTGCTGGCACAAAGCCAAACGTCTTCGTTAGTAAGTCTAACTCACTTTCCTTTAAACCACCTTCAGGTCCAACCAAAAAGGCAATTTTGTCACCCGCATTCAAACGACTGAATTGCGCAACCAGTTGCGCTGTTTCACCCTGTTTGGCGCTCTCTTCCCAGGCAACAATCTTAACCATATCATCCGGCAACACCAAATCACGTAGTTTTTCAACATACGTCACATCTGGCACACGTAAGCGGTGCGATTGTTCAGCAGCCCCTTGGGCAATCTTCTGCAATCGCGCAAGCTTCTTATCGGCCTTCATGCCCCAGTGTACAACCGACCAATCCGTCTCCACGATAATCACATGGTGAACACCTAATTCTGTCGCTTTTTGAACAACCAATTCAGGCTTATCACCCTTAGCAAGGCCAAGAATGATTGTGGTCTCCACTGGCAATTCAACATCAGTAGCCACTTCTTCAACCACGCGCATTGTCGTCGTTTCATCAGCAATTTGAATTACTTCAGCCACCACCATGGTTTGTTGATCAGGATACACAAATTCTGCCTGTGTCCCTTCCTTACCACGAAGGACGGTCATTAAATGATGTTGCACATCTTCTGGCAAAATAAATTCTTGACCGGCTGGCGCTTCAGTCAAAAAATAACGTTGCATTATTCATCCTCGCTTTTACGGTGAGCAATCAAACCATACCATTCACCAAGCTTCATCGTTTCATCAAGTGCGTAGCCATTCTCTTCCAACTTCGCAATAATCGTTTGTGCCTTGTCTTCATAAATACCTGACAACAAGAACTTACCACCTGGGCGCAAAACGCTATCAACTTGTAGAATCAATGGTACAAGCACTTCAGCCAACATGTTCGCCACGACGATATCGAATTCTTGGGCCGGTACATCGCTTAGCAAGTCGCTGGCCATCACTTGAATATCTGAGGCAACTGGGTTCAAATCCAAATTACCTTGGGCTGATCGAACGGCAACCTCATCAATGTCAGTTCCAAGCACCTTATCAGCACCCAACAACTTTGCAGCAATACCAAGCACACCTGAACCAGTTCCAACGTCTAGCAAACGCTCACCGCCACGTACGACGATTTCAAGCGCTTGCATCATCAAGCGTGTCGTTGGGTGGGTACCAGTTCCAAAGGCCATTCCAGCGTCCAAAACAATCACTTTTTCACCTTCTTGGGCTGGTTGGTATTCTTCCCACTTTGGTACGACTGTCAAATGACGCGTCACACGCACTGGGTGGTAGTACTTTTGCCATTCAGTTGCCCAGTCTTCATCCTTAACGGCACTCGTTGTTACCTTACCTGGTGTTGCATCAAGTCCAAATGACGCCAATTGGTTCACACGCATTTGCACATCGTTAATCACTTCAGGCAAATTAACGTCTTCTGCAAAATAACCAGCGACCGTCGCACCTGATTCGCGGTGCTCAACAACATCCCAATCAACCCATACAGTGGCATCAGCAGGTTCGTAGCTGTTCACATCTGCTGCGTCATCGATTTGGATACCTTCTGCACCGGCTTCCATCAAAATGTTGCTGACAGCTTCAACAGCCTCAGTTTGTGTCTCAACAATTATTTCTTGCCAACTCATCAGCACTTCCTCATCACTTCGTTATAGTCTTAACAACAGAATAACATAAAGTTGCCTAAAAATGTTGTCTGCTTTAACCTGCTTCTTTGCTTTTCGCGACAACAAAAAAACGAGAGATACAATGTATCTCTCGTTCTTAATTAACAACTAATAATTAGTCGACCGTAACGATCGTCATCAAGTTAGTCGTACCTGAAGTCGTTACAGGAATACCTGCAGTAACGATGATAGTATCACCCTTTTCTGCCAAACCTGCAGCAACAACTTCCTTCTTAGCCAATTCGATCAAAGCGTCAGTGTTGTCCACTGCTTCTGAGATCACTGGTTGAACACCCCAGTAGATCGTCAATGAACGTTGTACACGCTCGTCGAACGTCAATGCCAAGATATCAGCGTTAGGACGGTACTTTGAGATCATCTTTGCCGTGTAACCTGAAGTCGTTGCAGCAACAATAGCCTTAACGTTCAAGTTTTCTGCAGCCGTAGCAACAGCAGCAGCAACTGATTCAGTAACGTCTGATGCGTCGAAGTCGTTTACGTGACGGCCGTTTGCTGCCAAAGCAGTTTCAGCCTTCTCGTCGATGCGTGCCATAGTAGCAACAGCAGCAACTGGGTAAGCACCGTTAGCTGACTCACCTGACAACATAGTAGCGTCAGTTCCGTCAAATACGGCGTTGGCAACGTCGGAAGCTTCGGCACGCGTTGGGCGTGGGTTCTCTTGCATTGAGTCCAACATGTCAGTAGCAGTGATAACTGGCTTACCGGCAGCGTTCATCATGCGGATCAAGTCCTTTTGTACCAAAGGAACGTTTTCTGCTGGGATTTCAACACCCATGTCTCCACGAGCAATCATCAAACCATCAGAAACCTTCAAGATTTCGGCAAAGTTGTCGATACCTTCTTGTGATTCGATCTTAGGGAAGATCATAACGTCTTCCTTACCAGCTTCTACCAACAAAGCACGGATGTCTTCAACGTCTGAAGGCTTACGTACGAATGAAGCGGCGATGTATTGGATACCTTGTTCCAAACCGAAGCGGATGTCATCGGCATCCTTTTCAGTGATACCTGGCAAGTTGATTGAAACACCAGGTGCGTTAACACCCTTACGTGATCCCAACAAACCGTGGTTTTGAACTTCAGTAACCAATTCGCGGTTAGCTTCGTCCTTTTCAGTGATCAACATGTCGATCTTACCGTCGTCGAACAAAACGTGTCCGCCAACCTTAACGTCGTCGAACAAACCAGGGTAAGTTACGGCAACCTTTTCCTTAGTACCTTCAAGAGAAGCATCCATTGAGATGCGAACAACATCACCGATGTTGAACTCAATCTTACCTGGCTCTTGAACAGTTGTACGGATTTCGGCACCCTTAGTGTCCAACAAGAATCCTACAGTCTTACCTGAAATCTTCTCAGCTTCGCGCACAGCGTTCATACGACCCAAGTGCTCTTCGTGGTCTCCGTGTGAGAAGTTGAAACGTACAACGTTTGCACCTGACTCGATCAACTTAGTAATAGTCTCGACGTCAGAACTAGCTGGTCCAAGCGTTGAAACAATCTTGGTCTTCTTCATGATCTGAAAAATCTCCTTCGTTTTGTGTTGATAGTGTATCTATCTAACTGACATTAATTGTACTATTTTTCACTTTTTTTGTACACAATTTTTGTTTGTTATCTGTTCCAATATTCAAACAAAAAACACACAAGCTTACAGCTTGTGCGTTTTTGAACATTATTATTGTCGTGCGTCCGTATCCAAATCAACTTCCGTCAACTTACGCAACTTTGTCTTGTGCTTAATCTTGTATCCAAGGTACAACCCAATAAACAATGGTAGTGACATGTACGTTGTGATAATTCCTGACCAGTTCCAGTGTGAAATTGGTCCTTGGAATGATGCCAAATCTTGTCCAACAACAACGACGATTGACAATACCAAAGCCAAGATTGGGCCAACTGGGAACCACTTAGCATGGTAGCGGAGCTTCTTCACATCACGACCTTGTGCGACAAAGGCACGACGGAAACGATAGTGTGAAATCGCGATACCAATCCAAGCGATGAATCCAGTCAAACCTGAAGCAGCCACCAAGTAGTAGTAGATGCCAGGTCCGAAAACAGACGTGACGAACGTCAACAAACCAACGGCAACCGTAGCCAACAAAGCTGGTACTGGAATACCCGTGTTGATGTTAACACGTGCGAATATCTTTGGCGCCTTTCCTTCAACGGCCATAGCGTACAACATACGCGTTGAAGCGTATACACCAGAGTTAGCTGAAGAAATAACTGACGTCAAGATAACAGCGTTCATAATTGAAGCGGCAGCAGCCAAACCAGCTTGCTTAAAGACCAAAGTAAATGGTGAGACCGCAATGTTTGTTTCACTTGAACGGAGCAAGTTTGGATCCTTGTAGTAAATCAATGCCCCAATAATGAAGATGGCAAGGATGTAGAACAATAGGATACGCCAGAAGACTTGCTTGATAGCCGTTGGCACTGACGTTTCTGGTGTTTCTGACTCACCAGCCGTAATACCAACCATTTCAGTTCCTTGGAATGAGAAACCAGCCACCATGAAGACGGCTAGCATACCACCAACACCACCAACAAATCCGTGGTTACCACCAGCTGACAAGTTACGTGGGACATCCGGGTGATAAGCCATGATACCGAAGATCGTTGCAACTCCGATGACCAAGAACGCAACAACCGCAACAACCTTAATTGTTGCCATCCAGAACTCAGTTTCAGCGTATGACTTAGCTGACATCAAGTTAATGACCGTAATCAAGAGCAACACTAGTGCTGACCAAATCCAACTTGGAACATTTGGCAACCAGTAGCCCATGACCACACCGACCGTTGCCGCTTCAACCGCAACCGTAATTGCCCAATTAAACCAATAATTCCAACCCATGGCAAAACCGAAAGCAGGATCAACGAAACGATCGGCGAACGTTGAGAATGAACCTGAAACTGGCATGTAAGTCGCCATCTCACCCAAACTGGTCATCAAGAAGTAAACCATCAAACCGATAACCGCATAAGCAGTCAGGGCTCCGAATGGTCCAGCTTGTGCAACCGTTGCACCTGAGGCAACGAACAAACCAGTTCCGATTGTCCCACCAAGGGCAATCATTGACAGGTGACGCGTCTTCATCGTGCGCTTCAGCGTCCCTTGATTCTGTTGATTATCTGACATAATTCCTCCTATATAGAGAGGCCTAATCGCACTCGTGAGAACGAAAAAAGTCCCCAGTTCATACCATCGCATAAACTAGGGACCTCGTTTGAAATCATTAGTGTTGTCGATAGCGCTCCGCAGCCGACGAATTTTGCTGCGACAGTCCTTCCGTTGTTCACGTAAGGACCAACATGTTTCACCGCCGTGAAAACACATTTCGGCAACCGCCCCTTTAAATCAACCGCCTTGTCTGCCGACTTGGTTGACCACTCATGTTGGTTGCGACCTCTATGTCATATTTAATTTATGAAACTAAGTATAAGCATGTTTTCAGGCGTCGTCAACCCAACTCGCAATCTAATCCCAAAAACTTCTTAAATACCGCTTAAGCATAAAACTTAATCACACCCTTTTTAAAAACATTGATGATACGATAGAGGAAAAGTTAGTTAACCACATTGGTTGTTAAAGGAGTTGTCGATTATCATGATCATTAAGCCCTCTAAAAGCCGGCTTATTATGCTAATAATAAGTGTACTGGCGTTTTTAATTCTAACCATCAGTACTTTCGTCAGCGCACCAACGCTGACCCTGATCGATTCAACCGAGCAGAATTTTTTAGATAGCCTGGCCCCTGCGTCACTATCGACATTAACTAAACCATTCGTTTTGTTTAGTCACGGCTTGTTATTTGGCCTGGTCATTTTTGCACTTGCCTTTCTACTTTGGGGCTTTAAGTTCAAAATTCCAGCTGCTTGGATTGTCCTGACAACTATCAGCGGTTGGTTACTGATTAACATCTTTTCGTTAATTTTTCACCACCGTTTAGCCGGGCAGGTCACCCAGTTTCCAGCCCATACCATGTTTTTCGTCACGTTACTTTATTTCTTTCTCAGCAAGATTGTCGTGCCGGAGTTGAAATCATTTCCGCGTCAAATTGCTGGTCAAATTATTATTTTAACGGGGTGGATTCTCACCTTTATCGGCACGATTCTCTCAACTAACTACACATTTTCTGATGCTGTGGCTGGCTGGCTACTCGCGATTGCTTGGTTACAACTCGCCGCACAGTTCTATGGTAATTACGCCCCGCGCGCGTACCGCATGAACGGATTCAGTAATTCATGGTTCTAAAAAATGGCTAAAATCACCTTACGTTCCTGGCAATCGACAGACTTCGATGCCTATGAAAAATTAATCGCACAACCTGAAATTATGCAAGGAGCTGGTTTGCCCGATGCAGACACGCAGCAACGTCGCATGATGTTTGAAACGGATTTATATCAGCCATTCCAGGCTGCCATCGTGTATAAATCACAAATTATCGGTAGCATTATCACCTACGCACGGGTCTCAGAAACCGGCGACTTCATCCCCAATGAATATGACCTGGCCTATTTCTTAGATAGCCGGTTTACAGGTCACGGCATTATGACCCAAGCTTTACACAGCTTTATTGCAGCACTACCGAACCCAACAACTCTACTAGCTGAAACATTTGTTGATAACGTCGCTTCACAGCGTGTCTTGGAAAAGCTTGGTTTCATTAAAACGGGTGCTTACAACAACATCATTGCATACAAAAAGCCGATCAGTTAGATCGGCTTTTTGTATGCAATTTTAGAACAAGCCAGTAATCTGACCGCTTTCATCAATATCAATATCATATGCTGCCGGGTGACTTGGCAAGCCAGGCATCGTCAAAATTGAACCAGTCAAGGCAACCAAGAAGCCAGCGCCTAACTTAGGCACAAATTCACGCACATGAATCTTAAAGTTCGCCGGTGCGCCCAACTTCTTCGCATCGTCACTTAGTGAGTATTGCGTCTTTGCCATGATAACTGGCATCTTATCCCAACCACGCTTAGCAAACTCACGCAATTGCTTAGCAGCCTTATCTGACAACTCAACACCAGCACCGCCGTAAATTGTTTGTACAATCTTTTCGATCTTTGTGACAGCATCATCTTCAGGTGCATACAATGGCGTAAAGTGACTTTCTTGCTCAGTAGCTGCGATAACCGCTTGCGCCAACTCTGGCGCACCAGCACCACCTTGCGCCCAAACGTCAGCCATGTAGGCCTCAGCACCACGCTCACGAACGTAATTTTCAACCATCTCGATTTCTTCAGGTGTGTCACTCACAAAGCGGTTAACGGCAACGACAACTGGCACGCCGTAACGTGACATACTCTGCAAGTGTTGCCCCAAGTTAGCCAAGCCAGCTGACAAAGCGTCCAAATTAGGTTCCGTCAATTCCGTCTTAGGCAAACCGCCGTGCATCTTCAACGCACGTACCGTCGCCACAATGACAATTGCGTCCGGTGTCTTGCCCAACAATGGCACCTTGAAGTCCAAAAACTTCTCACCACCCAAGTCAGCCCCGAAACCAGCTTCAGTGACAACGTAGTCCGCCAATTGCAAAGCTGTCTTAGTTGCGCGAACTGAGTTGGTTCCTTGCGCAATATTGGCAAATGGGCCTCCGTGAATCAACGTTGGCGTGTGGGCAATCGTTTGAACCAAGTTTGGCTTAATCGCATCCTTCAACAACGTCGTCAACGCCCCAGCAACGCCCAAGTCCTTAACTGTCACAGGTTCCTTGTCATACGTGTAACCGATAACGATGCGTTCAATACGCGCCTTCATATCCATCAAATCATGTGACAACGTCAAAATAGCCATCAGTTCAGAAGCAACCGTGATATCAAAACCATCTTCACGTGGCACCCCAGAAGTTGGGCCACCCAAACCAATTGTAATGTGGCGCAAAGCACGATCATTAACGTCCAAAGCGCGCTTCCAAAGCAAACGACGTGGGTCAATGTTCAAAGGATTTCCTTGGTAGATGCTGTTATCGATAACGGCAGCCAACGTGTTGTGGGCACTTGTCAAAGCATGGAAATCACCCGTAAAGTGCAAGTTGATGTCAGCCATTGGGACAACTTGGGCGTATCCACCACCAGTGGCACCACCCTTCAAGCCCATAACTGGTCCAAGTGATGGCTCACGCAACGCAACCATTGTCTTCTTACCAGCCAAACTTAGCGCATCAGCCAAGCCAACCGTCACCGTTGACTTACCTTCACCAGCCGGTGTTGGGTTAATTGACGTCACCAAAATCAACTTACCCAAATCATTTTGTCGGGCAGTTTCATCGATTTCAATCTTGGCTTTATCACGACCGTATGGTTCCCATTCAGCTGCCGTCAAGCCAGCCTTCTCTGCAATTTTTTCAATTGGCCAAACTTCAGCCGCTTGTGCAATTTCAATATCAGTTTGCATCCCCAGATACCACCTTATTTTCTTCTCGAACCGCCTGATAACCAATATCATGGCGATAAGCTAATGTTGTTTGTGTCGCATCAATTGCCTCATACACCATCTCTTGCGCCTGTGACGCCGTCGCTGCATGACCGACAACCGTGGCGATACGACCACCATTACTTATTAGTTTATCATCATTTCGCGTCACGCCCGCATAAAATGTGTTGATGTCAGCAATTGAAAATGATGGTAGGTCGATATGCTCAGTAGTTGTTGCAGGATAACTTGGGTTCACCAGCACGACGCCAACATAGACGTCATCCTGTTGCCAGATTGCCTTCGGTTGTTCACCAGCCAATAGTGTCGAAATAAGTTCATAAAAATCACTTTGTAGCTGTGGCAAAACAACCTGAGCCTCCGGATCACCAAAGCGCACATTATATTCGACGACTTTAGGACCGTCATCAGTCAGCATCACACCTGTGTACAACACACCCGTGAACGGCATCGCGCGCGCTGCCATCGTGTCCAATGTTGGTAACACCAACGTTTGAATGGCTTCTTGCACAATCTCATCTGAAACCCAGCGAACTGGCGAATAGGCACCCATACCACCAGTATTTAGACCTTGATCATTGTCGAAACGGCGCTTATGATCTTGCGCAATTGGTGCGTGAATGACACCATTTGGGCCAACTAAACTAAATATTGAAAACTCCACACCCGCCATATATGACTCAATGACCAACGGCGCATCCGCCCGACGTTCATACGCGAGTTGAATCATCGTTTCAGCATCTTCACGGTCACGACAAATCACCACGCCCTTGCCGGCTGCCAAACCATCTTGCTTAATGACAAGTGGCAAGTCAAAGTTTTTTAGCGCCTGCAATGCGCTAGACTCATTGGTAACCATCACTGACGTAGCGGTTGGCACCCCTGCTTGCGCCATGACGTCCTTGGCAAATTGCTTTGAACCTTCTAGCTGCGCAGCTTGTTGCGTGGGACCAAAAATCTTTAGCCCTGCTGTTTGAAAAACGTCGACCACACCAGCAATCAAGGGCGCCTCTGAACCAACAAACGTCAAATCAACCGCTTCTTGTTCTGCTAGATGACGCAATCCAGTGACATCCAGCATGTCATGATCAACTGTCCGAATACCCGCTGACTGCATGCCAGCATTACCCGGCACCACAATAACTTCTTCAACTTCAGTACTTCGCAGAAACGTTTCTGCCAACGCATGTTCGCGGGCCCCGGACCCAATTACCATCACCTTCGCCATATCTCTCTCCTAGTGCTTAAAGTGGCGTGTGCCAGAAAATACCAATGCAATGCCAAGTTCGTTGGCCTTATCGATTGACGCTTGATCCTTAATTGAGCCACCGGGTTCCACAATTGCCGTAATCCCATGTTCAGCTGCGTAGGTTACTGAGTCGTCCATTGGGAAGAAGGCGTCCGATGCCAAAACCGCATTTTCAAAGCCAGGCTTTTCACTTGCCTTCGTAATCGCCATCTTAACTGAATCGATACGATTTGGTTGGCCCGCCCCAACGCCAAGCGTTTGTCCCTTTTGGGCAACCACAATCGCGTTTGACTTCACGTGCTTCACCGCCTTTTGGGCAAAGATCATCGCTTCAAGTTGCGCTGGCGTGGGTTGCACATTACCAACCACTTCGAAATCGGCCAACGTTTCAGATACCAAGTCACGCTCTTGCATCACGACACCACCAAGGACGGCTGTCAATTCAACCTCTTGTGGGACATCCGTTGTGAACGGCACTGTCAACAAACGCAAATTCTTCTTAGCCAACACATCGTACGCTTCAGGCGTAAAGCTTGGCGCAATGATAATCTCCAAGAAAATTTGGTGCATCTTTTCAGCAGTCGCCAAATCAACTTCACGGTTCAAAGCGACGATGCCACCAAAAATAGAGATGTCATCAGCAGCAAAGGCCGCATCCCAAGCGGTTTCAATCGTCGTTCCTTGCCCAATTCCAGCTGGATTCATGTGCTTAACCGTCACAACGGTTGGCTCATCAAACTCAGCAATAATACGCAAGGCAGCATCAGCATCACGAATATTGTTATATGACAATTGCTTACCGTGCAAAATATCAGCAGACAAAACTGAGTACGCCGTTGGCAATGCATCGCGGTATGCAGCCGCTTGTTGGTGACTATTTTCGCCATAACGCAATGGCTCAAACAATTCATAGGTGACGGTCTTTTGCGCTGGGAATTCTTCTTCCGTCAAGTAGTCGGCAATCAAAGCATCGTAGGCAGCCGTGTGACGGAAAACCTTGGCACCTAGTTGACGACGGAACGCATCATCAATTGTGTTGGTTTGGAGCTTTTCAAGCACAACGTCATAGTCAGTTGGATCAACAACTGGTAATACCGCCGCATAATTTTTAGCCGCTGAACGCAACATTGATGGACCACCAATATCAATATTCTCAATGGCATCCGCCAATGTCACGCCTGGCTTTTGAATCGTTTCCTTGAATGGGTACAAATTCACCACAACCAAATCAATTGGCGTAATGTCATGTTCGGCCAACGTTGCCATATGGTCTGGATTGTCACGCTTGGCTAGCAAGCCAGCATGGACACGTGGGTGCAACGTCTTCACACGTCCATCGAGCATTTCAGGAAATTGTGTCACCTCATCGATTGGTGTCACTGGTAAATCAGCTGTCTGTAACGCTGCCAATGTTCCGCCAGTTGAAACCAGCTCATAGCCCAATGCAACTAGTCCCTTGGCAAACTCCGCCAAACCGGTCTTATCTGAAACGCTTAGTAGTGCTCGTGTCATGCTTGAAATGCTCCTTCTTTAATTAGCTTTGCAACAGTTTCTGGATACAAATGATGTTCCGCGTCGTGAATACGTGCAGTCAGTTCATCAATTGTTTCGTCTTCTGAAATAAGGACTGGCGTCTGCGCAATAATTTGCCCTGAGTCAACCCCCGTATCAACATAATGAATCGTTACGCCAGTCACTTTAACGCCAGCGTCCCAGGCGTCAGCGATTGCGTTATTACCAGGAAAACTAGGCAATAACGCTGGATGAATATTTAGGATACGTTGTTCAAACGCTTGGACAATATATGGCGTCAAAATACGCATATAACCAGCTAATAAAATACCGGTCACACCGTCCGCCTCTAGCGTTTTAACAATTTCTTGCTCGGCCGCCTCTCGTGACTCGAAAGCCGGGTAGCGAATTTGCAATACCGGAATATTAGCCGCCTCAGCAATGGCAATCGCCCCGGCGTTTTTGCGATCAATCACAACCCGCACAATATCACCACCGAGTGTGTCGGCTTGGGCAGCTTTCAGCAATGCCGCTAGATTCGAGCCAGTGCCTGACGCAAAAACAGTAAGTTTTGGCTTGTTCACCATGGTTGCGCTCCTTGCCAGATAATTGGTTCTGATTCACGGGCAACCATTTCACCAATGATAAACGCTGGTTGATTGGCATCTTGGAACATCGTCACGGCCGCGTCGACCTGGTTCGCTTTCACAATCAAAATCATGCCCAAACCAAGGTTAAACGTCTCCAACATGTCCGTTGCTGTCAAATTGCCACGTGTCTGAATCTCCGTGAAAATCGGTAACATTGGCCATGAACCCCAATGCAAGTTTGCCGTTACCTGCTCACCGTGCGCACGGGGCAGATTGCCAACGATACCGCCACCCGTAATATGTGCCATGCTGACAATCATCTTTTGGGCCAGCAAAGGTAGAATTGCTGGGGCGTACAACGTGGTCGGCTTTAGCAATGCCTCTTGCAAACGCGTTGGTAGTTTCAAAAAATCTGATTCTTCGTGGATACCAAAGACTTCGCGCACCAAGGCATAGCCGTTGGAATGCACACCACTAGATGGCAATCCAATCAACACATCCCCCGCGACCACATCAGCCGGATTTAGCATCTCATCGCGCTCAACAACGCCGACACCGAACGCAGCCAAATCATAGTGGTTTGGGGCATACATACCAGGCAATTCAGCTGATTCACCACCAATCAAAGCAGCCCCAACTGCTTGCGTTGCTTGGGCGATACCAGTGACAATGGTCGCCACTTTTTCAGGTGTCATCTTAGCAATCGCCAGATAGTCGAGGAGGAAAAGTGGCTTAGCACCTTGCGCCAAAATATCATTCATCACCATCGCAACTAAATCTTGGCCAATTGTATCGTGCTTATCGGCCGCAATTGCTAGCAGCAACTTTGTCCCGACACCATCCGTTCCTGAAATCAACACCGGATCACGATACGTATTACCCAAGGCAAAGGCGGCCCAAAAGCCACCAATGCCGCCAAGTACTTGCGGTGTATAAGTTGCCGATACGGCGTTGCCCATCAAATCGACGGCTTGTTCACCAGCGGCAACATCAACGCCTGCATTCGCGTATGCATTTTGATTCGTCATAACTCCCCCAATGAATTAACCAACTGTCTGTGCATCTTGTAATTGTTGTTTTTGAATCGACGCCACCTGGTTCGGATGGTAAGTCGTTGTTGGTTCAGGTTGAAAGTCAACCTGTCCTGCAGCCTTCGCCTCTGCCAAGGTTGGCTCGTAATCATAAATCGGTGATGGATAGTGACCGTCAAAATAGGCAGTCGTTAAACCAGTCCCGTTTCCTTCATATGGCAAGTCAATCGCTTCAACCAACCCGTCAACTGACAGAAAGGCTAATGAATCAACGCCCAACATCTCTTGCATTTCACTCATCGTGTAATTAGCGGCCAACAACTCTTCTGTTGTCTGCATATCGACACCATAGAATGATGGATACTTGAAAGCTGGCGAAGCAATTCGAATATGAACCTCACTCGCGCCGGCTTCACGTAGCATCCGCACGATAAACTTAGATGTCGTGCCTCGGACAATCGAATCATCAATCAAGACTACGCGCTTACCGGCCACAACTGACGGCACGGCGCTCAACTTCATACGCGCCGCGCGTTCGCGACGTTCTTGGGTTGGTTCGATAAACGTTCGAGCAATGTATTGATTCTTAACCAGCCCCATTTCGTTAGGCAAACCAGCGGCTTCCGCAAAACCCATGGCAGCTGATAATGAAGAATTTGGGACACCAACAACCAAGTCTGCCTCAACCGGCTGTTCGGCGGCCAACAAACGCCCCATCCGCTTACGAGCCGTATGGACATTCACCCCGTAGATATCTGAATCTGGTCGTGCAAAGTAAATGTATTCCATCGCATCAATATGCAAATCAGTGTTAGTCGTGTAGTGATCAATCTTCAAACCGTGTTGATCAATCGTGATCAACTCACCCGGTTGTACATCACGGATAAACGTCGCGCCAACCGCATTCAAAGCCGCCGTTTCACTGGTCACAATATATTGACCATCTGGTAATTGTCCGACCACAAACGGACGGAATCCGTGCGGGTCTAGTGCTGCATACATAGCAGTTGGTGTTAGTAGCAAAAAAGCAAAGCCACCGCACACTGTACGCAAAGCATCCTTCAATTTGTCATAGAACGTTGACGCCGTTGAACGGCGAATCAAATGTAATAGCACTTCCGTATCTGATGATGATTGGAAAATCGCACCGTTTTGCTCCAATGAACGACGTAGCGACAAAGCATTCGTGATGTTGCCATTATGTGCAAGTGATAATTGCATATCTGAAAAATTCACCATCAGTGGTTGAATGTTTTCAATTCCGGCTGAACCAGCCGTTGCGTATCGCACGTGACCAATGGCTGATTGTCCTTGCAAATGTTGCAAGCGACTTGGGTCACTGAACACGTCGCTCAACAAACCAAGTCCACGTTCTTGCCAAAGATGCCCCTGCTTGTTGGCCACGATACCAGCACCTTCTTGACCGCGGTGTTGCAAAGCGTGCAACCCATAATAGGTCAAATCGGCTGCTGATTGATGTCCCCAGACGCCGAAAATGCCACATTCTTCATTCAGTGATCGACTCTCACTCACTGGTTGCGTTGCCATGTGATGGCCTCCTCATAGTTCTTTTGCAATGTTGTTTTTGATAGATTGAGTTCGTCTGTTGTCGTACGCATTTGAATCGCATCACCTGCAGTAACCACACCAAGCTTCGTTGCGGTAGCGCCCATCAATTCTTCAAACGCAGTGACGTTGACTGCAGGCACCGATACCACGAAACGACCAGGTGTTTCACTAAACAACCAAGCTGTTGGTACTTGCCACTGCACCTCTGCCCCAAATGGCGTCTTAAACGTACTTTCTGCCAATGCGACGCCCAAACCACCTTCGGCAATGTTGTGTGCACTCGCAACTAAATCAGCTGCAATCGTGTTTAGTAGCTTTGCTTGTGTGGCTTGAATTTCCGTCATGTCAAAGTCGCGTAAACGACCAGCAATATCGCCAGTCATCATCTTTTGTAATTCTGACCCATTAAAATCGGCATCAGTTGCACCAAGGACGTAAATAACATCACCCGCATTTTTAAAACTGATGGTCGTAATCATCTTCACGTCTTCGTGCAACCCAGCCATACCGATCATCGGCGTTGGATAAATAGCTTGCCCGTCAGTTTCGTTGTAAAGTGACACGTTTCCAGAGATAACCGGCGTATTCAACTGCTTCGCCATTTGGTTGATGCCGGCCACCGACTGCGCTAGCTCATAGTAAATTTCTGGGTCGTCTGGATTACCAAAATTCAAGCAATCTGTAATCCCAATCGGTTGGGCGCCAGTCGCAACCACATTACCGGCCGCTTCAGCCACCGCCAGTTGACCACCAATATAAGGATCAAGATAGGTGAAACGACTATTCACGTCAGTCGTCATCGCCAATGCTTTCTTGGTACCGCGCAAACGAACCACGGCAGCGTCGCCACCTGGTTTCACAACCGTATCAGCCCGCACCATGCTGTCAAAATGACGGAACAATGATGCTTTAGACGCGATTATTGGTTGTTGCAACAAATCAGCAAGCGTTGCGGCACCATCAACAGTGCCAGGCACAAAATCAGCACTTGGTTCGTTTAAACGAGCTGGCGTTGCTTGTGGCATGTCTTGCTTGGGTGCCGTCGTTAGAAAATCAACGGGTACATCAGCTGCCACGTCACCATGACAAAGCAATTCGTAACGGCCAGTATCTGTCACCGTTCCAATGGCAACCGCATCAAGGCCAGCATCTTCAAAGACCTCTTGTACTTCAGCTTCATGGCCAGCTGCCACAACCAACAACATGCGTTCTTGTGATTCTGACAGCATCAATTCATACGGTGTCATGCCGGCTTCACGTTGTGGGACGAGGTCCAAGTTCAATTGCATCCCCATGCCAGCCTTGCCCGCCATCTCAGCTGAAGATGATACAAGGCCAGCTGCACCCATGTCTTGCACACCGACAATAACGTCACCATGTTCACGAATGACCTTTAGCGTGGCATCCATGACCAACTTTTCCATGAACGGATCACCAACTTGAACCGCTGAGCGATTTTGATCTTCATCTGATGAAAATTCGGCTGACGCAAAAGTCGCGCCATGAATACCATCACGACCAGTTTTAGCACCGACGTACATGACCGTATTACCAATTCCTTCAGCACGTCCAACCTGCATCGCTGCTTGATCAATCACACCAACCGCCATCACGTTAACTAGCGGATTACCTTGATAAACGGCATCAAAACCAATTTCACCACCAACTGTCGGAATCCCAATGGCATTACCATAACCAGCAATACCGTCAATTACACCGTCCAATAGATGCTTAGTCGTGGCATTGTCGAGCTCACCGAAACGCAAACTATCCAAGACAGCAACTGGTTGCGCCCCCATTGAGAAAATATCACGTAGAATACCGCCAACTCCTGTTGCAGCGCCTTCGTATGGTTCAACGGCTGATGGGTGATTGTGAGATTCCGCCTTGAAAACAACCGCTTGGCCATCCCCGATATCTAAAATACCGGCACCTTCACCTGGGCCTTGTAACACGCGCTCATTGCGTGACCAGAACGTGCGTAGAACCGGCTTAGACTTTTTGTACGAAACGTGCTCTGACCACATGGCCGAAAACAAACCTGCTTCGGTGTAATTCGGTAGTCGATCAAGCTTGGCGACAATTGCATCATATTCGGCCTCAGTCAGACCCCATGCGAGATAAATTTTTTCATTACGAACCATTTCTGCGGTTGGTTCATATGTGGTTGTTGCTGTTGTCATTCGGTTACCAACGCCTCCGTCATAATTGGGGTTAACAAACTTTTGAAAAATGCCTGACCATCTGTATTACCAAGCAACGCATCGACCGCACGCTCTGGGTGTGGCATCATGCCGAATACGTTACCGTTACGATTTGAAATCCCGGCAATTTGATCCATTGAACCGTTCACGTTTGTTCGATACTTAAAGATGATTTGGTTGTTGTCGCGTAAGTCTTCTAATGTTGCTTCATCGGCAACATATTGGCCTTCTCCGTGGGCAACCGGCAACATCACCGTTTGCGTTTCATACGCCTTTGAGAAGTGTGAGTTTTGATTGGCGATTTCAAGTGGCACTTCATCACAAATGAAACCTGGATGCTCGTTCATCTTGAGTTGGCCTGGTAATAGCCCCGCTTCCGTCAAAATTTGGAAGCCGTTGCAGATACCAACCACCAATTTGTGGTCATCAGCTGCTGTTCGAACAGCGTCCATCACAGGTGCAAAGCGCGCAACCGCCCCAGTACGGAGATAGTCGCCATATGAAAAGCCACCTGGTAGAAAGACTGCATCAAAACCTGCTAGTGACGTGGCTTTTTCATCGACAAACGCCACGTCTACGCCAAAATCTTGCAAGGCGTAATACATATCAAAATCACAATTTGATCCTGGAAAACGAACCACCGCTGCTTTCATGTTTACGCCTCCACTGACTTAAGTAGGTCAATTCGATACGTTTCAGTATTTGGGTTAATCAGAAGCGCTTCCGTATAAGCCACTGCTTCATCGTAAGCCGCTGCCTCATCATCGTTGTTCATCGTGACTTCAAAATACTTACCTTGCGTCACAGTTTCAACCGTTTCAAAATTCATGCGGTGCAAAGCTGATTTGATCACCTCACCTTGTGGATCAAGAATTGAGGGCTTGTATGTGACGTAAATCTTAGCTAAAAACATGGGTTATTCTCCTTTTGTTTCATTCAAACGGTGCAATACAATTTCATATTCATCACGCAAGTCGCCTTCGCCACGTCGGAAAACATCCTTATCAAGCGAAGCACCCGTTGCATCGTCAATCAAGCGCATATTATCTGGTGACAATTCATCCCCCAAGACCAATGCACCTTGGTCATCTAAGCCAAATTCAATTTTGAAATCGAGTAATTTAATCCCAATTGTTTTAAACTTCTCGGTCAGCAATTGATTGACACGCGCCGTAATGTCAGAAATCTCTGTCAATTGCGCCGGTGTCGCTAGCTTTAACGCCACCGCTTGAGACGCATTCAGCGCCGGATCATCTAAGTCATCATGCTTGTAGTAATACTCTTCAACCACCGGAACAAGCGGTGTCATCGGTTCAACATCAAAACGTGAAGCAAAGTGACCCACCGCAAAGTTTCGAACCACAACCTCAATCGGCACCATCGTCAGACGCGTGACCAAAATGTCCGTCTCATCAACTGGTGACAGATAATGTGTCTTAATACCAGCCTGATTTAGCATCTCGAATAACAAGCTACTAATTTGTGTCGTCAAACGTCCCTTATCCGGAATATGTTCTTTTTGCTTACCGTTCAATGCTGTCGCTTGATCCAAACTATGCAACCAAAGAATTTGTGGGTCGCTAGTCGCATACACGGCTTTTGCTTTACCCGTTGTTAGCAACGCTTCTTGTGTAATCATCCCTTTTGATGCCCCCATGCACGTAATGCCTTCATTTCTCGTAATCCTGTCACCGTGATATGCCCTATCTTTCGTCCGGGCTTCACGTCATCTTTCCCGTAATCATGCATATGCCAGTCAGGATGGTCGACCAACTCACGGCGAGCGCGATTGATGTCATCCCCTAGTAAATTCAACATCATCGCTGGTGCCCACTGCTTAATTTCTGGAATCGGTAATCCCAACACACTACGCACATGCCCTTCAAATTGTGAAACGTTGGTTGCTTCAATGGTGAAGTGGCCTGAATTGTGTGGGCGCGGTGCCAATTCATTCACATATACCTGGTCACCAGCCACAAACATTTCAATACCAAGTACACCAACAAGGTTCAACGCGTTCGCTAACGTTTTGGCAATGTGAGCAATTTCATCCGCAATTTTGTCTGATAATGACGCTGGTGCAGCTGACACATGCAAAATGTGATTCTGATGTTCATTGACCGTCACAGGCCAAGTTCTAATATCACCCGAAATATCACGGGCAACCATCACACTTAGCTCGCGATCAAATGTCACCTGCTTTTCCAAGATCATCGGCGTGTTAACCGGCACATCCCAGTGTGCCAATAAGTTTGCCAAAGCTTCCTGATTTGGAATGTCCCACTGACCGTGACCGTCATAACCACCTTCAACAGTTTTCAGAATCGCTGGTAATGACACCTTATGGCAACTAGCATCCAAAGCGACGACATTATCGACGGCCGCGAATGGTGCAACTGGCAATCCCAAATCCGCGATAAATGTTTTTTCACGCAAGCGGTTAGCTGTGATGTGCAACAGTTGTGTTCCTTGTGGCAACTGCTTAGCTGGCACTGCATTTGTCAACGCTTCTTGACTGACATTTTCAAATTCATACGTAATGACATCGGCAATATCCGCCAAATTGCGTAGCGCAGATTCATCATCGTAATTTGCAACCAACTGTTGGTCCGCGATTTGGGCAGCTGGTGCGTTAATCTGTGGGTCCAGCACCACTACGCGATATCCCATTGGCTTAGCCGCTAAGGCCATCATTTGGCCAAGTTGTCCGCCACCAACAATCCCAAGTGTGGCCGGTGGCAAAATGGGTTTAGTCATGTAACTGCTCCTCACTCTCACGTGCTTTTTGCGCTTGCTTTTCACGGAATGCTTCAAGTTCTGTCACCAACGTTTGATTTGTAATTGAAAGCATTTGAAGTGCATAGTAAGCGGCGTTTTTGGCGCCCGCTTCACCAATAGCAACCGTACCAACCGGCACACCTGCGGGCATTTGTACGATACTCAATAATGAATCAACCCCATTTAACGTTTTCGTCTTCATTGGCACCCCAATAACAGGCAATGTGGTTTGTGCAGCGACCATCCCCGGCAGGTGAGCTGCGCCACCAGCACCGGCAATAATCACGTCCACCCCAGCTTCGCGAGCATTAGCCGCGTAAGTTGCCATCTCCGTCGGCATCCGATGAGCTGAAATGATATGTGTTTCGACTGTTACATCAAATTGTTCCAGAATTGCTACCGCTTCTTTCATCGTTGGCCAATCTGATATCGATCCCATTATTACTGAAACACGATTCATTATGTTCTCCCCATTCTTTTCGTTCGTATTTACAAGATGATTTAACCACCGTTTGTTCTAAATGTACAGTTTTTATTCACGAAGTAATACAAATGAAAAATAAATATTCGTGTTTAATCGTTTTCTTCACAAAATTAAACAAACATTCCCGTTTAACCTGATGCTTTTGACAAAAAAAGAGGTCCGGATGTAAATCCGAACCTCTCATCATTTTAATTAGACAGCTGGCACCGTCATGTAAGCACTAATTTGTTCGATTGTAATAAATGGGATATCCAATCGTTCAGACATCTCAAACAAATCATCACGACGGGCCATCGTACCGTCTTCCTTCAAGACTTCAATAATAACGGCAGCTGGTTCTGACCCAACCAAACGTGCCAGATCAACGGCGGCCTCTGTGTGCCCAATACGCGTTGCCAAACCACCTTCCTTGGCCGTCAAAGGTTGCGTGTGACCAGGTGCGTTAACGTCAGCACGGGTAGCCATTGGGTTCGCAATTTGGCGAATCGTTGCGGCACGATCCATCGCTGACACACCGGTTGTGACACCAGTTGCCTCAAAAGTGCCATCGACTGTGTACGTAAATGGTGTTTGATGTGGGTCCGTTGATTCCGCCACCATATCTGTGAACCCCAAACGCTCAGCGATTTCAGGACCGACTGGCGTGCACATCAAGCCAGCCGCTTCTCGCAACATCATGTGAACAGTTTCCGGCGTAATATCTTGGGCAAGCGCGACAAGATCACCTTCATTCTCACGGCTTTCATCATCCGCCAAGATGATAACGCCTCCTTGGCGCAATACGGTCAATGCATCAGCAACTGTGTCAAACGTCGTCTTCATGATTAAAACTTCTCCTTTTAGCCATCCGAAGTGATTTGGTTACACAACTAAGCTTACGGACAAACCGATTTGATACAACCCACTTTCAGCTGGTTAAAATTCCATTCGACCGAACATTCGTTTTTCAAACGTTAACTGCGTCCTTCAAAAGTTGTTGAATCGTTTCGAATACGGTTGGAATTTTTTGGTTGATGGTGTTAAGCAATTATTGTTCGTAAATTTTGCCACCACTTGCGCACAAACAAAAAAAGACAACCCCATCACGAGGTTGTCTCCTAAATCAATTAATCTGCGTTTTTCGTGCCAAAGTAGCGCTCAGAAATCTTGTCCAGTGTGCCGTCCTTCTTGAACTCATTAATCACACCGTTAACCTTTTCACGCAACGTTACATCACCCTTACGGAAACCGATACCATAAGCGTCTTGTCCGTAACCAGTCTTGATGACCTTGAACTCGGCTGGATTTGACTCGTGCGCAACGTAATAACGGGCGTAGTCTGAATCAATCAATACCGCATTCACTCGGCCAACTTGCAAGTCGTTCAACGCCTTATCAAAGGTGTCGTATTGCACAGGCGCTGACCCAAGGAAGCTCTTCAACACCTTTGGCTTGTCGTTAAACAACGTTAGTCCAGCCGAACCAGTTTGTGCAGCGAGCGTCTTGCCAGCCATATCCTTAATCGTGTTAATGTGATCGCGTTGCATCGTTACCAACACTTGGGAATCATTGTGGTATGGTACCGAGAAGGCAACCTTCTTGGCACGGGCTGGTGTAATCGTGTAACCATTCCAAATCATATCAATGTGACCCGTATCAAGTTCAGTTTCCTTCATTGACCAGTCAATTGCTTGGAACTTAACCTTTAGGCCCAACTTCTTGAATGTTGCCCGTGCCAAATCAACGTCGTACCCAACCAACTTACCTGACTTGTCGCGGAAGCCCATTGGCACATACGTATCGTCCAAACCAACGACAACAGTTTTGTCAGCCGTCATTTGGCGCCAAGTGTCTTGTGCGTGCGTCGTGCGATACCAAACAAATCCAACCAGCAACGCTAACACTGCCAGCACAATTCCGTTACCGATAATCTGTCGGCGCCAGTTAATCTTCTTTTTCATTGCGACAGCCCCCTATCGTTCAACATCCGTCCCAAAATCAAAGGTCTTATCAGCCACGGCCTCAGCAAATGGCAAATCGTGAGTAACAATCAATTGCGTCACACCTTGCGCTTGCAACTGCTTAATCACTGCAATAACACGTTCCGTTGATTCAGCATCCAAACCAGATGTTGGTTCATCATATGCCAAAATACCAGGCTTCATCGCCAATGCACGTGCGATGGCAACACGTTGCTTTTGTCCACCAGACAACTGGAATGGATATTGGTCTGCTTGGGCCGTCAATCCCAAATCCGCTAGCAAGCGGTCTGCATTTTCGGCAGCCTCAGCCTTTGACTCATTGTGCACCATTTGTGGTGCCAACATCACATTTTCCTTCACGGTATATTGTGGAAACAAATTAAAGTCTTGGAAAATAACCCCAACTTGGGCGCCGGTGCGTTCACCAGTTAAATCAAGCGACTCACCGTTCAGAATTAACTCACCTTGATCTGCAGGTAGTAAACCAGCAACGATTCGCAAGAACGTTGTCTTACCAATACCTGAAGGACCAACAATACTCAAAACCTCACCGTCGTTAACTGTAAGATTCATGTTCTTAAAAATCGTGCGCGTGTCATATGACTTAGCTAAGTTTTTAATTTCTAGCATTCTTCTTACTCCTTAACGATAGTAGTTCATATTCGTTTCAATTCGACGTAGCAACACGGTTGCGACTGCCGTCAAAATCAAATATAGCAAACCGACTAGTAGATAGGGTGCCAACGTAACGTCACGTGAGGCCGCAATATTACCAGCACGCATCAAGTCGCCCAAACCGATAACGTAGACCAAAGACGTATCCTTAACCAGCGTCACCACTTCGTTTCCAACTGATGGCATCACAATCTTAACCACTTGTGGCAAAACAATCTTACGCATCGTTTGCCAGCGGGTTAGACCAAGTACTTTTGCGCCATCATATTGTCCTTGCGGAATGCTTTGTAGCCCCCCACGGAAAATCTCAGCGAAGTACGCAGCATAGTTAATAATAAATGTGATGACCGCGGCTTCAAAACGTGGGAATGTCACAATGTGAGCTAAACTCAACCCATAGTAGACAAACACAATTTGAAGCAACAATGGCGTGCCACGCATCACCCAGATATAACCATTCGTTACCCAGCGCAACAAGAAAATATCTGATTTCAATGCCAATGCCACCAAAATTCCCAACGGCACTGATCCAATTAAAGTTAATGCGAAGACACCGATGGTCATCTTAAGTCCATCCAGCAAACTTGGCATAATTTGCATCATGTAATCCATACCTTGTACTCCATTTCCTGCAATAAAAAAGTCCTCAAGCAACCCAAAAATAGGTTACTTGAGGACGATAAAAATCGTGGTTCCACCTCAATTTTGTTAGTTGTTACCAACCAACACTCTAGCCCCTGATTTAACCAGGCGCGCGCCTATAACGAGGCGATCCGGATACATTTTGTGATGTATCGATAATCATGGGTGTGGTTCATCTAGGCCGATGGTTGCTTCCCAGCTTCTGCGCAACTCTCTTAGCACCGACGTTAGACTACTCGTCCAATCAAATCTTTATGGGATTACTTTAAAGTAATTAGTGTCGTAAGTCAACAGTTTCAAACCGGACTAACGAATCGAACGTGATCGTGACTTCGAATTTAATGATGGCATGCGCCCATTCAAGTCACTATCATCAACATTATATGCTGAAATATCTGGTTGACGTGTTGCGTGATACCAGTAATTTAGCAGACCGTATACCAAGACCAACAATAGCAAATTAACAATCAACGTTGGGAACATGTGGAAAATAATGAAGTCCGGAATGTTCAAATTGGTTAGGTTGATGATACCAAACCCAGCGTAATCAAACACCAAGTACATGCTCATCGACACAAACCAAACCGCAACTGATGAAATAAATGACGTTGGTAAGTAACGTTGCAACTTGCTAGCAAGCCATACCGTCAACGGGAAACCAATCATTGAAATACCAATCAAACCCGAATAAAAAATATCAAACAGCAAGCCGCCTAGGAAGGCCGCAATATATAAACTGCGTTCCTTCATTTGCGTAACCGTTCCGGTCAGCACCGGCATCATCATGACAATCAATGATAGATATGGGCTGGCCGACATCGGCATTTTAAATAGCACTGGTGCAAAGTACAGCGCAATCCCCCCGTCTAGCATGATTGCGATATACACCAGGACAAAATGTAACCATGAGGTGTGCACGTATTTCAACATTTATCTTCTCCATTAAGCACTACGATTGTTTGTAGCTTCTACTATATTATCCCTACCACTTGTCGAACGTCAACAAATTGTCACATTTATTGCACGACTCTTAAAAACCCTCTGGCCAATTTCCCGGACTGTTGATACACTAAAAGTGTTCTGAGGAGAGAGAGACACTTCAGAAGGGACTAGATTCATGCAAAAACTCAATTATGATGCGCAAGAGTCTTGGTCACTGACAGCTGGTTTAATGCAATCGCCAATCGCGATTACAAGCAAAGCCACTGACAAGATTGACTACCCTGCGTCATTAGAATTGTACTACGACCTTAATGCCAATTACGTTCGCGACACTGGCCAAGGTTTAGAGGTTGGGCTAACAGGAACAGCGATAATCGCTAATCGTCCGTTCCGTTTGAAACAGTTTCACGTCCACGCCCCCAGCGAGCATACCCTCGATGGCCAGACATATGATGGTGAAATTCATTTCGTGCACGAAGGTGCCGACGGGCGTTTGGCAGTGATCGGCGTCTTCTTAAGACTAGGTGCCCCATCAGAAACGTTTGCTAGCATTTTAAACCGTATTGATGACGAGTCCGTTTTCTCATGCGAGGTTACCGACTTGTTACCAACGAACCGGTCATACTATCATTACATCGGTTCGCTAACAACGCCACCGCTATCTGAAAATGTCGACTGGTATGTGTTAGAACAACCAATGACTATTTCAGCGGCCCAATTAGCTGAGTTCCATGTGCATTATGACCATAATAATCGTCATTTACAGCCTTTAAATGGGCGCCATGTCTTGTATTACCGAGACAACAATAGCAAAAAAAGACGTCACACCCTGCGTTTTGCAGAGCGTGACGTCTTTTTTTGCTATTGTTGTGGGATAGCCACACTAACAACTGGAATATTGTTAAAGTCCGTTGCTGGCTTAATGTAAATCTTCTTTGATAGACCGTAGTCATCTTGGCTAACCTTTTGTACCTTACCAACGTAAAGTCCAGCTGGCGTAACACCACCCAAACCACTGGTCGTGACAAGATCACCCTTTTCCAAAGCGACATCTGACGTAATTTGTCCCATCACAATCAAGTTCTTTTCTTGATTGAAGCTGGTCACAATACCGTCAACAACATCGCCGTTCTTGTTGGCCACACGGATTGTAAAACGATCCGCAACTTGGCTGTCATCAGATAACAACTCAACCTTCGAGTTCGTTGTATTCACTTCAGAGACGCGACCAATCAAACCACCAGAACCCATCACAGACATACCCTTCTTGATGCCTGCATTTGATCCCTTGTTAACAATCAATTGTGATTGCCAATTACTTGGTGAACGTGAAATAACAACCGCATTAACAACCTTATAGTCGGTCAACGTGTTTTCGATTTGCAATTGATCCTTCAATGCACGATTTTCGGCTTGCAACGTTTGCAATTGCACCTTCGCTTGTGCTAAATCATCAACCTTTTCAGTTAATGCTTGATTTTCTTTGTATGTGTTTAGCAACCCTGAGACTGCCTCATATCCACCGCTAACTGCTTTAACTGGTGAACTGACAACACTTGATACCCAACCTGAAACGTCGGACACAACACGCGTTGGCAAAGAAGGTTCTTTTTGAGAGTTTTGTGCTCGCGAACTAATGACAATCACACCGATTGTCACGATTGCAACGATAACCGCTACAACCAAACGTCGTGAAGTTAAGATATTCTTCATATCAAACATGCCTTTCGTCAGTTTTGCTAACAAATAACGCCACACCGAATGGTGCGGCGTTATCGTTAAAATTGATTAGTTGTTCTTCAAAACATCGATTGACTTCAATGCTTCACCAGTACCGATGGCAACTGCATCCAATGGCTCTGGTGCAACGAATACTGGCACCTTAGTTGCTTCAGCAATTACTTCATCAAGGTGCTTCAACATAGCACCACCACCAGTCAAAACGATACCGTGGTCGATAACGTCAGCTGCAATTTCTGGAGACGTCGCTTCCAACGTCTCCTTAATAGCAACGATGATTTCAGCAATGCCATCCTTGATAGCTTCGGCAACATCAGTCGCTTCGATATCAATCGTCTTTGGCAAACCAGTTACCAAGTCACGACCGCGAGCCATTGTACCTTCCATGTCCTTGGCAGCTTCAACATCAGCTGATCCAACTTCCATCTTCAAACGTTCTGCCGTTTGCTCACCAATCAATACTGAGTACTTTTGGCGGATGTATGACATGATAGCTTCATCAAGCTTATCACCAGCCATACGGATTGAACGTGATGACACGATACCACCCAATGAAATCGTGGCAACGTCAGTCGTTCCACCACCAAGGTCAACAACCATTGATCCAGTTGGTTCCATAACTGGCAAACCGGCACCAACAGCGGCTGCGAATGGCTCTTCAATCACGTAGGCGTCACGAGCACCAGCAACACGGGCAGCATCGATTACTGCACGACGCTCAACAGCCGTTACACCAGATGGTACACCGATTGTAACGTATGGCTTTGAGCCACGACCACCCAAGGCCTTGCCTAGGTAGTACTTCAACATCGCAACAGTTGTTTCGTAATCAGCGATAACACCATCGCGCATTGGGCGGATAGCCTTGATTGAACCTGGCGTACGACCCAACATATCACGGGCAGCTGCACCAACGGCAACAACCTCGTTTGTCTTTGTGTTGCGCGCAACTACTGATGGCTCGCGCAAGACGATTCCCTTACCTTCAATGTATACCAACGTGTTGGCAGTTCCTAGGTCGATTCCGACATTTCGAGTTCCAAATGAAAACACGGTTTTTATCCCTTTTCTTTACTAATTTTTATTATCATTCATCGTATGGCACTACATAAAAACGCCACATTAATTTCTTATTTAGTGTATCACAAGTTGTTAGCATCCGTCCATAAATCATACAGGGTTTCAAGGCCGATTTTGGGTAACTCCCCTGTCGCTCTTAGGCTCACAAAACCGTCTAATCCAATAATCATAAAATCGAAAAAATGTACCTGCATCAAGGTGCTGCAATACGCTAGTTGTCGCATAAAAAGTCGATCCGCTAGCGATGCTTTTAAATTACCGCTCGGATGATTATGAACCAAAATAAACCCATAGGCATTCAACGCCACCAATCTCCTAAAGATGTCGCGCGGGTGAATCGATACCCCATCTAACGTTCCTTGTGCCACTTGTTGTAGCTCAAGCACACGCATTTGTGTATTAACCGCAATTAACCAGCAACTTTCTTGTGGCTTATCACCATATTCATTCGCCAAGTATTGTCCCAACTCAGCAACCGATTTGATTGTTTGTAACATTCGTCGCACCTCCATTAATAAAGAGGGCGCAAACACCAATTTTTCCAAAAATGTGATTTTTATCAATCACAGCGTATAATTGAAAATAAAAAAGGAAGTTTGTTTAATGCGTGTTCGTAAGTTTACCCCACTCCGTATTCCAAGCAAAAACGTTGCTCGTGCGGTTCGCTTTTACCGTGAAGTGTTTGATTTACCAACTGAATTTGGTGAAAATGAGTCACGTCACCTATACTTCGACCAACAATCAATTGTGTTTGAAGAAGATCCAGACGCTGAACCAATTACAGTTCAGGTAACAGTTCGCAACCATAAGGAAACGGTTGAAAACCACTTCATCAACTACTACGTCACCCAAGCAAAGCCAGCAACCGAATCAGAAGATGGTCGTCACATCATTTTTCATCTTGATGATTTCGAGGGCAACCACATCGAAGTGATTGCCAACAAATAAAGTAAAAGGAGAGGAACCTATGTTCACTCTCCTTTTCTTTTACCTATTTTCAGCACGTTGATACCAAACCGTTACCAATTCTTCGGCTAAATCAGCCATATCAGTCATGCCAATAGCAGCGGCATTTGCAACTTGTTGCTTTACTGCATCCCATTCGTGGTTTTCCAACTGACTAACCACGGTTGCCCACCAAGCGAAGCTCATTGCACTCTTAGCTTGGTTAGCCATCCAGTCAGCCACTTGTTTAAACGTCTCTAAATCAAATTCATCCGCCTTAAGCAATTCAATTAGATAACGTGCTGTCGTTGCATTTAGGCGCTCCATCGTACCGTGAGGCCATGCTTTTTGCCAAATAACTGACAAATAGTTGAAAGCATCCTTTTGCTCGACTTCAGCAATTACCGGATACAATAGCGCAACGTCCATTTCGCGCCAAATCTTAACAGCCTCAAATGAATCAATCAAAATCTGTTGGGCAATTTGTGCATGCTCATCAGGAATCAATCGCGCATGTAGGACGCCTGCCAAACTCGCCACGCGCAAGAAGCCACGCGCCATGGTGTTACGGAATAGTTGATAGCTACGTCGACTAACTTCCTTAATCGTCTCAGGATCGCGCTTACGGTTAGCGTCTAGCAACTCGTTCATCAATCCTTCAACCGTGTCTTGCCCGTTAACCAATTCCGTATTAATTTCGGCACCCGTTAAAAGCAAATGACTCATCAACGAAATGAACCCTTCAGCAGGCAAATCGTTTTCTTCATTCAAATAACGGTAGTAACGGTTTCGGCTAATACCGATATTTGCCAACTCCCGGACAGGAATGTCATTTGCCTGTCGAATTTCATTTATTCGTTCACGATTAATTAAGCTCATTCGTTTTACCTTCTAAACAAATCTCTCTATATAATTATTTCTCTGCACAATCGTGCCCGTACGCTCATGTTTGAGTGTACCACCCACGGAACATACGTTCAACAAAAAATGCTTACTTTTCTTTCAGTAAAAAAGCCCGAACAGTTCGTTCGAGCTTCCTTAATTATATGTGATTAAAAGATAACGCGTCCAACATAGTTGCCGCCGATACCATCAAAGATATCCTCGTCATCTACCTTAACTTCAGCATTTTCAGCCAAGCCCATGAAGATAACCATCGTCGCGGCAAGCTTACCCGCTGCCTTAACTGCTCCGATATCCATCGTTGCAAGCAAGTCACCGTGCTTAACCTTATCGCCAACTGATACCTTCACATCAAATGGTTCTCCGTTCATTTCAACGGTGTTAATTCCCATGTGAACCAACACTTCCAAACCACTTTCCGTACGCAAACCAATAGCGTGCTTTGTTGGTGCAACCATGGTTACTTCAGCATCCAATGGCGCGGTAATGTTGTTATCAGCTGGTTCAATTGCGAAACCATCACCCATCATCTTTGACGCGAACGTCTCATCTTGAACGTGCTCAATGTGAAGCAATGAGCCATTTGCAATGGCAAAGAAGTTTTCTTCCTTACCAGCTGGAGCATAATCCACTGGCTTTGCTTCGTCAGCAGACAATGGATTCTCCAACTTAGATGAAATTTCACCGTTGTAAATCTTTTCAACGTTGTCGGCAACGAATTGCACATCCGGACCGATAACAATGTGAATTTGGTGATCATCCAAAACGTTAACACCCATAACACCAGGTGTCTTCTTCAAGGCATCAACGTCAGCCAATGACGTATCTGTCATCTTGTAACGCAAACGCGTCGTGCAGTTGTAAAGGTACGTCAAGTTTTCCTTAGCAGAAGCATCCCCACCAAGTGCTGACCAAACCATACGTGCCGTGCGGAGATACTTATCTTCGCCACCAACCGTTGCAGCCTTACCAACTTGAACGTTGTTAGCTGCATCGTCGTCATCCTTAGGATCACGTCCAGGTGTCATCAAGTTGAACTTCTTAATCGCAAACGTAAAGATTGCGTAGTACAAAACAGCAAACACAAGACCTTGCACAAGCAACATGTAAGGCTTGTTAGCCAATGGCATTGAGAAACTCAAAACGTAATCAACCAAACCACCTGAGAACGTAAATCCTGACGTCCAGTGGAAGAAGGCTGCAATTGCCAATGACAATCCCATCAAAATAGCGTGGATGACATACAAAGGCCATGCTACGAACATGAATGAGAATTCCAGTGGTTCTGTTACACCAGTGAAGAAGGCAGCGATTCCAGCAGCCAACATCAATGATCCAACGCGCTTCTTTTGGGCTGGACGCGCTTGACGATAAATCGCAAACGCACCAGCTGGCAAACCAAACATCATAACTGGGAAGAAGCCAGCTTGGTACATACCAGTGATACCCTTTGTACCAGTTGATGCCCAGTAATTTCCGATATCATTAATACCAGCAATGTTAAACCAGAACACAGAGTTCAATGCGTGGTGCAATCCCGTTGGAATCAACATACGGTTGAAGAATCCATACAAACCAGCACCAACCCAGCCAAGACCTGAGATAAACTTAGCGAACGTTACCAAGCCCGTGTATACTGGTGGCCACACAAACAATAGCGCAACTGAGATAACCAACATCGCCACCGCAGAAATAATTGGTACTGAACGCTTACCACTAAAGAACGCAAGCGCCGTTGGCAAGCGAACTTCACTGAAACGGTTGTACAAAGCAGCTGCAACTAGTCCAGCCACAATTCCAAGCAAGACGTTGTTATTTACCAATGCCTCAAATGCCGGATTAACATGTGCGACTTTCACATTCGTCAACGTGGCGATTTGTGCCGGTGCCAACAAGAAGACTGGCAACTCGTATGCCACGACAGCAGCCAAAGCCACCGCACCAGCTTCCTTCTTTTGCACCATTCCAAGTGCAAGACCGACAGCGAACAACAATGCCAATTGTCCTAAGACACCGTTACCAGCAATTGCTAAAAAGTTTCCAATCGATTGGGCGACTGAACCATCGATGCGCATAATCCAGTTTCCGATACCAGCCAACAAAGCAGCAGCTGGCAAAACTGAAACAGGCAACATCAATGAACGACCCATTCGTTGTAGATAGTCCTTCATTTGTAAATCCCCTACTAATAATTCCTAAAGATATTTTGTATACCAATGTTACCTATTTTACGCTTATGCCCTATTTTGACAACGCTAAAAAGGTCTATACCACACAATAGTTGGTATAGACCTTTTACTTAAATTTCTAATGTTTTGTAGTCTTGGGCCCAGATAAGTCCCATTGCCTTTTCGCCAGTGTGAACACCGATGTAAGGTCCGATGATGCTACGTTCAACAACAATATCAGGGAATTGTTCCGTCAAATCAGCTGCCCATTGATCAGCCAAATCAGGATTGTTACCATCCACAATCGTGGCACGAATCTTGTAATCCACACTATCGTGAACTGCCTTAAAGTCAGCTTCAATCTTCTTCCAGGCACGCTTCATCGCACGTTCCTTACCAATGGCAATAATCTTCGTATCTTCAAAGGTTAGCAATGGTTTGATGTTTAGCAATGACCCCAACGTTACTTGGCCACCAGAAATGCGACCAGTGCGTTGCAAGTGACGAATTTCATCCACAGCGAACAACGCCTTCGTTGTCGCACGTAGTTCTTCCAAACGCGCTAGGATAGCTGGCACTTCTTTTCCAGCCATCACCATTTCAGCTGCTAACTTAGCTTGATTTCCGGCCCCACTAGCAGCAA
Source organism: Weissella confusa (assembly GCF_004766315.1). GTDB lineage: Bacteria > Bacillota > Bacilli > Lactobacillales > Lactobacillaceae > Weissella > Weissella confusa_A. Next base: position 30,605 of record NZ_PVSN01000021.1, on the reverse strand, counting down.
TTTGTGAATCCCATACGTGAACGTTAATGTTCTCCACCGTACCAGCCAATGATTCAAGTGACGAGAAGGCACCTGAAATACCTGATGACAGCACGACAACAATGACATCTGTGTAACCTGCGTCAGCTAATTCATCAAACTTAGTCATGAACGAACCGATTTCTGGTTGAGACGTCGTCAATGCCGGTTCAGCTGTGCGCTGAAATGTGTAAAATTCTTCTTGAGATGCCCAGCTCTCATTTTCATGAAAAACTTGCTCACCCATCATAATAGGATCGTTGATTTGATAGATGTTCAATGCTGCCAAATCAGCTGGCGCAATATAACTAGAACTATCAACTAAAACTGCAATCTTACTCATAATATCCAACTCCAAAATTGTATATGTCGTGTATCAATTTAACACGAAATGATTAGAATAGCGACCCTAGCCAAAAACCAATCAGCAATACTGGTACACCACCAGCAAAAGCCAATACGGTTTTCAACAAAACTCGGGTTCGTTCTGATCGATTAGGCAACCCATTGGCGAGCTCAACGATGGGTGTTGAAAAAGTAGAATAACCACCCATAATACCGGTTGCCCAGAATGTATTTTGTAACAGTGGCAAGTGCATGCCGAACAAAATACCAATTAAAAATGTGGCCGTTAAATTAATGACCATTACCATCCAAGCGCTCGCCGTGCCAAATACCTTGGGTGCCATTTCCAAAAGTGAAAAGCGACCCATTGAGCCAATCACTGCACCTAACCCAGCTAGTCCAATTTGTATCAACATCCTACGCCACCACCTTTTCAGCGAGCGCACGACCGGCATACACAACTAATACACCGCCGACAATGCTTAAGACAATATAGACAAAGCCGATTACCCAACCATGCTTAACCATATCCAAAATGGCTGTTGAGTACGTTGTATAGGCGCCTAGCACCCCAACCATAATAAAGTCGGCCAAGGGTTGGGCCAGCGTAATTTTCTTTGACCAAATCACAACTAAGAATGCTGATACGAAGGTACCGGTTAGATTAATGACTAACGTAGACAATGGAAAAGACGTTACTTGGATGAGCAACGCAAGCAATTCACGTAATGCCCCACCAAAAAAGCCCCCAACGCCCACAGCTAGTAAACGTTGCCAAAACAACTTATCCATGTTGCGTCTCCGTTTCCTTATTCAAATCTTGCATCACAGCCCAAACCTGCTTGAATTGTGCTTCATCAGTCAACAATGACAATTCATCCCCAACTTGTAATATGAAATCACCATTTGGCAAGTGCTCTTCACGACCACGACGGATACGTTGAATCAAAACACCTCGTGGCAATTGCAGTTGACGCACTTCGGCATCTTCAAGTGAACTACCTGGCGCCACAACAAACGTCATTTCTTCAAGACGACCGCGCAAAGCAGATAGTTGATCTGGCAAATGCAAGCGAGCCAACAATGACTCATAAATTGGTTCACCACCTAAGAAATCGACCACTAGATAAGCAATCAATGCCACGATTGCCATAGCAACTAAGTGCGTCATTGATCCCACCATTTCAGCAATCAATACAATGGCTGTAAATGGTGCTTTTGAGATACTTGCGAAGTAACCAGCCATGCCGACAATCATCATATTCATTACATTGATTGGTGCAAGCAAACCAAAATGAACAAGTACCGCACCAAACAAAGCGCCTGACAATGCCCCCAACGTTAGGATTGGTAAGAAGATACCACCTGGCACCCCTGAGCCAAACGCAATCGTTGAGTATACAAAGCGCAAAATAATCAGACCAATCAAGACACCAATCGTCGGCATAAAGTTAGCATCATGCAAAATCAAGCTTGCACTACCGCCAAGGGCTTGTGGCGCCCAGATACCAACCGGAATCAACAATAGGAAGACGACAATAAAGTGGTAGTGACGTGGTAGCCACTTCAACCAGCGGAACATGTTAGGTGCCCACAAGGTTGCACGTTGATAAGCGTAACCGAACAAGCCCAATAAAATACCCAAGACTGGCAACCAGGCATAGTCTGCTAGTGGCAAGTGATGCAGATTAGTCATGCTAAGCACTGGCGTCAGACCAAAGACATTAACCGAGACCATGTCCGCAACAACGGCGCTTGTTAATGCACCTAGCCAAACCAGCATTGAGAACGTGCGGTAAACCTCTTCAAGCACAAATAATGTACCAGCAACTGGCGCTCCGAATGCAGCTGACAAGCCCGCTGCAGCCCCCATTGCAATCATTAGTTTGTTGTTACGTGAATCAAAGCCACGCTTCTCACCATATAATTGGGCAACCGCGGCGCCCAGCTGAATTGATGGCCCTTCACGACCAAGCATCGCACCTGAACCAATTGTTAATAGTCCAGCTGTAAATTTACGCCACAAAACAGAGAACGGATTAACCGTCATCTGTCCCGCCAACTGCCCTTCAACTTGCGGAATACCAGACCCGTTAACGTTAGGGTCACCTTTAATGATTTGGCCAACAATGAATGTAAATAGAATCATGGCAATTATTGTGCCGGCCAACCAGAAGCCCTTATCTGGTGAAACAACAAGTTGATGATAGACATGGCGCCACTGATCTAGAATCAGCTCAACCAACCAACGAAATGTACTGACGACGATACCAACCAGAATGCCGACCACCACGGCTCGACCAACTGTTAGCAAGCGTGTCCGATCAATTTTCATCTCACACCTCCGTAAAAAAACTCACCTTTTAATTTACCACTTTTGTCACCGTGATGGGGCGAATATGTCTGTGATCAAAAAAGAGGACAACACCGAAACGTTGTCCTCACTTATGCTTATGTTAATAACGGTTAAAGTAACCCAACAAATCAGGAACCGTCAATTGTTGCTTTTCTTCACCTGACACATCTAGTGAGATTTGACCAGCTGACATGATAATCAAACGATTACCGTATTGAATCGCATCTTCCAAGTGGTGCGTAATCATCAAAGCCGTCAAGTGATCCTCACGAATGCGTTGGTCAGTCACAGCCATCAATTGCTCACTCGTCTTTGGGTCCAACGCCGCTGTGTGCTCATCGAGCAACAACAATTCTGGACGCAAACGCGTGGCCATCAAAAATGATAGCGCTTGACGTTGTCCACCAGACAAGTCGCCCGTCGCGACATTCAGACGTGAATCCAAACCATTTCCCATCGTCGCAGCGACTTTGGCAAAATCAGCCAACTTTTCTTTCGTCAAGCCACGTCCCTTCAAACGACGTGACAACCCGCGACGTTCCGCAAACAATAAGTTCTCTGCCACCGTCATACGAGGCGCCGTACCCAACTTAGGGTCTTGGAACACACGCGCCAAAAACTTCGTGCGCTGCGTTTCAGACAATCGCGTGACATCCTCATCACCTAGGTAAATGTGTCCGCTCGTCAATGCAAGTGAGCCAGCGATAACATTGAACAACGTTGACTTACCAGCACCGTTAGATCCCAACACTGTGACAAAATCACCTTCGTTCAACGTCAATGAAACATCATTCAAGATTGTTTTTTCTTCAGGCGTACCTTGGTTAACCACCACCGTAGCATTTTCTAATCGTAAACTTGTCTTAGTCATGTGAGGCGACCCCCTTCTTCAAAACACTATCTAGTTTCAACACTTTGCGAAGTTGTGGCAACGTCAAGGCCACACCAAGCACAACAGCACTGAACAAGTTCAAATCGTTGGCGTTGAAGCCCAAGTAAAGCACGATAACCAACACGAAGCGGTACAGTACAGAACCAATGACAATCGTTACCAAACGATCTGTCAAAGACATTTGATCAGTGAACACAACCTCACCAATGATGATTGACGCCAAAGCGACGACGATGATACCGATTCCCATGTTAACGTCCGCAAAGCCGTTGTTTTGTGCAACTAATGCACCACCCAAGCCAATCAAACCGTTAGAAATCATCAACCCCATAATCGTCATGTTATCTGTATTAACACCAAGCGAACGCGCCATCGCACGGTTGTCACCCGTCACAATGAATGCTTGACCAAGTTCTGTTTGCAAGAAAATAGCCGTCGCTGCCGTTACAACCACAATGATTACCAATCCAACAACCACCGTTGGGAAGTTCTTAGGCAAGAAATCTAGGAAGTCTGCTGAAAATAGGGTCCCTTTACCAAGTAAAGAACGGTTGGCCTGACCCATGATACGCAGGTTAATTGAGTAAACCGCCGTCATTGTCAAAATACCAGCCAACAAAATCGGCACCTTACCCTTGGTGTAAATCAAGCCGGTCACCAACCCCGCCAATGCACCCGCACCAGCCGCAATCAAACTCGCCAAGCCTGGATTCATACCGTTTGAAATCAACGTAACCGCCGTTGCGGCACCAAGCGGAAAAGTTCCTTCAACTGTCATATCTGGGAAATCCAAGATACGAAAAGTCAAAAACAACCCAATTCCAAGTGTCGCCCACAAGAGTCCTTGTCCAATCGCTGAAACTAAAATATTCATACCGTTCTCCTTACTTCACGAACTTCGCGTGATCGTAGCCCTTTGGCATCGTTAACCCTAACTTCTCAAGTTGGGCCTTGTTCACAACCAATTCACCAGTCTTTGTAAAATCAACTGGCAACGTCATAGGATTAGCCCCCTTCAAAATCTTTGCAACCATCTTCCCAGTCATAACACCAATGTTTTTCTGGTTGATTGATTCAGCGGCAACACCACCATCTTTAACCATCGTATCGGCCGTTGGGAACACTGGCACCTTAGCGGCGTCCGTGTTCTTAATCAATGTTGTCATGGCCCCAGCAATCGTGTTATCAGTTGGCACAAAGACAGCGTCAACGTTATGGTTTTCAACCATTTGTAGTGACGTTTGATTCAAATCATTTGATGATGCGATTGAGTACGCCTTCACCTTTAGTCCCGCCTTCTCAGCCAGCGCAATCATCTTGCGAGCTTCAGTCGTGGCTGAGTCATCTGATGATGTGTAGATAACACCCAGTGTCTTCATGTCTGGCAAAAATTCTTTCATCATCTTCAATTGCGCCTCGAGTGGTGCCTGATCAGAAACACCCGTGACATTGCCACCTGGCTTCTCGTAGCTCTTGACTAACTTGGCACTCATTGGGTTCGTTGAAGCCGAAAACACAACCGGCTTATCATTAATTGTATTGGCCAACGCAACCGCTGCCGGTGTTGCAATACCAACTGAGACAGCAGCACCTTCGTTCTCAAACTTTGTTGACATCGTCTTCAAGTTAGATTGATCACCTTGCGCATTTTGGAAATCAATTTTGACATCCTTGCCCACTGTGTATCCACTATCCGCCAAACCTTCCTTGATACCCTTATTAATCGCATCCAATGCTGGGTGTGACATAAATTGCAAAACGCCCACTGTTGGGACCTTAGCTGCTTTATGTTCCGCGATTGATTCTTGGACCCCTGCTGCAACAAGCACTGCAGCTAATAAGCCGACAGCAGTCAATACTTTCTTGTTCATAACCTTTACCCCGTAAATAATTGCAAAATAAAACCGCGAAAGAGTCACCTTGCGTGCCCCTTTCGCGGTAAAAAGAAAGGCCTGCGCGGTAACCCGTGCAGACCTTTCGTTAACGGAAATCAGTCGGCACAGACTCAATACTTACGCTCCAAAAGAGCACGTACCGAATCTGCTTCAACCACAGTTCGGACGCGTTAGCTGCGCCACCAACCATTCAATTGTACTGTCGTCTTAAACATAACTGTTTCCACCTAACGTTTCATCTTGAGAATTATGATAACATTTTAATTTTTGTAATGCAACCTAATCCAAGCCAATGTTGTAGTCATCGTCTTCCATCACTTCGACTTGACCCAAACGGTAACCATTTCCGACTTGTGAGAAGAAGTCGTGGTTAGACGTTGTCGTTGAAATACCATTCATCACAATTGGGTTAACATCTTCTGCCCCATCAGGGAACAGTGGATCTTGACCTAGGTTCATCAATGCCTTGTTTGCGTTATAACGCAAGAATGTTAGCACTGATTCCGTCCAACCGATTTCATCGTACAGATGCTTCGTGTAGTTTTCTTCGTTGTTGTACAAATCCAACAACAAGTCATACATCCACATCTTCATTTCTTCTTGCTTGTCTTCAGGCAACTCATTGAAGCCTAATTGGAACTTGTAACCAATGTAAGTTCCGTGAACTGATTCATCACGCAAAATCAACTTAATGATTTCAGCAACGTTGTTCAACTTGTTGTGGCCTAGGTACCAAAGTGGCGTGTAGAACCCTGAGTAGAACAAGAACGTTTCCAAGAATACAGACGCCACCTTCTTTTGTAGGTCATCCCCAGTTTGGTAAATCTGGTTAATTCGTTGCGCCTTGTACTGCAAAAATTCATTGGTATTTGTCCAGTCGAAAATCTCTTCAATCTCAGCTGGCGTGTTCAACGTTTCAAAAATTGATGAGTATGACTTCGCGTGAACAGATTCCATAAACTCGATATTGTTCAATACCGCTTCTTCGTGTTGTGTACGAACGGACTTCTTCAATGATGCCATACCATCTTGTGATTGAAGCGTATCAAGCAACGTCAAGCCACCAAATACGTGACCCACCAAGTAGTGTTCGTTTTCAGCCATCTTACGCCAATCATCCAAGTCATTTGACAACGGAATACGCGTGTCTAGCCAAAATTGTTCAGTCAACTTTTCCCAAGTCGCCTTGTCGATTGCGTCCTCAACATTATTCCAGTTGATTGCAACATATCCTTCAGTCATTCGATGTTCTCCTTCAGTCGAAAACGGCCAGGAAGTCATTCACTCACTGACCGTTTTCTGAGCTACTGGTGTTGATTATACCAGCTCTGCATTTTTAGTGTGCGCAATTCCAATTAATCAGATTGAGCAGCTTTCACACTCATTCACGCCAAACTCTTCCATGTCATCGGTATAAGTTCGAACGTAGTAAATTGACTTGATGCCCTTGTGATAAGCATACATGCGTAAGATGTTCAAATCACGGGTCGTCATCTTTTCAGTGCGCCCATTCTTCCACTCATACAAGCCAGCTGGAATTGTTGAACGCATAAACAACGTTAAAGCCATCCCTTGATCAATGTGTTGTTGTGCCGTGGCATAAACATCAATCACCTTACGCATATCCAAGTTATACGCTGATTCGTAGTATGGCAATGTATCCGTACCCAAGTACGGTGCTGGGTAGTAAATCTTACCAATCTTCTTTTCTTGACGTTCCTCAATCTTGTTAATGATTGGGTGCAAAGATGCCGTTGAATCATTAACGTATGAAATTGATCCCGTTGGCGCAATCGCCATACGATAAGCATTGTACAAGCCGTGCTTTTGGATAGATTCCTTGAGCATTGCCCAATCGTGCTTAGTTGGGAAATGGTGCTTCTCAAAAATTGCCTTAACCTTATCAGTCTTTGGCGACCAATCAGCCATCAGATACTTATTGAAGTATGAGCCATCGGCATAAGCTGACTTTTCAAACTCAAAGAATGATTCACCGCGTTCTTTAGCAATCTTATTTGAAGCTAGCAATGTGTAGTAATTCAACATCAAGAAGTAGGCGTTGGTAAAGTCAATCGCTTCTTCATCCCCATAGTGCATGTGGTTCTTAGCAAAGAATGCGTGCAACCCCATTGCACCCAAGCCAACAGCATGCAATTCACGATTTCCATTTTGCACTGAAGGGACAATATCCAAGTTAGAGTTGTCAGAAACGAACGTCAACGCACGAACCATTGTGTCCACTGAACGTTCAAAGTCAGTCGTTTCCATCATATTTACGATGTTAGTTGACCCCAAGTTACATGAAACATCTGACCCCATCTTGTAGTATTGTTGATCATTACCAATTTCAGAAGCTTTTTGCACTTGCAAAATCTCTGAGCAAAGATTTGATGACACAACCTTACCGTGAATTGGATTAGCTGCATTCACCGTATCAATGTTAATCACGTATGGATAACCTGATTCTTGTTGCATCTTTGAAATTTCGTTTTCCAAGTCACGCGCACGAATCTTAGTCTTCTTAATACGTGGATTACGAACCATGTTGTCATACTCGGCCGTGATATCAACGTAGTTAAATGGCTCACCATATTCACGTTCAACATCATAAGGTGAGAACAAGAACATATCAGCGTTCGAACGAATCAAGTCGTAGAACTTATCTGGTACGGTTACACCAAGTGACAACGTCTTCACACGTACCTTTTCATCCGCGTTTTCCTTCTTGGCCGCCAAGAAACCCATAATGTCTGGGTGGAAGACTGACAAATAAGCCACACCAGCCCCATTTCGTTGTCCCATTTGGTTTGAGTATGAGAATGAATCTTCCAACAACTTCATCACCGGCACAACACCTGAAGCGGCATTCGCAATCCCCTTAATTGGTGCACCTGCTTCACGCAAGTTTGATAGGTTAATACCAACCCCACCACCAATCTTTGACAACTGCAATGCTGAGTTAATCACACGACCAATTGCATTCATATCATCAGTCGTTTGCAAAATAAAACATGACACCAACTCACCACGTCGTGAACGACCCGCGTTCAAGAATGATGGCGTGGCTGGCTGATAACGTTGGTGAATCATTTCATCAGCCAAGTTCAATGCCAACTCTTCATTACCAGCGCCGTAGAACAACGCGTTCATAGCAACACGATCAATGTAGTTTTCGACATAATAATCACCATCGTTAGTCTTAACAGCATATTGCGCATAAAACTTGTACGCAGCCATGAAAGACTTAAATTGGAAATCTTGACTCTTTAGATAGTCATACAAACGTTCAATGAACGAAAATGAATAACTGTCCAACATCTTTTGATCCACAAAATCATGTTCGATTAAATAATCGAAGCGATCACGAAGGGAATCGAATTGGAGCGTGTTTGGTCGAACGTTTTCTGCCAAGAAGGCTTCTAAAGCTTCCTTGTCCTTTCCCAATTGGATGCTGTTATCCTTGGGAATATTCAATTCATTATTTAAATCAAAGTAGGTGACCTTATCTAGGTCCAAAGTAGCAAGTGACATATCATTTCCCCCGTGTTACCTAACGTAAAGCGGAACCCCCATGGCTGCACCGACGTTTAGGTAGTATTGCCAACAACTAGCTGTTTGTGTCGTTACATTGCTTTGGCAAGTTGTGCCAACAAGTCAGGTCGGAAGCCCTTGATCGGCTCAGCATCGTTTGTGAACACAACTGGTACAGCTTGGTAACCTTGATCCTTCAAGAAAGTCAATGCTGCTTCATCTTCTTCAACATTCTTTTCAACGTAGCTAACCCCATATTGTGCCAACGTCTTCTTTGTCATCATGCATTGCACACAGTTGTTATTCGTATATACAGTAACGTTTTGCATATTATTCACCTTTATCTTTCGGTTTTATATTTTCTGACATTTGCTAATATCTGTCTCTGAGTATAGTCAGGTACATAACAGAATGCAAGGCGTAACTTTTGAAGAAAAAAGCCTTGACAGCGCTATTTACCGCCAAATCAACCTTCCGAATAGTTTATTACAAAATCATTAAATATAACTTTCCGTTATGTACAAAAAGGGTGTGTTTTTTGTGATTGTGCTAGTGTATAGTGGAATAAATGGTAAAGAAACATATGAGGAAAACAACATGAAAGTTCGTCTTTTGTATATATCAATTTCCGGAAATACGCGGTCATTCGTTAAAAACCTTGTGACTTACGCTCATGAACAAGGTGAACTTGAGTTTGAACCCGTAGAAATTTCGGACGGCAGTGCTGATACCGATGAAGTCGCACCTTATTTTGCTTTGGTCCCAACGTACCTAGATGGTGGTAATGGGATTGACAACGGCGTACATGAAATTATGACTAACGCCTTGTACGACCAAATCGAGGCCGGCGATAACGCGCAGCAATTATTAGGCATCGTCGGATCTGGTAATAAGAATTTCAACGCACAGTACATTCTCACTGCGCGCCGTTACGCACAAGCGTTTAATGCACCAGTCATCGCTAACTACGAGCTACGTGGCACACCACGTGATGTAGAACGCGTTTACAAAGCTATGCATCAACGTCTAGTTGAGGCTGGGTACTAAGCAAGCGTATAATAGTTGTCATGCGATTTAACCATGAAAGGAGCGTCAAATGGCAACTGCAAAAACAAAAAAAGTCGCTCTGACTCGTGAGCGACGACAAGAAACATGGCGTAACTTAACGACCGAACAGCAGGCTGTCTTAAAACAGCACATTCGCTATCAACACACATCACTGTTTGTTGATCAGAATTTGGTTGGCCATGGTAAAAATTGGGAATTTGTTGCCTACAACTACAACGATAACTACGATAGTAACTCTGGACCACAGTTGTATTGTGACTGTGGTCGCCGATTGAAGCACCAATATGTGTTGCAAAACGAGGATGGCAAGCTCATTAAGCTCGGCATCACCCACTTTGCTGATCACATCGGTATTCCAGAAGCGGTGATGCGTCAATTGCAGACTCAGATTCATCACTTGGACTTTGGCCTCGATGAGCTATTGCAGCGTATTCGTCGTCATGCTGGCCTCAATTCAGAAATGCGTGCGTGGTTCATTGATAACCACACCGCCTATCCTGACTTCCCGATTGATGCGGTTGATTTTGTCTCCAACGAATTACCTTTGGAAAAGGATGTACAGGCTGAAATTGTCCGTCAGTACAAGAAAGCAACCTACGTGCCAAAAGAACGCCAACCACGACGTAAGAAGCCGAAGTTAAACAAAGCTGCTTGGCAAGAGTTATTCCGTGACATTTAATCATAGAACGGAGCAAATCATGGAACGTTTACTTATTCTTGCAAACGACGATCAAGGTGAAGGCATTTTAATCGACGATGACCGCCACCTTGTCTCACAAATATTGGTGCCAAATCGTTTTGATTATAGCCACCTGACAGACATCACCACGGTTTCAACACCGACCGATGTCTATTCAGCACAAATGCAACTCCTCGCAAACGACAAGTACTGGATGTGGCCTGTAAAGGGTTCTATCCTAACGTTTCCGGTAGCTGCTGATACACATAAAGCAGACTGAGAATGTCGGAGGTTTTAACCTCCGACGTGACCAAGTCGCCCTTATCAGGTGCGTCTTTGGTCTTACGTCTGACTGAAGTCAGGCGTTTTAGACCAACAGCTGCTGTGACAAAGCAGAGTAAACAAATAACCGCCACACTTCGAATTTGAAGTGTGGCGGTTTTGTGTTATCGATGTATTTTCTTATTTAAAGCAGTATCTTACCACCAACTGTTAGCTGCACGGAAGGCAATTGCTGAATCAACTGAACCGTAACGTGACGTTGCGTAGTTCAACATACCTGCAGTTTGGTCAGAAACGCTACCCGTTCCCCATGATTGGTTCGTTTGACCCAATCCCTTGTATTGACCGTTTGATGCATCTGGGTTTCCACCTGATTCAGGCATAACGATAGCCGTCCACAAAGCATCAGTACCACCAGCAGCGATAAATTGATCATAAGTTGAACCTGAAGCGGCAGCAGTCGTTGTAGTCGTAGTCGTTGCGGCAGGTGCCGTGTATGATACTTCTTGTGCAACTGGTGCTTCTGATTGTGCTGTGTAATCAACAGTCGTTACAGGTGCCGTGTATGATACTTCTTGTGCAACTGGTGCTTCTGATTGTGCTGTGTAATCAACAGTCGTTACAGGTGCCGTGTATGATACTTCTTGTGCAACTGGTGCTTCTGATTGTGCTGTGTAATCAACAGTCGTTACAGGTGCCGTGTATGATACTTCTTGCGTAACAGGTGCTTGTGAAGCAACAACAGCAGCAACATCAGCTTGCGTTGCGTCGTATGAAGCGTTTGAAGCAACACCGTCAATTTCAACTTGTTGACCAACGAAGATTACGTTAGCATCAGCAATGTTGTTGTTGGCAACCAAAGTGTCAACCGTCGTGTTGTGGTTAGCTGCAATTTGTGACAACGTGTCACCTGATTGTACCGTGTACGTATCTGCAGATGCGTTTTCGGCCATAGCGAACGTAGCCAAACCAGCAACAGTCAATGCAGTAATCATCTTCTTATTCATGGGAAAAACTCTCCTTCTAATTAACTCTATCTTTTCAATTACTATCAGGTACACGCCATTAGGATCATCGCTAATGTGTGACACCTGTATCTCTTAACAACATGTATTAGTTTATCAATCAGAGCGGTTGTTTTGTTACAAAATGAAGTCATTACGTAACGTCATAATTGCCTAAACCGACCTTTCGTGTAACATTTACGTAATATTACTAAAAATAAGTGCTCAAATGTCGATTAGAATAGTCTTTTAAAAAATATTATTAACCAGTTAACATTCGCCATATTCCGGGCTTTTTCGGGACTAATTACGTAAAATTAGGTTTAAATTTAGTTTATTGGCCCCTTTTATGTCACGATTGTTACAATATAAAAGTAACGATTCAACATTTCGTTAACTTTTGGATAGCAGCTGACTACCAGAAAAGCCCTAAACTAAAGGATTCCTTAACATTTCGTGCTTAAAAAAGAGCATTCCAATCGCGACTGGAATGCTCTTTTCTATATATACGACCTAGTCGACCGTCAAAATCTCACGATCAACTAGCTCATTCAAGTAGAAATGGTACAACTCGACCATCTCTTCGTTATCTTTGCGGGCGAAAATGTTAACAGTTGCTGCCCCATTTGGGTTAACTGTCTTGATTTTCATACCCGTCAAGTCCTTGTTCACAACGACTTTGAGCTTGATTGCATTAGCAAGTCCCTTAGCCGGCTCAAGTGAGCGTTGCATGACGTACGCACCAGCGTTGTTAGTCACGAAGCCCGTGTCACCCAATGCATACTTCTTCAATTGCGGGTTAAAGTGGTAAGTTACTGAATCCCCAGCTACATTTACTGTTGTTTCAAATGCCATTGTGACATCTCCTCTTAACTAGTTCTTATGTGAATAAGTTTACTAGTCTTCGGGCAACTTTTCCACTACATCTTCATCATCGGCAGGTTGACCATCTGGGTAGTGCCACTCGTGGTCATCCTCTTCGTGGTGGTGGTGGTCGTGTCCATGGTCATGACCATGATCGTGTCCGTGATCGTGATCATGTTCGTCCGCGCCGTACATCAATGATGCTGGCCATTCAGGCTCGTCATCCACGTCCAACAAGTCGTTGGCATCCAACCAAAGCTTTGCAGCTTGCATTTCAGGTTGTGACATTGTGTGTGACGTCTTCGTCGCAAACGTAGACAACAATGCCCCACCCTTACGCAAGTCTTCAGTCAACATATCAAAGTTTGTCTCAGAAATGATTGGGTCAAACTCACCGAACGTTGCAAACACACGTGAATCCGTCAAATCTTGAATATCATCACCCAAGCGTTCAACTGACATCGCGTGGAACAGCAACGCCGTCTTCCATGGTGTATCTTCGCGGGCCATCATGGCGTGTGCCCCGACGTTCGCCCCGTTTGAGAATCCCATCATAATCATTGATTCTTCGTGCAATTCGTAGCGCTTAGAAAGCTCATGAACCGCATCAACCAACCAATCCGTTTCTGCGTGAAGTGACTCTAGATTGAACTCACCTTCTTCGTAGCGTTCAAAATAACGATTCATGCCTTTTTCACTAACACGACCACGAATAGAAATCTTTGGATTTTCAGGTGCCATAAATTCGGCAATTTCAAGCAAATCCGTTTCATCTCCACCAGTACCGTGTAGCAATAGCAATGGTGCTAAATCAGGATCACCTGATACATAGGCGTGTCGAATGTTGTTCTTATACTTTTTCTTGGCCATCGTCCTATTCTCCGTTCAAATTGTGTCTCCATTATACCTGTAAGCGCTAACTTTTAACAAGCAATAGTGTCCAGATACAAAAGAAGCAGGTCATAAGCGCTGCTTACGTCCTGCTTCAATCATATTAATTAGTTTTCTGCATTATCAGAAACGTTCTTCTTGAACACTTCTGGTGATGGCAAATCATCTTCAGCTGAGTTAAATGGAATCAAACCAGCTTCGATTTCATCACGCATGTTCTCCAAGAATGGTGGCAACTCCAAGTGGTGTCCTGCCTCTTCGTACGTCTCGTCTTGCAAGAATCCTGGTCCGTTCGTAGCGATTTCGAACAAGATTCCTGGTGTTGGACGGAAGTACTCTGACTTGAAGTAGAATCGATCCACGAAGCCTGAGTCTTGGAATCCCAATTGACGCAAACGGTTGATCCAGAAGTTCAAAGCCGTTTCATCATCAACTGCCAAGGCGAAGTGGTGCGCGTTTCCGTAACCTTGCAAACCACGTGGCAACAAACGTACCAAACGCGTGTGAACTTGACCACCGAAACCAGCGTTGTCGAATTCGTACAAAACGTCATCGCCGTCGCGAGCAACTTCCTTAGCACCCAATACAGATGTCAAAACCATGTGCATTGCGTTCTCGTTGTTGATCGTCAACAATTGTGCACCCAAACCTAGGATAGCGTGCTCTGGCTCAACTGATGAGTATTGCCATGGCGTACCTTCAGCCCAAGTACCCGTGTTCTTCTCGTTTGACTCCAAGGCGTACAATTGTCCGTCGAAGTCTTCGAAGTCCAAGTACTTAACACCGAACTCTTCGTGAGTTTCAGCATCGTGCTTAACACCGTATTCGTCAAAACCGTTCCAGCTGATCCCATGTCATCAGTAAAGTACAAGTGGTACGTACGTACGTCGTCTTGGTTAACAGTCTTCTTAATCAAGTGAAGACCCATAACACCTGAGAAGAAATCAAAAATCTTTGGTGAATCTGACGTAATCGTCGTCAAGTGGTGAATTCCACGGATAGTCATATTCGGATGCTCCTTCGTTTATGTGATTCTCTTATTGAATGTAATTAGAATACCAGAAGTAAATTTAAATGGGAAATAAAAAGGTGTACTTTTTGTAAGTTAATTTTATTATTCACTATTGCTGACTATATTATAGTAGGAAACTGACATTATTGCCGTGATTAACGTCTTATTTGAGGTTTGTGTCGCCGCTAACTACAAAACAAAAAGGCCATTACCCCCTACTGGAATAATAGCCTTCATCATTATTGCTTGTTAAAGAAGTCAATCAACACTTGTGCTGATTGCTTACCCGCTTCGATGATAAACTCATCAAACGTTGGACCAGCTTCACCATTAGCGTTATCTGAAATAGCACGGACAACAGCAAATGGTACATCGAAGTAGTGCGCAACTTGAGCAATTGATGCACCTTCCATTTCAGCTGATTGGGCTTCTGGGAAGTACGTCAAGATGTTTTGCTTTTGCTCATCACCTGAAATAAATGAATCGCTCGTCACAATCAAACCACGAACCAAACGTGCGTCTGTGACATCCCCATAAGCTTCAGCCAAACCAGCTGAAAGCGTTGCGTCAGTTACAAAACGAGCTGGTTGTTGTGGTACTTGACCATAATCGTAACCAAAGGCACGTGCGTCTGCATCTGAGTATGCCAATTCGCTAGCGACGACAACGTCACCGATACGCAAATCCGCACCCAAAGCACCAGCAGAACCTGAGTTAATCACTGCATCAACCGCAAAGTTGGTAATCAACAAAGTCGTCGTCAAAGCTGATGCAACCTTACCAATACCAGACTCCACAACAACGACATCAACGTTGCCAATCTTACCGTGGTGGAACAACTTACCAGCGATAGTTGATTGCTTCTCATCAGTCATCGCTGCCACTAGGGCTGCCTTTTCTTCGGCCATTGCATTAATAATACCGTAACGCATATCTCTCAAAATCTCACTTTCAACTTTTACTTCTGTACTATAGTAGGAACAACACCAGGTATGTCACCACAATTAACACGACCAAAACTAACATCGTGATATTTAAGCGACGCTTCAAACGCGCTGTCTTACCCGCTTCCGTCAAACGACGGGTTACTGGATCTAATTCGTAGCGACCCTTACCGCTCAAACGGTGTTCTTCACGCGTAAGTGGTGTGTTGGTTGGCTCAGCCTCACCGCGCAATCGGCTTAGGCGTTCCTGCGTGTTCTCTGGGGTTTCAAATTCACCAGCAAAGCTATAATCTTCATCTGGGACATTCTCATCCGGTCGTTTACGCTTGAATCCAAACATTATGCCTTACCTGCCAAACGAAGCGTCTTCCAGTAAAGGTACGCCATCGCTGTCTTACCGTCGTCTAATTCACCAGCTTCAAACAATCGCGTTGCTTCATCAAAATCAACATAAAGCAAATCGATTTGCTCGTCATCATCTTGTGGCAATTCATCAGTCACTGGCTTTAAATCAGTTGCTAGATACAACGTCATGAATTCATCCGCAAAGCCAATTGACGTGTAGAAACCGGCAATCTTTTCAATTTTACCAGCCGTCAAACGAGTCTCCTCATTTAACTCACGATTAACCGTATCCAATGGATTATGATCACGACCATCCACCTTACCAGCTGGCACTTCCGTCGTTACCTTTTGAACTGGTGCACGCCATTGACGCTCCAAAATCATCTTATCGTCATCCGTTAAGGCAAGCACAGCAATAGCACCACTGTGATGCACCACCTCACGCTTAGACTCACGGCCATCAGGTAACGTAACCGTTTGATTAACTACCCGAATAATGTGACCATTGTAAACTTCTTCTTCTGAAATGACTTCTTCACGAAACTTTGCTTCAAATTCATCCGCCATGTTAGTTCTCCTCAGAGCTCCAAACTTCAACTGCTGCTGCTTGTGGGCCACGTACGCCTTGTACAACAACCAACTTTACTGGTTCGCCGACTTCCAAGTCACGAACATGAGGTGTTTCAATCGCTGAGAAGTGAACGAACACGTCGTCTTCACCCTTCAACTCAATAAAACCAAATCCTTTGTCGGCATTCCAAGTCTTAACGTATCCATCAATTTTTTCCATAACTATTTTTCTCTCTATTTCGTTAAAATGAACGCGAAGATGGTCAAGCCAATCAACGCTACAAAACTACCTAAACCAACAATGCGCCACCACATCATCCAAAAAGACTTCATCGTAAATGTTTGACGAACAAATCCTTGGTACAAAGCCAAGCCAATGCCCCACAGAACAAACATAAACAAAACTGGTGGTAACAAAAATAAATGCCATACTTGGAAACTAATCACTTCAATCGCCCACCAAGCAACCAATGTCGCTAAATCAATGGGACGCATCCACTTTGGCCAGGTCAAACGGCGAAACAAGCGGTGAAACAAAATTAAGCCAATCCATGTCGCAAATGCTAAGGCAACCGTTAATGGCCAGTTTAGCGTTGTAAGCATATCGTTGTTTCCCCTTTTCGTTCTTCAATTATTATATTATACCGTGAATTTAAACGTCTGTGACATTTGAACTGAAATCTTGGTACAATAGATGTAATTAAGAAAAAGAGGATTACTTCATGGCAAAGAAGAAGCAAAAGTCTACTATGCAAAAAGTCATCCAAGGATTTGTCATTTTGATGTTGATCTTGTCAGTTCTTGGTGTCTTCATCACATTGTTCCAAGTGATGATGGGTTAATGCATTTTAGTGAGTGGCTGTTACAGAAATTGTGACAGCCACTATTTTTATACCAAAAAGGCTACGCACTGAATTACTCAGTGCGTAGCCTTTTGCATATAACAATTATTCTTCAAATTCCCAAACACCTGCGACGTGCAATTGATTAAACAATTGGTTCGCTGATGAACCACACGCCAAAACGTGGCCAGCCTGTGGCAACATCATATCGTTTTGGTAGAAGGCAAACTTCCAATTTGATTGAATGCCCCAGTGACGACTCAAGGCATCGATTTGATCAGTCGTGAATGGCATATAAACCGCTGCTTGCGACATGAAGACGTCGGTCAACGCTTGCCCCGTAATGGCACGTAGATGTTGTTCAGCCACTGAAACATTAGTCGTTGCATCATACAAAGTCGCTGTTGGTGGGATTCCGGCAGCAATATCACGGACATACAAGTTACCTGTTGCGCTGTAGAAAAATGCCACATTGTATGCCCCAATATACTGCAAGACATCCCCAACACGTTCCGTCACACCCAGCATCACCGTCATAAGATCGTCAGCAATATCGCCAACTGTCCAAGCACGACGCAAATGTTGCTGGGCAACCATTGTTTGACGCAATGGGTAAGTCTTAATGTCACCATTAACCCCGCGTACTGCCGTCATCGCAAACTCTTGCGCATCATCAAGCCACGTTTCAACAATCAAGGTACCACCGTCAATCATTGGTGCAACAAGCCCCAAGTCCCAGTCGCCACGAAGGATGACCGTATCATCATGATGCTTGTGCTTGAAAATTGGCTTGACCACAACTGGATAACCAAGTTCAGCTGCCGCGTGCGCAACTTCATCCAAAGAACTAACCGTTGCATATGGCAAGATGTTGAATGATTGCGCTTCAGAAAAGGCGCGTCCCAATGCATGGTCATCTGTTAATTCCAGCAATTCCGTGCCTTGTGGCAAACGAGCTGATTGCAATCCAGTAATCATATTGGCTGGTAACCACGAAGACGTATACGTTATCATCGATGGCAATGCCATAAAACTGTCAAATTCTGTCTGCTGATTTCCTTGTTCAACAAATCGATAATCTGCTTCAGCCAACACTGGTGCATCTGGCTTCGTGCTGTACGCAGCCACGTTATATCCCATGTTATGGGCACTTTGGGCCAAAGTACGGCTTGTTACTCCGTCGCCAAGGATACCGATTGTCGATCCTGGTAAAAATTCAAGGCTCATAATTTTTCTCGCTTCATTTCTTGCTAATTTACATCATATTGGTTCAAGTTATAAGTTTCAATCATGCGAATGATTTTTTCAGCATACC
This sequence comes from Weissella confusa, assembly GCF_004766315.1. Classification (GTDB taxonomy): domain Bacteria; phylum Bacillota; class Bacilli; order Lactobacillales; family Lactobacillaceae; genus Weissella; species Weissella confusa_A. The sequence continues at coordinate 11,752 of NZ_PVSN01000021.1, read as the reverse complement.
CGGGATCAGTTGCATATCCCCCGCTAACCAGCGCATACGCAGCTGTCTGATAGTCGGTCGCCTGCAGAACTGCCTGATAGCGTTGTGGATTATCAGACGTACCGTTTACTAACAGCAACGCGTGGTCCGTCATCGAACTACGCCAATCAGCATACGTTCGAAATGCGGCGTTAACCGTCACCCATTCATCGTTAACAAACTCTTTAGTAGATAGTGTAACACTTGGCATGACTGCTGAGGCTTTTACACCAAAAAAATTATTATATTTCGCTGCTAATTCCGAGCGTCCCCAATCTGATTCTAACGCAGCTTGGGCAATACTGATTGATGCCTTCACACCATATTGCGCTTGCAAACTTTGTGCCTCTGGGGCTAATCGGTCAATAAACTGTTCATGTGTTAGTTCATTAAGGGGTAACTCACTGACCGGCGTCGTTGCTTCGACACGCTGATGTTGTATATCAGTTTGCCACAATGCTAGGCCACCGACAAGGGCAATCACTAAAATAACACGGCCCCGTTGCAGGCGCCCTTTTTTTACGAAGAAATGTGATGGGTGAATTTGAAGCAGTCTCTTACGCCACTGTTGTTTTTTCTTACTAGCCATCACATATCTCCTTTCTTCATTATCCTAATTAATCGGTAAATCACCGTGGTCTAGCGCCAACAAACGTTGGAAACGTGGCTCAGTTGCCATCAAGTCCGCCGGTGTACCCGCCATGCTAATCGCTTTATTTTCTACAAAAATAACCTTATCAACCAGCTCAATTCCGGTCAAGTGGTGTGTAACCCAGATAACCGTCTTGTCTTGCAACGTCGCAAAAATAGTTTGCAACACTTGTAATTCAGTAATCGGATCTAGCGCCACTGTTGGCTCATCAAGAATAACAATTGGTGTATCTTGTAGCAAAATTCGGGCCAAAGCAAATCGTTGACGTTCACCACCTGAAAAACGACTTCCCATTTCAGTCATTGGTGTTTCTAATTGATTTGGTAACCCATGAACCAGCGTCGCCAAATTAACTTTCTCTAGCACTTTCCAAAGTTGTTCATCAGAAGCATGCAAATTTCCCAGGCGCAAATTATTCGCTACCGTACTTGCAAACAAGTATGGCTGTTGATCCAGCACAGAAATAATCGATGCGCGCGTATCAGACAAAGCAGCCACAGATACACCGCCAATTATAATTGTACCGGCCGTTGGGTTCTCATCGCCCAACAGTAACTTTAGCAAGGTTGTCTTTCCAGCACCAGACTGTCCCAATATGGCCAATCGTTCACCAGCTGGCACCTGCAATGACAAATCTTGCAAGACAGGTTCATCTGTATAACCAAATGACACGTGATCAAAGATAATATCAGATTGCTCAGGTGCTGATTGTTGTGTGACTGACTCACTATTTTCTTGGGTCGCTTCTTTATCCATCTCATTAAGTCGGACAATTGAATCTTGATAACGTGGCCATTCGCCAACCCCGGAACTGATTGTCGTTAGGGCATCTTCAGCCGGAAAAATTGCCAGTACGAAGGCAGCAATCCAATTCACACCAAAGCTATCACCACCAAATCGTGACGTGGCAAACATCATCAGCAAGATCGCAACTGCACCAATAATCATGGCACCACCAAAATCACGCCACCAATTAAAGTGTGCTTGTTGCACCTTAATCTTATTTATTGCTGCAAAATCTTGCTTCTGACGCTCAGCCAATTCAGCCGTTCGACCAGCTAGGACCCAATCTTGCAACCCCATGACAGTATCCGTCAAATCGGTATAAAGTTGCCCCTCTAATTGTTGTTGCTTAAAATCGCGGGCACCATTGACCGCCAAAGTTACCATCGGCGCCAAAATTGTCGTCATCGCCAACACAAGCAAAATCGCTAAGGCAAATCCCCAGTCAAACACACCGACCCCGATGCCAATCAGCGCATAAATGACTAGCCCAATAATCGTTGGGAATAACGTGCGCAAATAGAAGTTCTCAATTTTGAACAAGTCATTTGCCAATACATTTAGGACTTCACCCGTTTGTGACTTTGCATAAACCGACTTCGTTCCCGTTTCAACTAATTCGTACAAACGGCGACGGAATGTTGAGACAATTCGCAATACCCAGTTGTGTGACACTAAGCGTTGGGCGTACTTGAATGACGGACGACCAATTCCAAATGCACGAGTCAGTACGATTGGCACATACACCATCAGAATGTTTTCTGGCATTTGCGCTGAACGTGAAATCAAGAATCCCGACGTGAACATCAAGGCTGCACCAGAAAATGTCGTCATAAAGCCCAAGAAAATAATCAGGACTAATAACTTTTTATACGATTTTAAATATGGAAAGACCCAAGTATCGTTTTTAATTAAACTCATTAATTTATTCATGTGTTGCACCTCGCATCGCTGCTTGCAATTCAACAAAGTAACCCTTATTGGCCATCAGCTCTGGCAAGGTTCCTTGTTCAACAATTTGCCCATCGCGCATCACGATAATCAAATCCATTTCAGTTAACCAATGCAAACGATGTGTCGCAAAAATAACTAAACGTTTGTCAAACAAAGGCAGCATCGTTTCCTTTAAGCGCACTTCAGTTTCAATATCCAAGTGGGCCGTTGGCTCGTCCAACAGCAACACACGTCGATTATCATCAAGCATAATTCTCGCTAAACCAATACGTTGTGCTTGACCACCAGATGTCTGCATCGCACCCTCACCAATGATTGTGTCCAGCCCTTCTGGTAGTGCTTCGAACCACGCTGACAAGCCAACCGTTTCAATCGCCTCACGAATTTTTTCGTCCGTCGCCTCTGGGGCATAAAACGCTAGATTACGACGTAAAGTATCGTGAAAGATATACGGTTGTTGTGGTAGGACTTGGATTTGTTCCTGCCAAGCGCGCTGCTGCAAATGCGGTAATTGTTGCCCGTTTAATGACACATCACCCTCACCGTTTAGGAATCCACCAATTAAATTCAGCAACGTTGATTTTCCTGAGCCAGATGTTCCAACCAATGCGACACGCTCATATCCTTTGAAGTCCAAATTGATATGACGCAATGCTGGTTCAGCGGCTTCTGGATACGTGTAAGAAACGTCTGTTAATTGTAGTTCGTCGTTTTCACGCCAACGTTGGCTAGATGCCTCATATGCATCCGTATCCGTAGCTACTGGTTGATCTAGCAAAGCCATAATATCAGCCAACGCATTTTTCCCGTTCAACGTGGCGTGGTAATCATTCGCAAAATTACGAATGGGCAAGAAATATTCCGGTGCTAAGACCAAAATAGTCAACGCTGGTAATAGCGTCATCGTGCCATCCATTAATCCCAATCCTAAAAATAGCGCCACAACCGCAATCGAAAGTGTTGTAAAGAAGTCCAACGCAAATGTTGAAAGAATAGCAATCTTCAAAGTACTCATGGTCGCTTTACGGTGGTCTTCTGATACTTCATAAATATTATTCGCGTATTGCTTTGACAAGCCTAATTGCTTCAAAGTCGTTAAGCCACGCAAAGAGTCAACGAAGTGATTTGAAAGGCGATTGAAAGTGGCATACTCCCGATCAGCTTTCGCCTGGGCAGCCATCCCCAAGACAATCATAAATAGCACGATAACTGGATAAATGAAGAACAGAAAGACGGCTTGCTCCCAGTTAATCATGGCAACATAAGCCAAAATCAACCAAGGAATAATACTCATGTCGAATAGCTTAACTAATACCAGCGTCAAATAGTCATGAACCTGGTAAATCCCTTCTACTGCCAAAGTAACCGACTTCCCCGTTCCTTGGTTCGCGACCACGCGTGGTCCAAGCGCCGCGTACTTTTCTGTAAGTTGTGTCTGCAATGACGCCGTTGTGGCATCAGCAAATGGTGATAAGGCATACTGCTTGGCGACGCCCATCAACTGACGTATCAAGTACGCCCCCACAAAAATCAAGACCGGCGTCACAACGGCGCCTAACTTATGGCCTTGCCACAAGTCAGTAATCGCTACACTTAAAAAGCGTCCCTGGCCAATAATCGCCAAAGCCTGAATCAACGTCAGCACCGACAAGATTCCCAACGCTTTTCTAGCACCAGGAAACTTAAATAATCTTTTATCTAACATAATGCCTTTTCTCCATCTAACTAATATGTATAAAGAGGACCAAGCACACACTTGATCCCCTCTGATTGTTTTATGTTAAGCTGCCTTCTTCACAACAATACGCTTGCGGAAGATATAGAAGCTCCAAATTTGATAAGCCAACACAATTGGCAAAGCCGTGAAGGCAATCATTGTCATCCACTTCAACGTGTATGGTGTTGAAGTCGCGTTCTTCAACAACAATGACATCGCTGGATTGTCCCCAACAATAACACGTGGGAACAATCCCGTGAATAGCAACAACACAACCGAAATGATTGTGAGTCCCAAAGCGATAAATGACCAAACATTTGAACGCTTCAAGCCGGTTACCCAAGCGATAACCGTCAACAAAACGATGACTGCTAGGAATGCCAACGTAATAAGTGGCTTCTTAGCAAAGAAATCGGTGAAGATAAACAACGTGATTGCAAACGCAACTTCACCAACCAACAAAACGGGGTACAAAACCTTTAATTGTGATTGGATACGATCGTGCAAGTCACCTTCTTCAAGCTTCAATCGTAGGTAATTTAATCCGTGGATGTATGACAACAACGCAACGGCGACCCCACCAACAATTGAGAAAATGTTGAAGTAGTCAAAGAACGTTGCTGACATATCACCAGCCTTGTCCAATGGCATTCCTTGAACAACGTCTGTGAACAAAACACCGAATAGGAATGGCACAATCAAAGCTGCAACCGCTGAGATTGTCGTCCACAAATTGCGGTACTTTGCCGTACGCATTTGCTCACGGAACTCGAATGAAACACCTCGGTAAATCAAGCCAATCAAAATCGCAAATAGCATTAAGTAGAACCCTGAAAATAGTGATGCGTACCAGAATGGCATTGCCGCGAACATGGCACCACCAGCCGTAATCAACCAAACTTCATTACCATCCCAGTGAGGGCCGATTGATTCGATGAGGGCATCTTCTTCATGTTCATTCTTAGCCAAGCCCTTCAAGGCCATTCCAACTCCGAAGTCAAACCCTTCTAGGAAGAAGAATCCTGCAAACAAGATGGCAATCAATACGAACCATAAAATTTGAAATCCTGTCATGATTAAGCCTCCTTTCCTGCATCAAATGCTTCAGCTGAGAATGGATCAACATCCTGAGCTTCCGGCTTATCATCAACGATATCTGGTCCGGCAATCATAACACGACGTGCCAACATGAACATCAAGCCACCTAGTGCAGCAAATGTTGCGAAGTACAAGATGTTAGACGTTAGCAATGAGGCGAATGACACGTTTGGTGACACGGCATCAGCAATCGTAAGCACACCATAAACGACCCATGGTGCACGACCAAGCTCCGTAATCAACCAACCGGCTGTTTGTGCCAAGAATGGCAAGAACATTGATAGGCCGAAAATCCAAAGGGCCCAACGGTACTTCGTAATATCAAGCTTTGACTTCTTACGGACGGCCCACAAGGCAACAACTGCCAACAAACCAAACGCCCCAGCTGATACTGCCATGACACGGAAGGCATAGTAGATGGTGTTGTTTGGCAAGTAATAGTTCATATCATGACCAAACTTCACATCATACTTCTCGTGCAATTCCTTATTAATCTCTGTCCAACCCTTGTTTTCACCAGTCAATGAGTGGTGTGCCAAGATAGACAACACATATGGAATGTCCAATGACCATTCCACTTCATGTGTCTTTGGGTTAGTGTATGCAACAACTGACCATGGCTCTTGCTTATCCTTGCCACCGCCGTTTTCATCCAAACCTTCTGTTGCTGCAAACTTCATTGGCTGATCGTCTTGCAAGTATAGTGAGTGGCGATCACCAGTCAAACCAATACCTGCAGTTCCAATCAACGCTACCACTGCCGCAACCTTAATTGACTTCTTAAAGAAATCTAGGTTACTGTTTGGCTTACGTAGCAATGACCAAGCTGATACACCAATGACCACGAATGATCCAGTTAGGAATGTCCCAAAAATAACGTGTGGGAATTCCAACCACAATTGGTGATTTTGTAGCAAGGCCGGGAAATCGACCAAAACGGCACGGTCGAACTTGTGATCAACCTTGAAACCAACTGGGTTTTGCATAAATGAGTTGGCTGCCAGAATCCACAAAGCTGAAAAAGCTGATCCTAGCGTCGTCAACCAAATGAAGACCAAGTGTAGTTTCTTGTTGAAGCGTTCCCAGCCAAACATCCAAAGGCCCAAGAACGTTGATTCCATAAAGAACGCAACCAACGCCTCGACAGCCAAAGCTGGTCCGAAGATATCTCCAACATAACGTGAGTAACGTGACCAATTCATTCCAAATTGGAACTCCTGAATAATACCCGTAACAACTCCAACCGCAAAACTCAATAGGAAAATCTTTCCCCAGAACTTTGCCATACGCTTGTATTGGTCATCCTTTTTGACCACATACATCGTTTCCATGATGGCGACAACTAGTCCCAAACCAATTGACAATGGCACGAAGAAAAAGTGAAAAATCGTTGTCATTGCGAACTGAATTCGAGCCAGGTCCAAAATGGAAAGTCCTTCGATCAAGTTCATAAAACTTGCCTCCTACTGTCTCAAAAAATTATTTGCTTTCCCAAGCTCTTAATAAGTGCTCACTTACTCTTTAATTGTACAGTTCTGGTCCGATTTATGCTACTGATATATTAGGACTTAATACTTTGTTCATAGTATCAACAAAAAAACTGGAACCGACATAAAGTCAGTTCCAGTTTTTCGGTCTAATATTTAGTTTAAGCGCTTCAATACAGTTAAGACTGGCATGCCAATCAATGGTACCAAGATAGCTGATACAACGATTTCAACCAATCCATTCACACCAGCGACACCAAAGATCAACCAGTTAGCCAATCCTGATGTTGGAATACCCGTAAACGTTGTGTGCATCACTGAGAAACCAATCCAAGTTGAAAGCAAGACAAAGAACGTGTTCAAGAACGCTGATAGTCCGCCCAAGAAGACAATCCAACCCGTTTGTCGTGCAAGTGAACGATTGCGTACAACGTACCAGTAAATCAATCCAACGATTAGTCCAACCAGAATACGAGGCAACAATGCCGTGATTGGGTTACGGAAGATCATACCGCCGATACTTGGTACGTTTGACCATGCCATCCAAAGTGAGTAAGCACCCCAAACAAATCCAAGTAGTGCACCAACACGCGGTCCGAGAACCATAGCTCCGATTGCCACCGTTACACTAATTATTTGAACTTGAACCCCAACACCAGCTGCTGGCGTAATTGACAACAATCCCAACCAAGGAACGATTGATTGAACCAAAATAATTGCAATAAACAAAGCTGTAAGCACCAAACGACGCGTCTTGTTTTGTGAATTCATCATAATAAATATCCTCTTTTATTTCTGTGAGGTTATTATAACAAGGCACTAACTTTTAGTGCGTCAAAAAGGTAATCCGTGTATATTAATAGACGATACTGATATTTTGTCATAAACTAAGCGTAAATAACCACAGGAGGGCTAGACTATGTCTCAACTATTACTCGCTGTTCAACCATTGCGTGATGCCGACATTGCGCAACTAACCGAACTTGGCGTGACTGTTACAACACCAGACACAATTAGTGATGATGCTTTGGCTAACGTCACCATTAGCTATGGGTGGTCAGCCACCTTGGGACCAAAAATCCTAGCAACGCCTAATAACCATTTAAAGTGGATTCAAACGATGTCTGCTGGTGTCGACTATATGCCACTGAAGGAATTATCGGCACAAGGGATTCTCTTAACGAACGCCAGCGGTTTGAAGTCTGTGCCGATTGCACAATCTACCATTGGCTACATGATGCATTTTGCCCGTGGCCTAAACGTCTATCAAAACCGTAATCACTGGGAAGAATTCACTGATCAATACATGCTTTCTGAACTACCTACCGTGATTTTTGGAACAGGTCACATCGGCCAACAAATTGCGCGCTACTTATCAGCCTTTGGCACACCAGTCTATGGCGTCAATACATCTGGGCGCCCCGTAGACGGCTTTGACGCCACCTTTAGCATCGACGACTTGTCATCACTACCAGATGTCGCCGTCGTCATCAGCGTGCTACCAGGTACAGATGCAACCAAGCATTTCTTTAACGCAGAAACATTTGCTCACTTCAAGAAGCTGTTTTTGTTTGTTAACGTTGGTCGTGGCTCTACCGTCGATCAAACTGCCTTGCTTGATGCGTTAGATAAGCAGGACATTCGCTATGCTGCTTTGGATGTGACAGAAGTAGAACCTATTCCAGATGATTCGCCACTCTGGCACCATGATAACTTGCTCTTGACTCAACACACGACTTGGGCAGAACATGAGTCATCAGGTCGTGCTGGTAACCTCTTCCCACTATTCATGAAGAACTTGCCTGACTTCTTAGCAGGTAAGCCGCTAACAACCAACTTCGTTGACGTCTCACGAGGTTACTAATCTAATGACTGAAAGGTGCTACACGATGTAGTACCTTTTTTTCTTACACCAAAACGGCATATCCTCGCACATCTTCTTTCAATATCGCGTCTTTTGAAAATTCAGCCGCAGCGTATGCCAATAATTGCGCTTCTTTCTTTTCATTGGATAACGCAAGTGCCTCCGCGCATTTCATCCGAAGCGTTTGCAAGGCCACCATCTCGTGATAATTTGTGGTTGTTGGTAGCAGTTGCAACGCTTCCGTTACCCGTTCTAACGCTTTGTCTGCAAAACCACTTACAAGGTACATTTCTGCTTGATGGCGATATGTATGTGTAATAACTGATGCCATAGCCGCTTGTGTGTCCACAGATGATCGGCGAATCAATCCACACGCCCGCTCAAAGCATTCCGCTGCTAATTCATTCTTATCTTGTGCTGTCCAAGTAGCACCCATCTCTGTAAATATTTCGATTGTCAATTCAACCTGATACTTATCAACATCTCCTAGTGCGACTTGCAATAGTTGCATAGCCTCTGCAGCTTGCCCATGATATAAAGCCACACGTGCTCGTAGGACATTGAATTCAGGAATCGCATAGATTGGGATACGTGTCGTCAACGTCGGGTTAAGCAAGGCTTCCTCTGCTTCTTCAATTTGATTCTTTTCAATCATGCGACGCACAACACTTAAGGGTGTTGCCACATTTTCATTAATTTGTGCGATATCAGCTGCGTTTAGTTGCAAACGTTCACACAACTTTTGCAACACCGTCATGTTAGAAACTTCGTCTGTGCGTTCGATACGAGACAACAGTGATTGGTGGCAAATGCCTTCTGCAACCTCTGCTTGTGAAATCCCCAACTGCTCACGTCGGCGCTTCAAGCTCCCTGATACTAACTTCATAATCTATTCCCCTTGCTTACATAAGATACATTCAGCATAATCGGTTCTTAGCACACTAACAAGCTCACTCTATTGACATTCAACACCCGTAATCATTAACCATTCAATCGCTCTCTCGTACGTCAAACGACGCTAATCACCTCTACTACGCCATTTTTCAATCATCAAATCTCATACGGTCGTAACTCAGATATACTGCTTATGCTCATTTTTCATTTTTTAACATTTGCCTTTGCAGCGTTACTTTATGTAGATAAAGACGTCTGAGAATGTCGGAGGTTCTAGACCAACAGCTGCTGTGATAATCAGATTGTGATTACTAATCGTAGTTATCGAGATCGATGCTGTGATAAATAAAAAAGGTGTTATCTGACGAACAGATAACACCTAATCATTAGTCGATTTAATTGCAAATAAAAAATGGTAGATAAGCATCTACCATCAGTAGCGGAGACAGAGGGATTCGAACCCTCGCGCCAGTTTCCCGACCTACACCCTTAGCAGGGGCGCCTCTTCAGCCTCTTGAGTATGTCCCCATGTCAAAAGTTGAACCTTTCAACCATGGGACTGAGAGGACTCGAACCTCCGACCTCACCCTTATCAGGGGTGCGCTCTAACCAGCTGAGCTACAGTCCCATAAAACAAAAAAGCGGACGACGGGAATCGAACCCGCATTCCCAGCTTGGAAGGCTGGAGCACTAGCCATTGTACTACATCCGCAAAATAATTCAATTTGCTCTTCCGAGCAATGGCGCGGGAGGGAATCGAACCCCCGACACTACGAGCTTCAATCGTATGCTCTACCAACTGAGCTACCGAGCCATTATAACGGTCACAACGGGATTCGAACCCGTGATCTTTCGCGTGACAGGCGAACGTCCTAACCAACTAGACCATGCGACCAAACATTTCTGTTTTAGTGATTAACTAAGTTAATCAATTGCGGGAGCAGGATTTGAACCTACGACCTTCGGGTTATGGGCCCGACGAGCTACCAGACTGCTCCATCCCGCGATAATAAATAATGATGATGATTTAACATCAAAGGAGAATGTGGGATTCGAACCCACGCGCCGCTTTCACGACCTGACGGTTTTCAAGACCGTTCCCTTCAGCCAGACTTGGGTAATTCTCCATAAAGACTTAAGGTCTGTAATGGACCTTGTTGGACTCGAACCAACGACCGGACGGTTATGAGCCGTCTGCTCTAACCAACTGAGCTAAAGGTCCTTGTTATTTGAGTCAATCGCGGCGGGGGGGATCGAACCCTCGACCTCCCGGGTATGAACCGGACGCTCTAGCCAGCTGAGCTACACCGCGAACTATAACATATTCTGTTATAAATCGGGACGACAGGATTCGAACCTGCGACCCCCTGGTCCCAAACCAGGTGCTCTACCAAGCTGAGCTACGTCCCGAAACGAGTAAACTATGATAACAAACTTTCGTTTGTTAATGGACCTAGCAGGACTCGAACCTGCAATACCCGGTTCGTAGCCGGGGTGTTTATCCAATTAGCATATAAGTCCATTAATAAGTGCCGGCTACCGGGATCGAACCGGTACGATGTTTCCATCGCAGGATTTTAAGTCCTGTGCGTCTGCCTATTCCGCCAAGCCGGCAAAAGCGAATAACGGGATTCGAACCCGCGACCTCTACCATGGCAAGGTAGCGTTCTACCAACTGAACTATATTCGCATGATGCCGACTAAAGGACTCGAACCTTCGACCCTCGCTTTACAAGAGCGATGCTCTACCAACTGAGCTAAGTCGGCGTAATAATAATTCACCGGATAACGGAATATTCAGATGTCACCCAAATGGGTCGTCAGGGGCTCGAACCCTGGGCCCATGGATTAAAAGTCCACTGCTCTACCAACTGAGCTAACGACCCAATGGACGTTACAGGGGTCGAACCTGTGACCCCCTGCTTGTAAGGCAGGTGCTCTCCCAGCTGAGCTAAACGTCCATGTGCATCGCGACTTCCTATCCTCGCAGGAAGCGATCCTCCAACTACTTTCGGCGTTACTGAGCTTAACTTCTGTGTTCGGTATGGGAACAGGTGTGGCCTCAGTGCCATCGTCACGACACGTACTAATTTAATTAGCATTACGAGATTAATTATCTCAAAACTGAATCATAATGTCAATATCAAATTCAAACTTTGTTTGAGCCTTACACCACGTTTTCAACTTGGTTAAGTCCTCGAACCATTAGTACTAGTCCGCTCCATGCGTCGCCGCACTTCCACTTCTAGCCTATCTACCTCATCATCTCTGAGGGGTCTTACTTC
>NZ_PVSN01000001.1 GCF_004766315.1 Weissella confusa | reverse complement strand
CTAACAAAATATCATAAAAAAGAGCTCCTATGGTTTTCACCCAACGGGTGAAAGCGCAAAACCCGCTGAAACGGTATTAACTTGCCGTTTCAGCGGGTTTTTGTTTGTCTTGATGAATAATCCGGGACTAAATATACAACCTCTGACATTGAATGTCATTTAATCCTCCTAAATAAAAAACTGTTCATGCCAGGATGAACAGTTTTGTGGAGTAAATTTACTTAACTTTGTGAGTTAGCATGAATGCCGGGACAATCATCAAGACAACAAAGGCCGTGCCCCAGGCAAATGCATATTGGTATGCACCCAACAATTGGGCTGTTTGAACAATATGATGTGCACTAACAAAGCCAGCGACCAGCGTGGCTAGGACAGCTGAACCAAAAGCTGAACCAACTTGTTGAAACAAGTTAGATCCCAATGATGCCTTACCTGAGTCAGCGCGATCGATACCAACATATGCATCAGCTTGAATGGCTGACTTAACCGCCGCACCACCGACACCACGAACAAACATCACAATGGCGATTAACCAGTAAGCCGTTTGGGCATCAAAAAATACAAATGGTAACGTGCTAATAATAGTAAGCACTGTCCCCACAACGACAACCAAACGAGCACCAAGCGTATCAATCATCTTACCAATTGTTCCACGTGAAACTAGCATACCGACACTCTGTGGAATGAGTGATACTGCAGCCATAATGACGCTTTCACCACGAACATCTTGGAAAAAGAGGGGCAACAAAATCATTGGTCCGCTAGTGATAAAGCCGGCTAGTAGGTTCCCTAGCATGGCACCTGAAAAATTGCGGTGCTTGAAAAGACGAAGGGGTAACACTGCCGTATTTGGATAACGCCAAGCATACAACAAGTACCCGATTAAAATAACGATTGTCACCGCACCGAAGCCAACCGTTAGATGGTTGTTAAACGATCCGGTCGTGCTGGCTTGCACCGTACCATAAACAAACGTTACTGAAAGTGCAACCAACAGTCCAACACCAAAGCCATCAAAAGTAGCAGATGGATTTTTAGGCGCAATCGCTGGTACCTTCTTATATAGCATCAATGCTGAGATTAAAACAATTGGCACATTAATGAAGAAAATCCAGCGCCATGAAATCAATTGGACAATCAATCCACCGATAATTGGTCCGGCCATTGGACCTAATGTCATAGGTACACCGATAATCGACATCATGCGACCCATTTTGTCACCGCCAAATAAATCAACTAGCAGCGTGAACATAACCGGCATAATCATACCAGCCGCAAATCCTTGCACAATGCGCAATGCAATCAACATTTCAACATTACCTGATAGGCCAGCAAGCAGTGACGCAACACCAAATGCGATTTCTGACCAGAAATAGACCGTCTTGCCGGAAAAGCGATCAACTAGCCAACTTGAAAATGGCACGGCAGCACCCATCGCTAGAATAAAGCCAGTAACTGTCCACTGAATTAGTGCCAGACTAGTACCAAAATCAATGCGCAGTTGATTAACAGCAATATTCACCATCGTTGAGTCCAACATAGGCGCCATCGCACCAAGAACTAGCAACCACGCAATGCTAACCAAATTAGCAGGTAGCGGTTCGGCTTGCATCGTCTTTGAATGGAACATATAGATAAAACCTCGTTTAATTGTTATGAGCAAGAATCGTCGATTCATTCGACTTTTCTTTTTGTTTCCTTGTCAACAAAAATACACTTTAAACCTATTTTGTTTCCTTGTCAACAAAATAAGAGCAATAAAAAACTGCAACTTGTTTAAAACCAGTTGCAGCTTAAGTATTTATTCTTTTGTTTTCGCTATTTCAGCATCCAAAAATTGGCTGTAGGTCTGGGCAAACGCAATCATCTTATCAAGGTCTGCTGAACTCACCGCATTGAACACCGGCTTGTCCCGATCGAAAAATTCGTTGTTCAACGACTCATGAACTTCATTCACTTCGCGCCCCTTGTCGGTCAGCGTAAAGTAACGTTCTTTTTTGTTTTCGGGCTTCTTATAATCAGTAATTAGCCCTTTTTCAATCATCTTATTCGTGATTTTTGTAATTGCACCACGCGTCATATCAGAATATTCCGCCAATTTTGTGACGTTTGCATCGTCTGGATGATTCGCAATGAACTCTAGTGTCTCCACTTCTGGGTGACGATAGTCAGCAAGTTTTTCGCTCATCTTCGATTGATTCAATCCGACTAACTTGCTCATTAATGACATATAACTCTGAATGAAAACGCGTTGTTGGTCCATAACAAAAGCCCTCCTATAGTACTTTCATTATAGGTGGGTTTTGTTTCCGTATCAACAAACATCTGCCAAATAATGGCTATCATTTTGGTTTTCATCGTTCCTGCTGTAAACTTGAAGACAGTATTTTTCAATTTAACGTAGGAGAATAAGCTTTATGAAATACGTTGCAATCGTTGGTAGTAACAGCAAGAACTCATTAAACCGTGTCTTGGCTAACTTTTTGGCCAAGCGTTACGGTTCTGATGACCTATCTATTGATGTTCTTTCTATCAATAACTTGCCATTTTACAGTGTGGATGATGAACTAACTCCTTAACCAGAAGTTGTTGCCTTCAAACAAGCTGTTAAAGAGGCCGACGGTGTCATCTGGTTGACGCCTGAGTACAAACACTCAATTCCAGGTGTCCTAAAGAACGCCATCGACTGGTTGTCACGTGTCGACAAGGTCATGATCAACAAGCCATCATTAATCATGGGTACCACACCTGGATTTTTGGGAACAGTTTATGCGCAAATGCACTTGCGCGATATTTTGTTTGCCCTACAATCACCCGTTTTGATGGGTAATGATACGCTAGTTGGTGCCGGTCACCAAAAGTTGAGTGGCACAGATGACGTCACTGATGAAAGCACAATCGCCTGGTTGGATACGGTCATGCCAAACTTTAAGGCATTCATCGAATCTCACTAAAACAAATGGGCAGGGATACCAAAATTGGTATCCCTGCCCATTTTTGTTTCACATGAAACAGTGTTATTAGTGATTAGTTTGTAGCACGTAAATGAAGCCGATAAAAACAACCGCTAGTGCATACATAATTGGGTGAACCTTCTTGCCGCGACCAGTAACGATCATCAAGAATGGGTACACGATAAATCCAATGGCAATTCCATCTGAAATTGAGTAAGCCAATGGCATACCAATAACCGTCAAGAATGACGCAGCGGCAATTGGGAAATCTTCCCAGTTAACAGCAGCAAGATTTCCAGCCATCAACACACCTACTACAATCAAAGCTGGTGCCGTCACGTGAGACGTCACAACAACCAACAATGGTGAGAAGAACAATGCCAACAAGAAGAAGACTCCTGTAAACACTGATGTCATTCCTGAACGCCCACCAACAGCAATTCCAGTTGATGATTCAACGAACGCCGTTGTAGGTGACGTTCCCAACAAGGCACCACCCAGCATTCCGATTGAGTCAGCCATCAAAGCCTTACCAGCACGTGGCAATTCGTTGTTGACCAAGAACCCACCAGAGCGAGCGATTCCAACCAATGAACCAGCCGTGTCAAAGAATGCCACGAGCAAGAACGTTAAAATAACCGGAATCATCTGCATTGTGAAGACGTCATGAAAACCGAAGATGGCTTGTCCAAACGTTGGTGCCAAACTTGGCACACCAGCAACAATACCAGATGGTGCAGGAATCAAACCTGTTACCAATCCAACGATTGATGTAATCACGATACCAATAAAGATGGCACCTGGAATCTTACGTGCGAACAACGCAAAACTGATCAAGACACCGAAAATCGTTAGCATCACTTGTGGATTACTCCAGTCACCCCAACCAATAATCGTTGACTTGTTGGCCGCGACAATCCCACCGTCGACCATTCCGATCATGGCAATAAACAAACCGATACCACCCGCAATAGCAGCCTTCAAATCAGCTGGAATGGCGTTGATAATCGTTTCGCGAATGCGGAGAACTGTCAAAATCCAGAAGATGACACCGGCGACGAATACGCCTGCCAATGCCGTTTGCCATTTAACGCCCATTCCGATTACCACACTGTAAGCAAAGAAGGCATTCACACCAAGTCCCGGTGCAATGGCGAAAGGATAACGTGCAACGGCACCCATAAAGATGGTTGCAATCGCTGTGATTAATCCAGTTGCCGTGAACACGGCCCCTTTATCCATCCCCGCAGCACCCAAAACAGATGGGTTAACGAAGAGAATGTAGGCCATTGAAACGAACGTTGTCGCACCGGCCAAAAATTCCGTGCGCATCGTCGTCCCAAGTTCAGACAACTTGAAGTAGCGTTCAAACATGAAGCAAAACTCCTTATAAAATGTATTCACTTTTCTAAAAACAACTTAACTATTGTCGCACATTAAAACGATTAACACAAAGGTTTTGCAAACAATAAATAAAAAGAGGCCGAAAACGGCCTCTAAACACGAACATTATCTCTATTTTTCCGAACATTCCCGTTACTTAAATTGATTTGTTGGAATGAAACCAAAAATGAACGCAATGATGTTGAAAATGACTCCCAATACGCCCCAAAGAACCACATGCTTAACACCTGTGTCGCGCACGCGGCGAATAATCAACGCCCACATTGGAATGATAATCAACAAACCAAACACAACCGTCGCAATTCCGAATGGTGCTGTCCACCAGTGACTACTTTGTGGCCCTGCCAAGAACCCCAAAACCAACGCAATCACAATATTCAAAATGTATGGTACCCAAAACTCTGATCGTGTTGACCGTCCTGAAAAGTTAAAATAGTTACGCCAAAAAGCTCCATAAGCACCCATAATTAAGTCCCCCTATATAATAATTTCTCCATTTGTAACATTATCGTAACATAACCTCGTTAATTAACCTTTTAAAAAGTCCTGACAGTCGTTTTGTTCACTAACACATACTGTTAGAATAGAGAAAGAGGTGAATGACGATGTACAACGAAAATGGACAGCTGCGCAATTTAAGCAGTCGTGAAACAGGACTTTATTTTATTGCTGGCTTGCTCTTTAACGCTGTCGGTAACGGCTTAACGGTTGCCACCAACATGGGGTCAGCGCCCTGGACGGCATCTGCAGCCAATCTTGCCAACGCAACCGGCCTATCAATCAGTGTGTTTTTGTTTGCATACGGGTTTATCGCTGCGATTCTTAGTTGCATTCTTTTGAAGAGCATCGACTGGCCACGCGTGATTGGTAATTTACTATTCGTCTTGACGTTTAGTATCATTATCGGCTTTGTCTCATCATTCTTTGTCGCACAAGGCATCGGTGATTTACCAATGTCCACCCGCTTGTTGATTGATTTAATTGCAATCGTTTCAGTCGGTTGTGGGGTTTCAATCACCCAGCGTTTGCAATTCATTTTGCATCCCCTAGATGACCTAACAAACCTAACGCGTTTCATGTTCTTCAAGGGAAACGCCGGTGTCGCGCAAATTGTTAATTTCGCCATTCCAATGGTCATCTCAATGGCTGTTTGGGCCTTCACTGGAAACCTGGTAGCGGTTAACATCGGAACCTTGGTCTCATTCTTTTTCCAAGGAGTCGTTATCGGTTATGCCGATAAAATTGTTTTTAGCCACTTAGATCACAAATTAAAGTTAAATAACTAGTTGACACTAACCGGTTTGTCCGTATGATTAGTATCAACAAATCAACGCCGATTTGTTCTTTCAAATCGGCGTTTTAATTTCCGCACCCATAAATAGGAGACGCTAACGATGCACCCTGAAACGTTTGTATCACCGCGCCGTAATTGGCAAGATTTCACCTTGAACGTCTTAAATGGTAATAGCCTCGGCATTATCATCGCTTTGTTGCCACCTGCTTTAACGAGCCAGGTCTTATTACTTTTCGGCCAACATCCTTGGGTTCGTCTCATCACGATGATGACGAATGTCTCACAAAGCATGTTGCCGATTATTGCCGCATTTGCGGTCGGTTATTTCCTACGTCTCAGTACATTAGCGTCGGCCTCAATCGGTCTAGCGAGCGTCGTCTCAGCCGGCGTGGTGACGATTAATCCGAATAACACCTATACCCTAGCCGGTACCGGTGCGATTTTGAACATTATGCTTGTCACGTTCATTTCAGCTTTTCTCGTGATTGTGTTGGAACCTCGGCTCGGTCAACTAAAAATTATTTTATTGCCCACTATCACGTTATTGATTGGTGGTGGCATCGGATTAGCGACCTTGCCTTGGATGATTCATATTCAAAATGCGATTGGTAATGTTGTCGCGGTGGCAACCCACCTTTCACCATTGCCGATGGGCATCTTCCTAGGACTTGCGTTTGCAGCCTTGATTGTTTCACCTATCTCATCAGTCGGGATTGCGACTGCGCTTGGCATTGCCGGCGTGGGATCTGGTGCGGCAAACGCTGGAATCGTGGCTGGTTCGCTAACATTAGCCTGGATGAGCGCTTCAGTGAACCCAATCGGCGGCACAATTGCCCACGTTATCGGCTCACCAAAAATTCAAATGGCCAATATGTTGCGCAAACCATTACTATTCATTCCAGTCATGATTGCTGCCGGAATCACTGGTGGCGTCGCAACGCTCTTATCAATCAAAGGAACGCCGTTTTCAGCTGGTTTTGGCGCATCTGGCCTAATTGGCCCCCTAACCGCCTTGCAAGCCTCTGACGGCGCCTATATTTGGTTGAGACTGCTTGGTGCATATATCATCGCCCCTGTTATCTCAGCTTGGCTGATGAACATGATTTTCGTTAAGAAAACTAACCTCATTCAGCCTGACCGTGATTTAAAAATTCCATTGTAAACACAAAAACGGTAGAACCTAGGGTTCTACCGTTTTTTCATATTAGATTATACTGTGACAGCAACCGCTGCCTTACGACGCTTGGCAAATTCCCATGGCGTGTACATAATCACCCACAACAATGCCAACAGCGACAGAACGACGGTGATGTACAACTCACCGTGACCAAACGCTTGTTGCAAAGGCTCCAACGGTGAACCTGGCGCTGCGACGTTTAGGAAGAAGAAATTCGTTCCCAATTGCCCATTTACCCAAATGACAAACGGCACGACAACCACCAAGAATAATACTGGACGCCACAATTCACGCCAGTTCGGCACCATTTCACCACTGACCATCAACATCATTGGATAGGCAATCAACAATGCGTGGATCAAGAAGCTTTGTAATGCCCATTGATTCATAATTGGATAGTAAGCCCAATCTGGGAATATTTCAGCCGCAAAGGCACCCCAAATCGTCAAACTATACAAGATTTCGCGGGTGGTTTTGTTAGGATGGATAGCATCCACCGCAATCATCATCAACCCAAAGCCACACAAATGCAGTGGCAACAAACTTGGTTCCCATTGACCAGTCACAGCCAAATAGAAATCCTTAAATAATTCCATCGTCCAAATGGCAATCGCAATCCCCCAACGTATGTGGCGACGACGACTGTCAGTTGCTGCAATATAATAGCGGACAATATAATAAATCAAACCCGCCATTAGCAAAAGCATTGTGCCGTGCGTCAATGAAAATTGACCAAACCCAATGCCCGTTGGAATCGATGGTTCATAAGTGAAATAATACTTAAACATCCGGTTCCCCTTCGAATAAAAAATAGCTGAATAATTCCGTTACATATCAATTTAAGCTATGATATTATATAAGATTAATCGAAAATTAGGGAGAAACAATGAAGACCTACGCAATTGTCGGAAACCAGTTCGAGGGCCTCTACACCAAGCCATGGTCTGAGGTTCAAAAGTACACCCACACAAAGCCAGCACCAAAGTACAAGGGCTTTGCAACGCGCGCTGAAGCACAAGCCTGGTTTGATGATCAAACTGGCGCTTCAGGTGATTTATCTCGTAAATACGAAACAGCTTACGATGGTAAATTCGATGCAAAAAATGAATATTATTACATCTTCACGGACGGTGGTAGTCGCAATACAGGCAATGTAGCTGGTGGCCACGTGCGTCCAACTGACAAAGCTGCTTGGGCGATTGCTATTTATCGTGGCTCAGATATGCAGACACCAGTCTTCTCAGACAGTGGCGCTTTTTACGGTCGCACGAACAACGAAATGGAAATTCTTGGTCTAATCAACGCGCTTTTGCAGATGGCCAAAGTTTCTGAACCAGTCACGATTGTCAGCGATTCAAAGTACGTCCTAGATACCGTTACGGATTGGATGTACAACTGGCAATCAAAGGGTTGGCGCAAAGCTTCCGGCGAAATCGCTAATTTGACTGCTTGGCAACAAGTCTATGATTTGGTGCAACAAGTAAAGGATCGTTTGTCATTCATCTGGGTGAAGGGTCACGCAACCAGTGCAGGTAACATTCTGGTAGACAAATTGCTTAACGAAGCAATGGATAATCTCAAATAATTGCTAAATCATCGTCATTTTTGACGGTGATTTTTTATTTCTGGTCACCCTGAGCCCTTGATATGACTGTTTTGTGAAAACATTCACTACCATCTTTATAAAATCTAAACCTTTTGTTGTGATATCCTTCACAAATAGCTTTTAGTTGTTTGTATCATACATTTGGCAGGCGGTTTTGACTGTGTCTTCAGCCGCAAATTTACCTACTGTTACCGGCAACTTTTGCAGCGTTTTTTCTTTAAAATCACCAGTTTCGGTTAGTACACCGACACTTTTCAACGTATAAAAGGCGCCGTATAGCTTAATCAATCGCTTCATCTTGGCAACAATCTGTTCATCAGCCCCTAAAACATCGAATCCAGATCGTTCTTTTGGTTGTTCACCATCATATACAGTGCATGACACCCGTTATGTGCCAACTTTAAATACCATATATGCCATGATTATTCCTCCTTGAGCTTCGATGCGAACAAACATTTAACTTCATCTTTAAATTTTAAATCAACAATGTTGCTGGTTTGTGAACTTCACAAAGTCGTTTTTTGAACGTCAAGCTGGAGGGGAATTTTCGTATACAAAAATACGTTTCAATATGCATAATTTTGCATATTGAAACGTATTGCCGTCTTATTATTTATTTAATAAATTTTCCAAAGTCGTTAAAACTCCGTCATGGTTATTATCAGCATCCGCAACAGGGTAGGTCGCAATTAACGTTTTATCACCATTTGGCATCGCAAATGGACGCTTCGCTTTTGCCAACATTTCGGCATCATTCAAACCATCACCAAAGGCAACTAAATCTCGCTCCAAATCAAGGCCATAATGCTTCGCAACATAAGCCAATCCATTCGCTTTATTAACATCCGGCGCCACAATATCAACTGATCCGTACCCTGATGTCGTCACGTGGGCGCGATTACCCAACGCTTCACGCACAGCAGCAATGAAATCCATCATTTGATGCTCAGCATACGTGATTGTCACCTTCAAAATCGGTTCGTGAATCTCATCTAATGAATCAATCATCTTAATATTTGAAAACATCATCAAGACCAATGATTGATGGGCCAAGTTCAAACGACCTTGATCACGCAACATGTAAACTGCCTCATGCCCAGTGAATAGGGCACCTTGGCGTGGGTCGAACGGCAAATCAGCGACAACTTGCATCATCGTTTCAACCTCTGCTACAGATAGGCCAGACACATTTAACAATTCACCGTTGGCCGTTCGAACGACTGCACCATTGTCGGCCACAACATCATAACGCCCAACAAATGGCTTAAATTGCTTATGAATTTGCTCTTCATCACGACCACTCGCAATCACAAAGTGCCCACCAGTCGCTTCGAGACGCTTTAATATTTGGTCGAAAAAGTCCTCGTTAATCCTTTTTGTATCACTCAAAAACGTCCCATCTAAGTCCGTTGCTACCAAATCAACTTTCGTCATGATTTCCCCCGTTAGTAATTCCTATGTTTAAGACTATTGTATCCAGAATGCACACAAAAAGCACCGACAAAACATTGTCGGTGCTCATTTTTTAACCAATGATGATTTCTTCAGTTGGGTATTGGAAACTCGTTGGCTTTTCACGAATGTTCATGACTGAGAACATAACCGTGTACAAACCAACACGGCCGATGAACATCACAATCATGATGACGATCTTACCAAAATCGGTTAGGTGAGGGGTGAGCCCCATCGAGAAACCAGTGGTTGAAAAGGCTGAGATAACTTCGAAGACGATGTATTCAAGGCCTTCGCCCTTAGGAATTGCTTCCGTGATGGTTAGCAATAACGACACGCCGACCACGAATACGCTGGAAATAACGGCCAACATCATCGCTTTTATTACAATCTTTTGGCTAAAGCGACGACCACCGAAATTAACCGTTTCTTGGCCTCTGAGGGCTGCCATTGACTGCAACCACAAAATACCAAGCGTCGTTGTTTTAATACCACCAGAGGTTGATCCTGGCGTTCCACCGACGAACATCAACAGCATGATGATCATTAAGCCGGCTGCTGAAATCGAACTAAGCGGCACAACTTCAAGCCCCGCCGTTCTGGGGACAACTGCCAAGAATAGTGTATCCATCACACGATGACCAATTGAAGTCGAATTAGCCAACGGCGCCAATACTTTTTCAGTGAACAGGAAGAACAAGAAGCCGAGTCCCGTTAGCCAAGCTGAAACGTGTAGCGCGACGCGGGTGTGCAAACTCAAGCGACGCTGCTTGTGGAACAACAGCAAATCGCGCCAAACCAGGAACCCCAGTGAACCAGCTGAAATTAACAACATCCAAACCAATAAAATGTATGGATCGTTGCGTAAGAAGAAGACTGGTTCATCGAAAAATGTAAATCCAGCATTACCAAAGGCTGAAATTGATGATGCAATACTCAAATAGATACCGTGCGTCCAGCCGAAGCGGGGAATAAAGTCCGGCATCATCAATACGGCGCCGATTACTTGGATGATTGCCGATAGTGAAAATACATATCGCAGCACGCTCTTAACATCCGCTAAATTGCGCAGATTCAACGCTTGTTGCGCCATCAAACGGGCTTTCAAATCCATGCGCTGCCCGGTAATTGCAAATAGCAAAACCGCAAACGTCATAAATCCAAGCGCGCCGATTTCAATCATAATCAATAGAATAATCTGACCAAACAATGACCAGGTGGTTGCTGTGTTCACAACGGTCAAACCTGTAATTGCAGTTGCCGACACAGCTGTGAATAACGCATCCATAAAACTAATATGAACACCTTGTTGATGCGAAATTGGTAATGTCAAAATCAAGGCGCCAGCAAAGATAATTGCCAAAAAACCTAACGTTAAGACTTGTGGCGGTGTTAAACCACTGAATCGTTTTTTCATAATATTAAGTATCCCCCAACTTGATTTATTATACAGGATGCGTGATGAAGGTTTTACACAGAATTTTGTGGATAAATAGGGGATAACCGCACTCTTTTCCCCACAACCTGTGGAAAACTTGTGGATAAAATGGCCATTTGTGCAATGAAACCCACTATCTACGGGGGAAAAGTCAGTGTGGAAAACCTGTGCGAAACTAATTGTTACATGCAATACCCCCAAATCTGGGCATTTCTAAACAATTGTTAAGTTTAACCTTAATTAAATTCGGTGATTTTAGCGACTTTCTGAATTCACATGCCGAAATGTACGCCTTTTATCGGTAAATATCACAATTTTCATGTAAATAATGCTAAATTATCCTGTTTTCCGAATATTACAAACTTACATCCTTTTCATACTTTGTATTCGATTATTTCAGGTAAAAATAGGGTGTGCAAAACTGTTTTTACTCCAGAATTTTTTGTGGCTTAAATTGTGAAAAATTATGATCAAATGCCGAGTTTCTAACGTTTCCAGAGTTATCCACACGATTTTTACCCATCTGTGGATAAATGTGGATAACTATCCACGTAAACCCTATAAATCTTTGATATAATAACGTTTGTAGCCAATTCACAACCTGTTAGTAACATGTGGAAAAGGTAGTAATTGCAATTTGTTTAAACAGTTATCCACAACTGTTAAAAACTATGATGAAATCAATAAATTTCTTAAGAAAGGTTTAAGACGGATGAATATTAAAATCATTGGTGTCGGAAAATTGAAAGAAAAATACCTGAAAGATGGTATTGCAGAATACGCAAAACGTTTGCAAAAGTTTGCAAAGTTCGAAATAATCGAGGTTCCTGACGAAAAAGCACCCGAACAATTGTCACAGGCCCAAATGGACCAAGTTATGGGCAAAGAAGGTGAACGCATCCTATCAAAGATCAAAGATAAGGAATACGTTTTCGCCTTGGCCATCAAGGGAAACGAACGTAGTAGTGAAGAACTTGCTGCTGAAATCGATAAGTTGGCGCTTCGTGGTGATTCAGACATCACTTTCGTCATCGGTGGTTCACTCGGTTTAGCGCCTGAAGTATTGCAACGCGCCAATACCCAAATTAGTTTTGGGCGTTTTACGTTGCCACACCAATTGATGCGCCTGGTTTTGACTGAGCAGATTTATCGTGCGTTTATGATTAACGCTCACAGCCCATATCACAAGTAATTTAAGGAATTATTCATGCCCGAAAAAATCACGATTACCTTATCCGAAGAAACAGCCAATGCATTGCCTGACTTACTTGGTACAACCGACTTAGCTGACGGAATCGCGAAGCACCTGGCAGCATTGGTTACAAACACTAGTGGTCCAAAAAAATCTGCAAAAGTGCAACATCGTTTTAAGCAAGCTTTTGCAGATGTGACATTCTTCATTGACTACAATGGTGCAAAGGCAACCGTTACTTGGCGCAAGCGTGATGAAATGATCATCGCCGCTGGTGCAACGTTGCAAACTGATATGCCACTAAATAAGGATGGCTCAGTTGGATTTGCACAACGATTCGCCCTAACATTACGTGAAGAACACGCAGATGCCATTTCCAATGGTCACACTACCAAGGATGTGATTTTGAAGAGCGCTAATGAAGTTGGCCATTTTTTGTATTTTGCCGGTACAAATACCTGGCTTCAACTAAAAGATGATCAGGGCAAAACTTTAGACGAACTTTCTCGCGCTTAGACCAAAAATAGACGAATCGTAATTGCGATTCGTCTATTTTTTTGATGTTTTTTAATTAACTACATTGGAACTTATTAAAGCTTAAACTAGTGCTTCTTTAAATTCAATTTTTAACTGCGATGCCAAATTTCTCGTTAGTGATTCTCAGGGCAATATGGTTTAATTGCACATATCTTTAGAATCGGGAAAGTAGGGTGGGCTTATGGACGAAATTTACACATTCAAACGAGGTGTACTCGACGCTGCACCAACTATGCTGGGTTATTTGAGTATTGGGTTAACGGTTGGGATTCTGGGCGTTAGTGCGCATTTGCCGATTTGGTTCATTGTTGGTATGTCGATTTTTGTTTATGCCGGTAGTGCCCAATTTTTAATGACCAGTTTGGTTGCTTCCGTGGCACCAGTTTCCGCGATTACTTCTCTAGTCTTTCTAGTTAACGCACGTCACTTATTGATGTCGTTATCCGTGGCGCAAAAATTTAGCCATCAATCATTGCCATCAGCGATTGGTATGGGATCCCTGCTAACCGACGAGTCTTATGGTGTATTTGCTAGCAATCATACAAATCCAAGTATCACGGTTGGTTGGCAGCATGGTGTAAACGTCGCGTCATATCTAGCGTGGATTGTCGCAACCTTCGTCGGCGCCTTTTTCGGTCAGTTCATTCCAAATCCACAACAATTCGGCTTGGATTTTGCATTAGTCGCGATGTTTGCGGCCCTTTGGTATTTTCAAATCGATACCGCCAAGGTCGTCACAACTCGCCGTTTAATCATCACAACTGTTGGTAGCACGATTTTGATTTATCTAATCATGGTGCCATTCGTTGGTAGTGCAAGCGCAGTGCTGATTGCTACTGTGGTTGCTGCCGGACTAAGTGCATATTTAAATGCTAAACGCCCAGGAGGTTTCGTATGACAAGTTATTACGTCATTGTGCTGATTACTGCCGGATTAGTTACCTGGTTACCTCGTATCTCACCGTTTGTATTGGTCCGGTTTGGTAAATTACCAAATTGGCTCCAATCATTTTTAGCATTCATTCCGCTAAGCCTGATGACAGCTTTATTTTTTGAAAATCTAGTTGTGATTAAAACGGGTCAACTCCCTGGCATTAATTGGCTAGCCGTTTTCGCAATGATTCCAACATTGCTTACAATTTGGCGAACGAAATCCATTATGTGGACGGTCTTAGTTGGTATCATAAGTATGGCCATTTTGCGTGCCATTTAAAAAGCAGGCGGATTTAGTGTCCGCCTGCTTTTATAATTTGCAATTCAGTTTTATTTCTTGATCTGCTTGCTTCAAAAATGCGACAAACGCTTCGACATCAACTGCCGCAGCCAAATGAACATAATGCTTGTCCATCTTTTTCAACAATTCATACGGCAGCACGAGTCGTTTATCTTCAATGTCGTAGTATAAGTTGCCCGGTACTAAATCACGTGTCGTCAAATCATCAGATGAAAAAGCTTCTGCCAAGTCACCTTCGTACAAGCGACCATAATGATCTAACATCGTGACTTTCAGTTTCTTTTTACTCACTAATTCATCAATCACCTGGCTATCTGCCAGTTCAAATTCAAAACTATCTAAATTTAAATGCATGGTCACATTCATAATGTTTACCTCATTCACTATCAGTATTAAGTGACGTGATTGTAGCACCGTTAGCAACTAGTTACCGTTGTGCCAGCTTGAAGTCCGAATTCCTTAACCTTTTGAAAAAAAGCGGTCGCATATTCTCGTGCGACCGCTTTATCTTTATTTCGTATTCATCTTATCTTCCAAACGACTCATCCACCAACCAAGCCACGTTCCAAGCGCTAGCAATAACACTGAAATGACAACATGAATAATTGTAAAGTCGTTAAAATCATTCGGCACAATCATGATTGTTGATGCTAAAACAATTCCAAAAATACCGTGGAATAATTTAGCATACGCAACCTTGAAAATGTAAGCCATGAACTTTGATAGTAGGGCAATGATGGCAAACAATCCAATGACAATTGGCACCAAAACACTTAAGTCACCATGCTTAATACCATCACTCATACCTTTGTACAGTCCCAGGTAAATCAAGAAATTAGATGGACTAAGGCCCGGCACAATCAAACCGAGTCCGATTAAAGCACCTGCCAAAATCCAAGCACCAAAACTTGGTTCAATTTCTGAAAAGAGAGGGGCACCAAATAGCAAAAAGGCCAACATCGCAGCAAATGCCACAATCATAATCACCACATCGACTTTGGTCCGTCCTTCCTTGGCAGCGTCACGCCACAAAGACGGCAACGTCCCAACGATTGCCCCCACGAAGAACCAAAGGGCCACGCTTTCGTGCTTACCAAGTACGAAACTAATCGCAAATGATAGCGCGAAAATACCTAAAATCGCACCGATACCAACTGGCAAGAAAAAGAAAATATTTTCCTTCAAACGCTTAAATGGGTGCGCCAAGAAGTTGATAATTCGCTCATATAATCCAAATACAGCGGCTAATGCGCCACCACTAATACCGGGTAGGATAAACCCAGATCCAATCAGTGCACCTTTAACAGCACGGAAGATCCAATCTCCTGGTTGTTTTTGCATGTCGAAACCTCATGAATTTCATTTGATACTATCAATTCTAACTGAGCCCCACAGCGACAACAAGCTGACTGGCTAATCTGTTGTCATCTTGATAACTAATCGACATCATATTTCGGCCAGAATAGCCTATTATGTAAGAAACAACCCTTTTATTCTGAGGAGAATACTTATGACGACTTATACCCGTCGTGCGCGTTTGTCAGATTTGGACGCCATTAGCACAATTATTGACCATGCAATTGCCTTTTTGGCCGAGCAAGATTCACCACAATGGCAACATGGGGATGGACCTTCTCGTTCAGAATTTGAAACAGCTATTGCTGAAGGTATTGCTTACGTGCAAGTTTATGAAGGTAAGGTATCCGGCATCGCCAAGTTGATTCCTGGACCAGAAGGACCTTATGAAGAAATCGATGGTTCATGGGCAGGGGATGCCACGCAATATATGACGATTCACCGTGTGGGGATGGACGGCACCATTCGTGGTAAGGGACTTGCCCAACAATTCCTACAAGATTTGCTGGTTATTTCTTTGGAGCACGGCTTTAATGATATTCGCATGGATACGTACCCTAAGAATGTGATTATGCAAAAAGTGATGACGAACCTTGGCTTCGATTATCGTGGCATGGTTGAAATGCCAGTTCCTCACGGTGAGCGTATGGCTTACCAACTCATTCTGGACTAGCCCTTTTGCAACCACTATTTTAATTTTCTGTGCTATTATTTGCACAAGAAAATGAGGTGGTAACAATGACAAATGTACTAGTACTTGGTGCAACGGGAAACGTCGCACAGTATTTTATCGATAATTTTGAAAACGTCGCGCCAAACGATATGCAATTGACATTGTTAGCGCGTCGTCCACGTGGCCTAACGCGTGACCAACAAAACAGCTACCAAGTCTTTCCTGGTGACATGTATGAATCAGAAAGCTTGGTCGACGCTGTCCGTGATGCCGATATTATCGTCAGCTTCGTCGGATCATCACCAATGCCAACGTACGCGCAAGCACTATTGGATGCGATTGACCAATCTGGTACAGATGTACAACGTATTTTGTGGTTGGGTGCCGGTGGCATGAACCAAGAAACAACTGGTCGTGAAGGTGAACTTTGGAAGGCAATGCCTGGTTACTTCAGCCAGCAACGCCAAGCCGGTGAAATGCTAATGAATTCACCATTCGATACTACGGTTATCAGTCCTGTTATGTTCCATGGTGGCGCAGCCGGAAAGGCAATTGTCACAGATAGTCACGAAAAGACACCTGCGCAAACTGTTTCACGTGAAACAGTTGCCCTTGTTTACTTGGAAGCCTTGCTACAAGATAAGTGGCACAATCAAATGATTACCGTTGGAGATCGTAAATAAGCAAAAAAATTGGCAGCTCGCAAACGCGAACTGCCAATTTTTATTTTTTACAATGTTTGTTGCTTACGCTTTGACCAAAGTGTGTAACCAGCAATCATCAAAATGAAGAAGATGATTGTGGCGATAACTGAGACTTGCGTTGCAGGATCCAAAACCAAGATAACCAAAACTGCCAAGAAGAAGGCAATCGTCAAATAGCTCGTTGCCGGGAACAATGGCATCTTGTATGGATTAGTTTCTGATGCTGTCGTCTTCTTGTACTTGATGTGCGCCAACATAATCAAAATCCAAACGAAGATAAAGCTAATTGTTGCCACACCAGTAATCAAAACGAAGATTTGTGATGGGAAGAAGTAGTTCAACAACACAACCGCCAAGAAGATGATTGATGATGCCAACATACCAGTTACCGGCACCATGTTCTTAGAAATCTTTGCCAATGAGTGTGGTGCTTGCTTGTTCTTTGCCAACACATACAACGTACGTGATGTTGAGAAGATAGCTGAGTTAGCAGCTGACAATGCTGACGTTAGCACAACGAAGTTAACCAAATCAGCGGCAAACTTAATTCCCATACCAGCGAACACTTGCACGAAAGGTGATTGTGATGTGTTGATGTCATTCCAAGGATAAATTGCCATGATAATTGCAACCGCACCAACGTAGAACAAACCAACACGAACTGGAACGGCGTTGATTGCCTTTGGCAAATCACGCTCTGGGTTTTCCGTTTCACCAGCAGTCAACCCAACCATTTCAATTCCAGTAAAGGCGAAGATAACCATTGGGAATGCCATCAAGAATCCTGAGAAACCTGTGGCGAAGAAGCCACCATGGTCAACCAAGTTCGCAAAGCTCGCTGTGTGACCACCCGTGTGGAAACCAGTTGCAATCAAGCCAAGACCTGCAACAATCAACGCGATAATCGCAATAACCTTAATCGATGCAAACCCTGATTCCAATTCACCGAACCAGCGAACGTTCACCAAGTTCAATGCTACCAAGACCACGACCACAATTAGTGGCGTTAACCATTGCGGTAGGAAGGGGAACCAGTAACGCAGATATATTCCGGTTGCTGTTAAGTCCGCCATTGCCAAACTTGCCCAACTTAACCAGTAGGCCCAGCCGATGGCAAATTCCCATTTATCCCCAAGATATTCACGAACGAAATCAATGAATGATCGCATCTTAGTATTTGATAGTAACAATTCACCAACCGCTCGCATCATCAAGTAAGCAAAGATACCCGTGATAATGTACGCCAAGATAAGTGATGGACCAGCGGCCTTGATTGCCGTTCCTGATCCCAAGAACAGTCCCGTTCCAATGGCACCACCAATGGCAATCATCTGAATGTGCCGGGACTTCAAACCACGTGACAATTCACGTTGCTCATTTTGATTTTCCATAATAAACCCTCACTGCATGGGGTATAAAAAAAGTCCCCATGCCAAATTAAATTTGACATAGGGACGTTCATTAACGCGGTTCCACCCTAATTCTCAATCGATGATGACTGAGCAACTTAATTACGGTCAATTGAAAATCTCTCCAAAAGCGCCATCCCCAACGTTAACACACTCGCTTTCACCAACCGCGAGCTCTCTTAAGTCGTTAACTTTAGCTGAGAACCTCTTTCTTCATCAAGACGTCAATTAATAATGTTAACTATAATAACTTCTTATTTATTAGTCAAGCTTTCCGGCTTACTTTACCTTTTCAACGAGTGATTCAAAGTGCTTCACATCAACGCTCTCACCAACAACAGTGAGCACATCACCAATTTGAATCATCTCTGAAGATTCTGGTGCCACGACTACGCGTCCTTGCGACTTAATCGCAATTACGTTCAACCCGTAGTTTTTACGAATATTCAATTCTGAAATTGTCTTATTCGCAAACTTCAAATTCGCAATCTTGATTTCACCCAATGAGTGCTTATCACCCAAATCAATGTAGTTAATCAAGTTTGGTGTCATGATTTGTTCAGCCAAACGTTGCGCCATTTCGTGTTCAGGTCGTACCACCTGGTCAGCACCAACCTTGTCTAGCACGCGAGCGTGCAAGTTGTTTTCGGCCTTAGCAACCACGTGACGAACACCCATATCCTTCAACAAAATCGTTGTCAAAATTGAGGCTTGTTGATTGTGCCCAATCGCAACAATCACGTGATCAAAACTAGGTAGGTCCAAATCACGCAACGCATCTTCATCTTGGGCATCTGCAATCACGGCGTGGGTTGCGACGTCCATGTAGTTTTCAACCAAAGCTGGATTGTTATCAATCGCAAGTACTTCTTGATCGGCCGCAATTAGACATTCAAGCAATGAACCACCAAATCTTCCTAACCCAATGACCGCAAATGTTTGTTTCATACCTAATAACCATTCCCCAAATATTTTTATGTTTTAATTTTAACACTTACACACACAATTCCTAAACTTCGGAATTAAACTTGCATTAAATCTTACTATCTGCATAGAATGGTCAAAGTTTAATTGTGAACTTTCTGTGAATTTTCACAATCGCTATTATTTCGGGGATTTATTTTATTTTTTTAGGAGAACGATATCAAGTATGAGTAACTTATCACGTACTGCTTCATTGTTTTCGACAGCCGTCTTGGGTGGCATGCTGTTGACGACATCGATTAACAGCGTTGCAACCATTGCATACGCTGCTGAAACGACAGCAGTTGCTAGCACATCTAACGAGACAACCACCGATGCTATTATCACTGCCGAAGTGCCAATGGAAGCCAGTGACAGTATGGACCGATATTTTAACGCAACTGCTAAGTTAGCCGTTAAAGGGGCTACAACTGACGTCACAATTTCTTTCAAAGATTCAGTAGCTAGCATATTGTCTATGATTCCAGAGCTCACGTTCGATGGCATCACGCTACCAGTTAACGGGCAACAAGCCGTTACATTCACCATTCCCACTGATGATTTGAAACCAACATCAGGCTCAAAAGTAACGTTATCATCTTTTACTAGCGTGCCAATGAGTCCTTCAAAAGGCTACAAGTCAAATCTCACATTTGATTTATCATCACTTTTGCCAAGTTCATCGCTTACGACCGGTTCTTATGATTTGCCGATTTCTGCCGATAACAAAATGGATACATGGTTCGACAAGAGCTTCTCAACAAAGATTGGTTGGTTAACCTCTCAAGTAACTGTTAGCTACCAAGAATCAAAGCAAGCAATGCTTGGTATGATTCCGTCACTAACTTTTGACAACATTACCAAGTCGGTGAACGGCCAACGAATGATTACTTTCGATATTCCAACTAAGGATTTAAATCCTGATGCTAATGGTATTGCAAAAATTGCCTCATTTACATCCGTTCCAATGAGTCCTTCAAGGGGATATGCATCAACATTGTCATTTAACATGACCAGCGCAATGGGTGAATCCGGCGCAACTGATCCAGTTGCACCAGAAGTGCCAACGACACCAGCACAACCAGATAATCCTAGCGAATCTAATCCTGAAAAGCCGAGTCAAACAGCACTAAAGAATGGTGTTTACTCAGTACCATTAACCAACTACAAGACTGGCACAACGACTGCTTCAAGCATGAACAATTACCTGAAGACACCAGCGACAGTCACTGTTAAGAATGGTCAGGCAACTATCGATATCGAAACGAGTAACGCTTCTATCATGGGGATGATGTCTAATTATCGCTTTAACGGTATTAAAGCAACTGCATCTGGTAACCACTGGTTGGTGACACTACCCGTTACCGACTTGAACAAGACAGTTGCAACCAGTATGACGATTTCAATGAATGGTACGATCATTGAACAGCCTCAAGCCGACATGGTATTTGATGTTGAAAAAGCAGTTCGCCTCGGCGACGTGCCAACGGATACAAAGCCAGCGACGCCATCAACTCCTGAAAAGCCAGCAGGTGATACACCGGTTGCAACTCCTGATACATCAAACGATGTTGCGCAAGATGCAACCCATGCTTTGAGTATTTTACAAGGCGATAAGAACGAAAGCTCAATGGCCGCAACCTATATTCTGCCAACGATTAAGCTAAGCAAAAACGCTGATGGCACATACTACGCTTATCTAACAACGCACACACCAGCGATGATGGGACAAAATCCAATTCGCTTTAACGATAGCAAACATGCTGCTAAGTTAATGAGCACCAATCTGGTGAACGGTTACTATCAATCGGTTTTCCGTCTAACGCTAAGCGCATCAGAAATTGCGTCACCAATTTTGACTAACATTCACGTGCAATTTACATCACCACTCGTTTATAACGAGAACTATGAGATTCGTCTGGTTATCGGTGATCAATTGTCTGGCGATGCATCAGTTAACAACCAAAATAATAGTCAAACTCAAAACGAAATTACAGATACAGTGATTGTTCCACGTGAAACAGAGGCAACGGCAACGACTTTTGATCCTGCGCCAGTTGCATTCACTGCTGTAGCTTCATCGGTACCAATGGCAGCCACACCTTTGGCGACAACTCGTTTAGTTGCGTCACCTCAAACTGTCGTTACGTCACAAACAGCAACATCTGATAAGAAAATCAAGCTAGCACCTGCTCAAACGAAGCAGGTTGCCAAGAACAAAGCTGAAAAAACTGCTACCAAGGTCGCAGAACCAAAAGCACCTAAGCAATCTAAAATTGCACGCGCAGCAATGATTGGTGCTGGTGTTGCGATTACTGCTGCAGTCGGATTTGTTGGTGCCTCTCTTGCACTTAACATTTTCAAACGTCAATAACATTTAAAATCGCGACTACACAAGTTGAAACAGCAACTTACGACTGCTAATAATTATTTGCTTTTCGTTGTATCTTAAAAAAATAACCTACCATTAGAAAACACTCCTAAACCTTGGAGCCTTCCTTGTTTCTAGTAGAAATTTCTGCATAGAATGACCTATGTTACGACATTCACTTTATTCGAATGCTCATAACAAGCACACGTAGAAGTGTATTTTCAGGTTAGGAGATATGTATTTATCATGCATCATTTATCACGAACGGTAATGTTATTTTCAACAATTATTCTGGGCGGAATTGCGTTGACAACATCTTTTGATGGCAAAACCAACTCAGAAACTATCTTTGCATCAGAAGTCTTGCAAAAAACTTCAACATCATCATCCGCTACTAATTTAAAACCGGGTGTTTATGACGTTACTGCATATAACTATAAGACAGGTGGCGCCTACGAACCTGGTACGGTACCTACGCAAGGAAATAACGGTACTGAATCCAAATTCGCTAAATATTTTGATTCAAAACAGCAAGTCACAATTAACAACGATGGAACGGCAACGATAACATTCCATTTGGATTCAAAAAAATCGGCCTAAGTTCCTTATACCGTTATCAAGTTGGACCAAATTTAGTTCAAGCTACTTTCAATAAGAACAATAATACTTACACTGTTACGTTGCCCACTAGCCAATTGAATGGTGTCATCAAAACATTGATTATTTTTTCAACCGCTGACGCAAACGGTTTTCAAGAGAGCCATTCAAAAGTAACGCCTGAATCATCTGACCTATACTTTGATTGGTCTTCAGCAACAAAAACTGCTAACGACACAAAAAATAACGGGGCGGTTACTGATAATTCACACATATTGAAAGACGGTACATATGAAGTGCCACTTAAAACATATGCAATTGATGAAACACGTGAATCTGCCTTGAAACCTTATCTAAGTCCTTCAGCAACTGTCACAGTGAAGAACGGTCAAGCCACATTGGATCTTGTTGAAGATTCAAAAGGATTGAATCAAGCATCTCTCGGCGATTTTAGTTTTAATGGGTACGCTGCAAAGCACGACAAAAACCATTGGACGGTAACGTTACCAGTTGCAATGCTAAATCAGCACATAACGTCCCACGTTAACATTATGTTAGGTGGTTCATTTGTGTTTATGAGTCCAACTTTTGATCTCTCGCTTGATATTCAAAAGTATCTTGATGCTACTGAACATGCACCAAATACTAACGATGACAAGAACAATGCTTCAACATCACCAGATAAAAAGCCCGATGCACCAACAACGCCTGTTAGTGAAGAGACACATGAGTTAAGCATTCTACAAGATCCAAAAAGTGAGAACAAAGGTAAGCCATCAGTAGCTGCACAATACCTGTTGCACACTATTAAATTGGTTAAAAATTCGGATGGTTCTTATTATGCCTATATAACGACTAATACCCCAAAAACTATGGGTAACGCACCAATTACATTTACGGACACGCAACATGAACCTAAGGTAGTTAGTACGACATTAGTCAATGATAACTATCAATCAGTTATTCGTCTTAAGCTATCAGCTTCAGAAATTTCAGCGCCGATTTTAGCAAATATACATGTCAAATTTACGATTCAGGGAGTAATGAGCTACGATCACCCTTACGTTATTCAGCTTGTCATTGGTAAATCATCCGATGCTGATAGCTCTAAGAGTTCTTCAATGAAGAGTTCTTCCGAGTCTTCTAAGAGCAGCAGTGCTTCTAGTTCAGAAAAAACTAAGAGTTCTTCTCAATCTTCTAAGACCAACAACTCTTCTAGTTCTGAAAATGCTAAGAGTTCTTCTCAATCTTCTAAGATTAACAGTTCTTCTAGTTCAGAAAAGACCAATAGTTCGTCTGAGTCTTCTAAGACCAGCAACTCTTCTAGCTCTGAAAATGCTAAGAGTTCTTCCGAGTCTTCTAAGACTAATAGTTCATCTAGCTCCGAGAACACTAAGAGTCCTTCTACAACGCCCATTACGAAGCCTGACACACCAAAGACAGATATCACAGAGGAAATGCGTAGTTTAACTATTCTGCAATCCGATAATGACAAGCCTTCAATGGCTGCCACCTACATGTTGCCAACAATTAAGTTAGTCAAAAATGCAGATGGATCTTACTTTGCTTTCATTACAACGCATACGCCAGAAATGATGGGGCAATCGCCTATTACTTTCAATGATGCAACACACGATGCCAAGGTTATCAGTACCGAATTGGACAGCGGTTTCTACCAATCAGTTGTCCGTTTAACATTGTCACCATCAGAATTATCAGCGCCAATTATCACTAATATTCACGTGGCGTTTACACAACCAATGCCTTACGACAACTACTACAGCATTCGCTTGGTTATTGGCGATAATACGGCCACAACTTCTACATCACAAACAAGTAATAGCGTGGCTGATAATACGCCAACGGTTGTAGCACCGGACACTGCCATTAGTACCGCGGGTATGTCTAACAACACAACGGCATCCAGCGCATCTACAAGTAAAGCGCCCGTCGATACAAATTCCGTAACCACTGCGCCGGCGGTTGTAATGCCACAATCAGCTGTTAAGACGCCACAACACACAGTAGTGACCACAAACCAAGCTCAATCAGCAACTCAAAAGAGCACATCCGAGAAAAAGCAACACAAAATTCACGTCGCACAAAAGCACCTGCCAGCTACCAATAGTTCTAGCCATCTTTCAAGCGTTAAGGTGACGGCGGAACATTCTAATATGAGTGCCGTTATGATTGCCATCGGTGCTTCAATTGCAACAGCTATTGGCTTTATCGGCACATCGCTCGCCTTAAATATTTGGAGAAAGCACAATAATAATGATTAAAAAAATTTTGATTACCGTCGCGCTTAGCTTAACGACAATTCTAACGCCAACATATTTTGTATCTGCAGATAGTTATACTGTACCGATGCAAGTTTTAGAGAACGGTACAAATAAAACGTCGTATGCGGCGGCCTATTTTGCTGGTTCGGCAACCGTTACACCCAGTGATAACGGTTATTCAATCACATCAACGATTACAACTGATACAAGTTTAGGTAATTATCCGGTCCAGATGCTGAGCGTTGATGGTGGTGGTGTTTCAATCGCCAAGAGTCAAGCGGGAAATAATCAAACAATCACTTATACTTTCCGCACAAACGACCTAAGTGCCCGTCACAATGCCAATATTCGTGTCGATGTTGATAATATCAACTATCACCACAATTACACGGTTGGGTTAGTTGTTGATGGATCAACTGTCCCGGCGCCACAGCAAGCGACAGTTGCTTCGTCATCTGTTGCACAGCACAGTGCTACTACTTCAAGCGCTTCCAGCACATCAACCCAATCAAGTGTAACGAGTGAATCAGTTTCGACTGATAGTTCGGCGATTACATCAAACAATGCTTCATCAACAACTTCAACAAGTAGTGAAGTCTCAACTTCGGCAAATGTTAGTGATAAGAAAAAAGTTCCTGTGACTAAGAAAGAGGTCACACCTCAAACGGACACAGCGACTAGTGAAACACCTTTGCCGATTGCAGCGATTATCGGTGGTGGATTAGTGATTGGAATTGCCGGTGCAGTTGCGCTAAATCTACTAAAGAAGAAGTAAGCCATGTCAAAAAAACAACTAACTGGATTAAGTATCCTATTCATTATTTTGGTAATACTAGCTGGCGGTTGGGTATGGTTAGTGACGCAAAAGGACGGACATACAGCGTCATCCCCAACAAAACGGATAATCGTCACTACAAATGCGCAAGCCCAAGTGTTTGATAAATTAACCATCCCCTTAGTTGGGGTGCCCACACCTGGTGAGCAACAAACACTGCCAAAACGGTATGCCACGTTGCCTCAAGTTGGTAATCACGTTGCACCTAATTTGGAAAAAATGTCGTCACTAAAACCTGATGTGGTCTACTTAGATAGCGCATTGGTTGATGACTACCAACAAAAGTTAGCCAGCGATCATATCGCGACGCAGACATTGGATTTTTCAACACTTGATGCGTTAAAAAGTAGCATTAACACAGTCGGGGACCAATACAATAAACAAACTGAAGCAAAGCAACTAGTTAAACAATTGACCATTAAGCCCGTTAAATTAGCATCCCGACCAAAAGTTGCACTACTCATGGGGATGCCGGGTGGTTCATTCTTGATCGGCACCCAACACAGCTATGTCGGTGATTTAATTACTAAAGCAGGTGGGGATGTCATTGGGGCAGGTGACTCAGCGTATACGAACTTGAACGCTGAACAAATCGCATCCGAGAACCCTGATGTCATCATTACCATGGCGCATGCAATGCCCGACAATGTTTTCAAAAGTTTTGATGCTCTGTTTGCCCAAAACAATTGGCAGGCTATTAATGCTGTGAAAAACGGGCACGTCTATCAAGCCAAAGAACCTATTTTTGGTATGACAGCCAATCTCAATGCGCCAAAAGCATTCGATCAACTCAAAACTTGGTTAGGAAATTAAAGGGGCTGCCTATGAAACATCTTTATAATTGGGTGCTAGTTGGTTTGCTAATCATCAGCGTTGTCATCGCTTTGATGGTTGGTAGCACTGGCCTGCCAGTCTTTTCAAATAATGACGCATGGCACCTCATCCTGGCTTACCGACTGCCACGCATTATCGTGAGTATTATTGGTGGCGCCATTATCGGCACCAATGGTTTGTTACTACAACTTGTCTTACGTAATCGATTTGTCGATGCCTCGATCTTAGGCATGATGAACGGTAGTCAGTTTTTCACAACAGGTGCGTTGGTTTTAATCCCAAGCGTACTAGCCAATAATGTTATTGTCGGGGCACTTACCGGCATCATTATCATGATCGGGTGGCGCCTCGTGATGCCGACTAATCGTGGTAATTTACAGCTCATTTTGATTGGCATTGCAACCGCGATGACATTTCAAGCGGGCACAAACATTGCCAGTGAAGGATTCGGCCTACCATTACCTACACTCAGCACCGTCACTTGGTTGCAAGTTGTCCAACTAGCCATCAGCGGGTTAGTCGGTAGTATCTTATTACTCTTGGTTTGGCATCATTTAAAGTATTTCGCGTTGTCATCTCAGCAAGTTCGTCTGCTGGGAATCAACGAATCACGCACAATGTGGTATGTCTTAATCGCCATTAGTATTTGGATTGGCGCTTTAACTAGCTTGATTGGCGTCGTCTTTTTCTTAGGGGCGATTCTGCCACAAATCGCTCGGTTAATGTCACCAAAAGCGAAATCACAACAGTTAATTGGTTCGACTGCTTTGTGGGGCAGCTTATTATTATTAAACGCTGATACCATCGCCCGAACGATTTTAGCGCCTAAAGAATTGTCGACCAGTGCCGTCTTGCTCGCAATTAGTGGGCCATTATTCGTTCTAATGCTCATTCGAGGTGGTCGCCATGCTTAAATTTAATCAAGTTTCATTCAATCGCAATGAGAAACGTATTCTGAATGATGTTTCGGCATCGCTTGAACCCAATCGCATTACGACATTGATTGGTCCAAACGGAGCTGGAAAAACAACCTTGTTGCAATTAATAACCGATGACCTAAAGCCGTCGACCGGATTTATCACGGAACGGCCAAAGAAAATCGCGTTACTCGCACAAAAAAACGAGCTGTTTGAACCGCTGACAGTACGCGATCTTTTAACGATTAAGCAACCGGATTTGGATGAGCGTATTATCAACGCCTTACAACTCGAAGCGTTGCTTGATCAAAATATGATGTCGCTATCTGGTGGCCAACAGCAACTCGCTTGGCTAGCCTTTGTCCTGCATCAAGCACCAGATTTACTGATTCTTGATGAGCCAACTACTTATTTGGATTTGCAATACCAGCAAATCTTTCTAAAAACGTTGCAGCGTGTCCAAAAAGAACGCCAATTGACAGTGATTATGGTTCTGCATGACTTAAATCAGGCCTTTGCTTACAGCGATGCCATTTGGTTGCTTAACAAATCGGGTGAATTGTTAACAGCTGACAAGCAAACTTTGCTAGATGAGGCCAAACTTTCTGCGGCGTTCCAAACGCCACTCAAAATTGTGTCTGTGGATGACCAAACATTAATCTTACCGATATAAAAAAATGCGACTAGCACTTAGCTAGTCGCATTTTTCATTACTTCTCAAAGAATGTCTTCCATTGTGTGTTAATGTTAGCCTTCTTTTCTGCGTTACCCCAGAATGGCACCTTCACAACACCCAAAACCTTGTCTTCGCTGACAAATCCCCAATAACGTGAGTCGTTTGAGACTGTACGGTGATCACCAAGGACAAAGTATTGTCCCTTTGGCACCTTAACCGTCTTTTGGCGTTGCCAACCCATGTGGTCACCAAGTTCAGTCAAGCTTGACCAGTTACCAACGTTGTTAACCGTATTCGTTGCCGTTTGCTCAGATTCAGGAATGAAATCTTGATCAACAACCTTGCCGTTAACCTTGATAACACCATTCACAGCGCTAACTGTGTCACCAGGCATACCAATTACACGCTTAACGTAATCCTTGTGACCATCAACTTCTGGATCTTCACCATAAGCATCAAATACCACGACACTTCCTCGGTGAACTTTGTCTGGCTTCAAGACAAATACACGTTCGTTGTTAGTCAAATTTGGCTCCATTGAAGTTCCGTCAACACGGACCAACGTAAACCAGTAAGACTTAATCAAGAGCGCAATAATTAATCCGATAGCAATCGGAATAACCCAAGACATAATCTCGCGAAATGCTTTCATGGGTGTTCTCCTATCATATATGTTTCTTATCCCTAAGTTTAGCACACCTACCGGGAAAATTTGTCCTAATAACAAGCGCCTTTACAAAACGTTCAGATTTTTTCAAGTTTCATTCACTGGTACAAAAAAAGACACCGCAATAATGCGGTGTACCCAAAAAGTTAAAGTAAAATATTTTAGCTGATTAAGCGGCCATTTGTCGGTATTCTACCGGTGAGTGGCCGTTTAATTTTGCTTGAATTCGTGTGTTGTTATAATACAGTATCCAATTGTTAATTGCATCAATCAACTCTTTTGCTGATGAATAATTGTTCAATGGGCCGATTTCGACTTTCAACTTATTAAAGAAACTTTCCATAACCGCATTGTCTAGAGCGGTCG
>NZ_PVSN01000033.1 GCF_004766315.1 Weissella confusa | reverse complement strand
ATTTTTCTCAAAAAACGCCCAATCGAAAAAAACACCCTGAAACCGTGCCAAGGTACTGGCAGTTTCAAGGTGATTTATCGTATTTTACTGATTTAGCTGTGGTTAAAAATTTAGTGCATGAATAATCTGGGTTTTAGATTCTCCACCTTTGTTTCCCCTTGTTCGAACGGCAATCTAATTTGCTTTTGAACGATTTGTGGCTGCTTGTGCCCAT
The DNA here is from genome assembly GCF_004766315.1 of Weissella confusa. Lineage (GTDB taxonomy): Bacteria > Bacillota > Bacilli > Lactobacillales > Lactobacillaceae > Weissella > Weissella confusa_A. The sequence continues at coordinate 30,270 of NZ_PVSN01000033.1, read as the reverse complement.
TCTTAACTTTACTCAAAGGCAATTCAACAGATGCGTCAGTCGTCACAGATGACTCTTCAGTATCACTCGAACTGAAGTGAGCTGTTCGAAGTTTCTCTCTTGAGACATTCACAATTTGATTCAGTTCGTCAAGCGTATGACCCGAGTCTTCAACGATTTCCGCAATGGTTTTTGTGGCCTGTACACTGTTTTCGTTCAACAGCGCCGTCCCAATGCTTGATGCATTCTGCCCTTTTTCTGCCCGTGCTTTTATTTTTTCCCACGTAATATCAGCGATGCCGAGATAGTCATGACTACCAAAGTGCAGGCCCATCTCTTCAGACAAAGCCTGACCCTCAGCATTATTCAGTTTAATTTCCTTAACCAAGCCGGAGAATGCCAGTAATGATTGCGTTTCATTTTCATTATGAAATTTGTCTAACTTTTCACTGGCATTATCATCAACCTTCTCTGAAACGCCTTCCACCGCTGTCGTTTCACTCACATCATCAGCGATAAACTGATTTCTAAATAACGTTATCGCCAATAAACAACCCACTGCCACGCAAACAGCTAATACTATTATAAAAAACCATCATAAATAAACTCACCCTTAATAGAAATCTAATTCCACATAACCATACTCCGATTTTATGTACTTTTTTCAAATTATAATTAAACAATCAGACAAACAAAAACGGACCGAATTACAACGATTCGGTCCGTATTTCACGCTATATTAAAACTTTGCATCAATAATTTTGGCACGTTGCAACTCAGCAACCGTGTGAGATCCGGTCAATTGCATGACAATCTTAAGTTCTTCGGCCAAGTGCTCATAAACTGATTGGACACCAGCCGCCCCGCCTTGGTTCAATCCCCAAAGCATCGGACGACCAAGTGCCACGACATCAGCTCCAAGCGCAATCGCCTTAGCAACGTCCTCCCCACGACGAATGCCAGAATCAAAGACGAGTGGAACGCGGTGGTTAACAGCCTTAGCAACAGCAGCCAGCGTATCAATAGAAGCTGGTGCACCGTTCAACTCACGACCGCCGTGGTTTGATACCCAAATACCGTCAGCGCCAGCAGCAATGGCAGCCAATGCATCATCAGGATCTTGAATACCCTTCACAAACACAGGCAGACCATTCGCCATCTGCTTAACCTTAGTTATGTCAGACAAGGCTAAATCCTGCTTAGCGCGTGCATATATTTCAGCAATTCCAAGTCCTTCACCTGAACCAGCCGCATTTGAGAACGCAGCTAGATTTTCCATTGGCAATGGAAAGGCGAAGTTATTAATGATGTCTGCTTCACGATAACCACCCAACGTGGCATCGGCCGTCAAAATAATGGCCTTATAGCCATTCTTAACCGCTTCATCCAGCAAATACTGGTTAAATTCGTCATCACGAGACATATAAAGTTGGAAAAACTTAGGCGTTTCAGGTGATGACGCAGCAACATCAGCAATGCGTGAGTTGCCATACGTTGACAAGCTGAAAATTGTACCAGCCGCACCAACGCCCTTGACCGTTACGCGTTCCCCGTTTTCATGCATCAAGCCGTGTGCAGCGATTGGCGCCGCGATCACAGGCATTGATAGTGGAATGTCCAATAATGTCGTTGATAGGTCAGGTGCGCTAATGTTCTGTAACATGCGCGGGATGAGTTGATAGTGGCGGAATGCCGTTTCATTGTCGTGCAAGACTTGTTCGTCGGATGATCCGCCGTCGACATAGCCGAATGCACCCGCCTCAGTGTCACGTTGTACTGCTGCTCGCAAGCGTGGCAAATCGATGATGTTCAAAGCTTCTTCTTTCGTACTACCTTGATAAGCCATCTGTGATTACCTTCTTTAAACTAGATTGAATAAATGCAAATAAAAATTTACACACTTAGTATACCGCCCTAACTTTTAACTGGTTCAAAAAAGGTGTAACCGATTACATTAGTGTTGTGTAGCACCATCAATCTTTGGCGCAGCATCTTGCTCGTGGTGATAGAACTTGTAATACAACAAACCGGCAATCACCGGAATGACAGCTGCCAACAAGTACAGCTCACGGAAGTTCAACATCTTCTCCACATCCCCCAACACAAACGGACCAACACCGATTCCCAAATCAAGCCCGATAAAGTACGTTGACAAGGATACCCCAACGCGAAGTGCATTCGGTGCCAGCTTCAAGGCAACAGCTTGCCCGTTAGACATAAAGGTACCATAACCCAAACCGATGAAGGCACCTGACAGCAACAACATAAAGCCGGAATGTGTCACACCAAGTAACACTAGTCCAACTGCTAGCGATACATATGCTGGATACATGACGTAATCCTCGCCGCGTGTATCAAAGATTCGACCTGCCATTGGTCGCGTAAACGTAATGACCAGGGCGTACACGACGAAGAAAAATGAACTGATACTTACCAAGTGAATCGTCTTGGCGTATGAAGACAAGAATGACAACACTGATGAATATGAGAAGCCCATCAAGAAACCAATACCGGCAATGAACAAGGCCTTACGCTCAATCAAATTATCAAAGGTCATGTGGCGTAAGGCTGCCTTGCGTTCTGGCGTCAACGCCAAATTATGAATTGGCAAGAGCAACGTGGCGATTGTCGTCAACAAGATTAAGACTGAAGACACCATGACAATGAAACGGAAATTCGTGAGGTTCAACAAAATCATCCCCACAAACGGACCGATCGCAGCGGCCAATGACGTACTCAATCCATAGAAATTAATGCCCAACCCCTTCTTATCTTCGGGGATGTAATCCGTCACAATCGCATTTGTGGCAGTTGACGTCATACCATAGGCAAATCCATTTACCAAACGAACCACAAACATCACCCCGATATTAGGAATAATTAAGTAAGCCAATGTTGAAACCAGGTAGATCAAAGCACCAAAACGCAACGATTGTTTGCGACCAATGATGTCGAGCTGTTGCCCAATAATAAGTCGGGCAATCAACGTCCCAATAACATAAATACCTGACGCCAAACCAGCTTGTGCTAAGTTGGCATGCAAATTCGTGTGGACCACGACTGCAATAATGACCATCAATAGATAGTAAACAAGATACACAATAAAATTGATGGCTGTAATACTAATAAATCCAGCGTTAAAAATGCTGGTAACCGGTTTTCCCGTTGTCATGTAAACATAACTCGCTTTCGTAAAGTCTGTGTTTCAGTCTAACTACCAACGGCAGTGAGAACAAAAACGAGATTTTCAAAAGTGTAAAAACCGTTTTTTGCGGATTCGATTAGTCTTTCTATACTAAGAGCAGATATTCACAGGGAGACAAATACTATGCCACACACGAATGAACAAATCGCACACGATTTCGCAATCGCCATTGCTGCCCAGAACTACACGAAGAGTTCTGTGCGCAACATTGGCTATGCGCTTGATGATTATGATCAAATCTATCACCAAGTGCTTGAGCAACTTGCACTCACCCACCATATTGCGGTATAACCTAAACTAACTGAACGATTAAAAAGGCAGTGTCAGCACTGCCTTTTTGTGTTTGCGGAGGGACAAACTTGTGGATTGGCTACTACAGAAAAAAGAACGCGATAAGTTAACGCTCAAAAACTACCTGATGATGCAACCATTACCAATGGTGCCCATCAAGCTAGTCATTAACGACCTTGGTTGGTCAAAGTATCTCGTGATGAATTACGGTCAAGCTTTGGCCGACGATTTGGCGCAGCTAGATCAACACGAATTGGTGTCGTTTGATGGTACGCGCCAACATTTTATCGTGCGACCGGGTCACAGTATGCTGTTCGATGAATTGCGTCTGCAGTATCTGAACCGTGCGCCAAAATATCATTTGCTGATGGCCTTGTTATTTGGCACGTTTGAAACCGTTGCTGACTTTGCGGTACAACACGATTTTTCAACACCCTACGTCCGTGAACTCCTACAAGAACTACAGCAAGATTTACAGCCTTATCATATTCAAATTAACGAGGCATTCGTGTTAACTGGTAATGAAAAAGAAATTCGTTACTTTTTCTTCCGTATCTTGTTTGACTACTACACCCGACAAAGCAACCCGCTACCAACTGCAGCCATCGAATGGGCGCAGACCACTTGGGCCTACTTAAAAACAACCAGTCCCAAGCCGATTTCGCCCGCCATTGGGTTGATTGTCGAATTCCAGCTCGGTATTGGGTACGTGCGAATGACGCATCAACATATCATTACACCAGCTGATTCGGCCCCAGTCCTTGATGAAGCAGCCGATTTACCAGCCACAACCCGTTTATTCCTCAATCGCATGCGTCAGCACCTGACGTCGTCATTAGGTCTATCAGACACCGCAGCCGGGTACGAAGCACGTTTTGCGTTGAGCGCCCTTTACGCTTTTGGGTTCGCACGTAAAGAACACTTTGAAACGTACATGCCAATTGAAACGCGCCTCTTGTTCAGTGTCATCTCGGATATCATCGCCCGTGAGCTACCAGCTTTCTTCGGCAACGCTTATCTAATGACGCATAAATTAATCGACGCAATTCGGCACGATCTGTATACAACCAATTTACGTTTGGTCTACTTTCACAGTGCGCTGCGTCCGGAACCGAACGTGGATGAGGCCATTTCACAATTTCCAGTTTATGCGCAATTGACGCAACATCTAATGCAAGCAATTGCTACTGAAACGAGCATTTCACATGACACGTTGCAAAACACGTTATTCGAAGACTACTTCAACACGTTCATTACCCGCTTACCACAAGAAGAAGTCTTGCCCATCATCACGGTTGATTTGGAATTTGTTGATAATGCTGCGCTTGGTCGTCGCTTGGCGCAATTAATGACCAACATGCCTGGCCTAAATATTATCTTGAGCTTTGATACCCCAGATTCGGCTGATTTGGTCATTTCTAACACCCACTTATCCGGCAGCGAACGGCGACACTTGTACCTCAAGGCCAGCCCGACGTTAGCCGAAATTGAAGAAATTCGCCAAGTGCTCCATCAAATCACTGTTCAAAAGTTTGAACGCTTTACTGGTCAAACAATTCCAGTTCACTTTAGCTAAAAAAGGCACGTCACCCAATTGATGGGCGACGTGCCTTTTCGCATTAAATCAACGTAAACTTTTCAATCATCAACTCTGGGTGGATGATCTTCATGTCAGTCGTGCCTTCCGTGGCATAACCAGCTTCTTCAAACGTTTCTTGCAATTGACGCTTAAAGGCAAACCATGAACGCATATCAGCGCGCAACAATTCTTCAATTTGTTGCAAGACTTCACGTGGGTTATCAACCTTGGCGTCAGCGCGAATTTCTTCGCGAATCTTTTCGATTTGTTCAGCGGAGAAGTACTTTGGCTCATCAAGCAATTCAGCCACAGCTTCTGACAACAATGGGTTGACCAACACGTTTTCAGCGCGTGACATCATCTTCTTAACGGCTAGCTCAATCGCCATCTCCGTCAAATACGTATTCGTGATGTGCAACGCAACCTTGACCAACGGTGACTTTTCGCGTTCCTTACGGCGCTTCTCTAGCTCGTTTCGCACGTCAGCTGGAGATGGAATTTCATAGCTCATCAATCTATTCTCCTTAGTTTTTATTACCTTAATCATAACAAACTAATTGCGTTTTGTTTCTGGGTGATTTGTACCCTTTTTAAGGACAACTATTGACTAGACTTGTGCAAATCTATTTGCTATAGTTACGTTAATGCATGGAATAAGCCATGTAATACACGACTCTAAAAGACGCCGGTAGTCAGCAATGATTACCGGCGTCTTTTGTCTCTGTTTTTTCCCAATTGGCATACAAATATGTATGTCGGCCCCAACTAAAAAGCGCATAATGGTAATGTAATCAAATATAGGGGGATATTATTTTGAATACAATAGAAGCATTACGCGCTATCGTCGGAAAGTCGCGTGTTATCACGTCACCTGATAAGTCGCTGCGCTATCGCAAAGGTTATCGATCAGGTCGCGGGGATGCCTTGGCAGTTGTGTTGCCGGGTACACTAATGGAACTTTGGGAAGTTTTGAAAGTCTTGCACGACAATGACCTGATTATCGTTATGCAAGCATCGAACACCAGTCTAACTGAGGGATCAATCCCTGCACCTGGGTATGATCGCCAAGCTGTCGTCGTGAACGGGTCACGTATTAAGGGGATGCAACTCATTAATCACGGTGAAGAAGCCTTGGCCTTCCCCGGTACCACACTATACAAGTTGGAAAATACCTTGAAAGCTATCGGTCGTGAACCACACTCTGTTATCGGTTCATCGAACTTGGGTGCATCGGTTATTGGCGGTATCAACAACAATTCAGGTGGTGCCTTAATTCAACGCGGACCAGCCTACACTGAACAAGCCTTGTATGCACAAATTGATGAGCATGATGAATTGCGTTTGGTGAACCACCTCGGCATTGCCTTGGGTGATACGCCCGAAGAAATCATCACTAACCTCGAAAATCGTAACTTCAACGTCGATAACGTACCGCACAGTCGTACGCGTGTTGGTCACAACCGCGACTATGAAGCACGCGTTCGTGACATTGACTCAGATACACCAACACGTTACAACGCCGATCCAAATGAATTGTACGAAGTTTCTGGTGCTTCTGGTAAGTTGGCAGCCTTCGCAGTACGTCTGGATACTTTCCCTAAGGAAGGCGCTTCAAAGGTCTTCTACATTGGGACGAATAATCCCGATGTCTTAGAGCGTTTGCGTCGTCATATTCTGTCTGAATTCACCCACTTACCTGTTTCTGGTGAGTACATGCATAAAGACGCCTACGAGATGGCTAAGAAATACGGGAAGGATTCTTTGATTGTCATCGAAACACTTGGCACCAATGTTCTACCATACTTATTTGGGATGAAAGCAACCACTGAACGCATCTTGGATCACATTCCAACCTTCAAGCCATACTTCCCGGACCGTGTTTTGCAGCACATGGGACAACTCTTCCCTAATCAACTGCCAAAGCGCATCGAGGATTACAGCAAGCGTTACGACCACTATTTGCAACTCAAGATGTCAGGCGATGGTATCGACGAGGCCCGCGCCTTCTTGCAAGACTTCTTTGCAACTGAAGACGGTGATTATTTGGAACTTGATGATAAAGAAGCTGAACGTATTGCCACCCACCGTTATGTGACGGCCGGTGTTGCCATTCGTTATGAAGAAGTCTTCCAAGACGACCATATTGAAATCTTGCCGCTCGACATTGCGTTGCCACGTAATGAATTTAAGTGGTTTGAGGAGTTGCCAAAAGAAATTGAGGATAAAATACAATACAAGCTCTACTACGGCCACTTCCTAGATCACGTTATGCACCAAGACTACATTTTGAAGCCGGGTGTCGACGCACACGAGTTGAAGAAGGACATGTTGGCCTTGTTGGATAAGCGCGGTGTCATCTACCCTGCTGAACACAATGTTGGTCACTTGTACGAAGCTGCACCTGCTTTGGTCGCCCACTACAAGAAGAATGATCCAACAAACAGTTTCAACCCTGGTGTTGGTAAAACCACCATGCGTAAGTATTGGGGAAATTATTAATTAGCTCAAGCGACTGGGATACTTATCCTGGTCGTTTTTTAATGCAAAAAAGCAGCACCGCGTGGGCACTGCTTCATGTTATCTATTCAGTTTTTACACGTTATCTAGCGCGTCCGACTTAGTGCAAGCCACGACGGTTAATTTCACGGTATAACACCGATAGTGATGCGTTGGCCAAGCGTGTACTACGCTTGTCGACCATCACTCGCTTGATACCTGCATCCTTCAGCACTGCCTTAGCCCATGCCTTCGTACCAGTTAAAATCATCGTTGTTTCCTCCTTTGATTTTCTCTATATTCGTGTACAAACACAGGTTAACATATCGAAAAGGCCGAGTGCAAAAAGACGTAAAAACTGGGTAAAAATCACAAATGTTCGCTTGCATCCAAACAGTACGGGAACGTTTGTTGGGGTTCCTTAAACCAAATCACGGTGCTTAAATCCGATGTAGCCAAGGACAAAACAGGCAACTGAGATTAAACTCATCGTTACCATCACTGCAGTATTTGGTGTCGACACGGGGATGTTTGTTGACCAACCATATGGCGATAGTTGCAAAAACCACTTTGGTAAATCCAACAAATTGCGCAAATAGGTGAGCAAGAAAAAGATGCCAAAGTAAGCATACAGAACGCCAAACACCCTTGGTATCCAACCGAGTAGCAAAGCACCAACGCCAAACGACACCAAAAACGTTGGCAAATAGCCGATTAACACGCGTTGAATTTGTTCAGCCGGAATAGAGCCCGTCACCGAGCTATTGCCGACCTGCCAAACAACCAAGATACCAACCGCAAAAGCAATGACGCCGGCGACGGCTGCCGTTAACGTGTAAGTTGTAAATAACCGTAGCCGACCAACCGGCTGTCCAGCAATTAAATCCAATGACCCATTGCGTCGATCTTGCAGATAACGTTGCATCACGTTTAAACTCATCAACGTCACAAACAGCACCATGAACATCGCAATCATTTCCAAGAAATGCGCATAAAGTGTCTGCGTCATCACTGTTGTCGCTTTAACGCCAACAATCGTTTCGATTTGGGTGCTACCGGATAACACTTCTTGGACATCACCGAAAATGCTACCAAACATGGCCGCAAATACCAATATGGCAACAAACCAGCCGACAATGACCTTCGCCTCCACTCGCATAAATAACGTTGTGAAGCCCCGCAAACTTGCAGGCACGTGTTGCCGACCGCGACCGGTCATTTGCAGCAAACCGGCTCCTAAATCACGTTGCTGGCTTAATCTAACTGCCACAAGGCCCAGCAAAATCCCAATGATTACCATCACGATGATCGCCCAACTGTCGTTTTTGCCAAATACGCTCGCTGATTCAAGCCAGTTAAACGGTGACAGCCAAGTTAAACCATGCCAGTGCTTAACATCAATCATCGACCGCAGAAAATAGATACCCGCTAAGAAGCCATACCCGAAGAAGTTCGCTGAGCGACTGTCCGCAAAGACTTGCGACCCTATCAAAGCGACACCGCCCATAAAGATGCCAAATGCCACCATCAACCCAACGAATACTAGATATCCTGCTTGGTTGGCACCAGTCATTGGCATCGATAGCCAGGCCACATACATCCCCAGACCATTAATGATGTTAACGATGACAAGCTCCAGCGCAACTGCGATTACGGTCACCGTTTTTGGCGTCGCCGTCGCTAGAATCAACTCCGTTTCACCCGATTCTTCCATTTTACGGGTACCACGAATGGCTAACTGCACACTCATCAAACCCGTTAAAGTCGCCATTAACGGCAACATAATCGCACCCAATACTAATGCAATAGTCACATGATCACCACCTGGCATCTTAGTGAACAGCGCCACCATCATCGGTGTATCCATCATCTGGCGCAACTTGGCAATATCGCCATCACCACTATAGAGATTCACTATCTTAGCGAGTCCCGACACAATCATTGCTGCATTAATGACCACCCAGATGATGATTAATTTCAAATCCGTCTTTAAATTCGCGCGGAGTAAGCGACCTAAATTAGGCATACTACACATCCCCCGCATCGTAATATTGCATGAACAAATCTTCCAACGTTGGTGGTGTAACTTTCAAATCCGTGACGCCAGCTTCGGTCAATTTCGCCAACGCAATCGACAAATATTCGTGCGCCACACTAAACGACACCTCCCCGCCATCAGCCATAAACTTATCAAACATCGTTAGTCCATTGGCATCAGCCACCGTTGCTTTCACGTTCAGTTCATCATGACCTTGCATATCAGCCAAAGACCCTGTTTCAATGATTTCACCATGACGAATAATTGCCACGCGATCAACCATTTTTTCGACTTCTGACAAGATATGCGAACTCAAGAATACTGTTTTACCAGCTTGCTTCAGCGCTAATACCTCCGTTTGGAAATTGCGTTCTTGCAGTGGATCCAAACCACTCGTCGGTTCATCGAAAATGTAGAACGGTACGTCGGCTGACAACGCGGCTATAATGGCCACCTTTTGACGATTTCCCTTCGAGTACGTGCGTGCTTTTTTCTTTGGGTTCAGGTCAAACTTCTTGATTAGCGCGTCTACGCGGTCTGTGCGGGGATGCCCGCCCATCTTCAGCAACAAGTCAATGATTTCACCACCCGTTAAATTCGGCCATAAAAACACATCACGCGGTACATAGGCCAACTGACGGTGTACTGTCACCACATCCCTAGTGGCGTCTTGACCAAGTAATTGAATGTCACCACTATCCTTTTTTAGCAATCCCAAAATAACGCGAATTGTCGTTGATTTACCAGCCCCGTTCGGACCTAAAAAGCCAAACACTTCCCCTTCATTTACAGTAAACGAAACGTTTTTCAACGCCTCAAATTTACCAAACTTTTTATGTACGTTTTTTACCACTAATACTTCTTTTGCCATATCATCATCCCCCTTGGCGTTACACTGCCATTATGTAACAGTTAAATACCTATCTACAATGCATAACTATCGGGATTCACAGTTTATTCGGATATGACAAAAAAGTTCCGAAAGAATTAACTTTCGGAACTTTTATCGTAGTGGGCCTAGCAGGACTCGAACCTGCAATACCCGGTTCGTAGCCGGGGTGTTTATCCAATTAGCATATAAGCCCAATGTTTAATTCGTTGCCTCAACAACATAGTTAAATATACGCCCTTTGTTTTTGTTTGTAAAGTCTAAAACCTCAAAAAAGTAAATAAAATTCCTGAAACGGATTATTATCGGCGCTAAACACTAATTAATGCAAATTAATCCCAGGTATAACCACACCGATAACAAAAGCCACAAGGCGGAAGCCAAAGTTAGCTGGAACGTAGCGCGTCGCCCAGTTGAATAGGATTAATAATTCCAAAATGACCACTGGCCCGCCAAACATCAACAATGAAAATAAGTTTTCACCCGCTTCGCTGGCCCTAAACCAAGGCAAAGGAGTTGGTCGCAATCTCTCTGGCATGTCCGAAATAACGATTCCACCCAATGCAGAGCCTAATACATATATAAATCCAACACTAGCAAGCAGACCAAGTGCCAAATTCACTACATAAACTAGAGCTTTTTCAAAATATCTCATCTTACTTCTCACTACTAAACATATTTGCTACCTTCACGAACCGATAATGGCGCCATTTCGCCCTCATGTACGTTAATAAACTCACGGACCCAACCAGGATTCGTCTTACTATACTGACGTAACGCCCAGCCGATTGCTTTGTTAATGAAAAACTCAGACGAACCAAAATTGGCAGTTAGGATTTCGGTCATTAACGTCGTATCCGTTTGATCCTTCAGAAACAGCTGGTGAAGAATCGCCAAACGACGAACCCAAAAATCGTCATGCTGACTCCAAGCCAGCATCGTCGCTTTCGTTTCAGGATACGTGACAACAATATGACCAACTTCGTGCGCCATGTTATCAACGGTATCCCACCACGATTTACGCATCGCCAATGCTTGGAAACGTGCTAAATCCTCAGGAACCAACAAATCCATCTGGGCTTTCAACATATCCAATGCCACATATTGGTATTCACGTGCGTCACGTTCCCAAGCGGCGGCCACGAAGTCCCAGTCGATTGCGCCACTTTGCTTGGCAGCCTTGATAAACGGCTTCGTTAGCTCTCGGCGGACTGGTGTTTTAATGCCAAAAAACGGAAACTGGTTGCGTTGGTATGCAGCCATCCCCACAGCCGTTTCCGGATCTGCATGCGCCTTAAGTAGATCAAATAGGTCTTGCATAACGCACCTCCCTCGTATTATTAAGCACAAGTATAACAAAATAAAACACCCAACATCGCATCCAAACAAGGTTAGGTGTTCAAAGTCATATTGTATATTAAGCAGCCACGTTTTCGATAACTGCCAATACGTTTGCACGGTAGTCTGATGACTCATCGTTCAAACGGCAAATTGTGTAGTAGGCATCCTTATAATCAAAGCCATCACGACGTGTTGCAGCGTAAACCATCAACAAGTTGCAAGCATCTTCAGCTGATTCAAGATCACGTAGTTGCTCGCCGGCTTCGATAGTACGGATATCTGACATGTAGTCTTCGTAATCAAACGTATACCATGTTTGCATCTGCTCCAAAACTGGGGCAGCCCAACCTTCTTCACGAACAACAGATGAAACCGTTTGGCCAGCGCGCAACTTGCGTAGCACATTGTTGAAGTGATTGTTTACATTAATAATATTCGTCGTCATCACAGCAGTCATGTCGTTTACCTCTAAATCATTTTTATCAATGTATTTACTATAGCATGAACTTGTGAAAAAAGGAACAAACAAACACTTAAAACGCCTGTAAATACGCTTACATAGCCGTTTTATTTTGTGAAAACGTTATCATTATTGCAACTTTGAGAGATTTTCAGCAACACGCTTATTGATTTTAGCCTTCACATTATCCGTCCAACGCTTAGCTTGCATCTCACGTAAAGCATTCTCTGCGAATTCCGCAACATCGTTACCAACCAAATCAAGCACCGGTACATTATTAGCTGCGCCTTCCTCGAAAAAGTCGATCAAATCGTAAATACCAGCCATCATATCCATGCCATCACCACCAGCAAAATGCCAGAAGTAATTTTGCACTTCGCCGATGACAACTTGATAATCCGCTGGCATCGCTTTAATGCGCGCTTGTTGCTTGTTCCACTCCGCCTTGTCGGCCTTCATTTGCTTGAAGTCAAACCACTTCTTAATGTCCGTCCATTCTAGTGCCATTGTTAATTCTCCTTCAACTTGTTCAACTGCGCTGTGATAAAGCCCCAGCGTTCCCAGAAATCACGCAATTCTGCTTCGCCTGCTTCGTTCAGTGTGTAAAACTTACGCATCGGACCAACATCAGATTTCTTTTTGGCAACGTTCACGAGATCCTTCTTCTCAAGACGAATCAAAATCGTGTAGACCGTGCCTTCAACAATATCTTCAAAGCCGGCGTCTTGAAGGGTTTTGGTTATTTCGTAACCGTATGTTTCGTGGCGGTTGATAATCTCAAGCACCACACCCTCAAGGACTCCTTTCAGCATTTCTGTTATGCCAGTCATGTTATTTCCTCACTACTCCGTATTGCTTAGTACCACTATATATTAAAACTAAGTAGTCAATACGTCAACTACTTTGTGTCACAAAGTAGTGAATACAAAAAACGCGCTTAGCTACGAGCTAAACGCGTTAATTATGTTTACTTATTTTCTTCTTGCAATTCAAGCAAACGTGCACGCAAGGCGTCATCGTATGCCGTCAAGTACAAACCATACTTACCACGCTTGATCAAGACGTTCAAAACGTTGGCAATAAAGGCCTTGTACTCTTCTTCCGTGAACTTACGGTCTTGGCGCTTCTTGAAAATTTCCTTGTGAGAATACTTTTCAGGAATAATCGTCACGCTGTCCGTCTTAGGATCGTAACCAAATGAAGGACCGATAATCATCCCCACATAGTTCAAATCGAATCCTTGCAGCGTGTAAATCGTTCCGACTTGGGTAATTGAACCCTCACGCTTTGCCCAGTGCGTACGTTGTGGATCCCACTCGTCCCAAGGCAAGTTGAATGTATCCATTTCAACATTGTGGCGGCCGTCAATACGTGGGAATCCTGACGTTGCAACAACACGACTTTGACCGAATTCCTTGTTCTTCGCCTTAATGGCTTCGTACAAATCACCCGCCTTGTCAAAGACCTTGAATTCAAAATCAGAATTGTTTGGGAATGGGTGCAATGGCTTTTCAGCCGTCAAATCATCCATCCAGTCCACTTGTTCTTGACTAGCTACCATTCTGTATTGGAAGTCCATGTCGAATTGGTGATATGGGTGCTTGCCAATCGTCTTAAATAGCAAGTCCTTGTCCCAGTACATCTTTGATTGGAACACTTGGGCGAAGTCGTAAACCACGACCACAACCTTGGCCAAATCCATCAAGTCTTTCAATTGGTTTTCACCATTGTAGTGCATGTATGGTTCTGGCTTTGACAATAGCAAGTGCGCTTCATCAACGAAAATTACATCGTACTTCCAGTTACGCTTTTGTGCGTTGTTAATCAATGGCGTAGGACGCGTAATGTCCTTGTCGCGCATACCTGGAATATCAACGGCCAAATCCTTGTACGCCTTGAATAACTCAGGGTGGTTAACAGCCAATGCAGTCTTGTAACGCTTGTCAGTCATGTACTTAGTAACCAAGTTCATCAAAACAACTGACTTACCAGTACCAGCAGCACCTTGGATAATAGCTACACGGTGATCGTTTTGCTTCAAACCATCCCCAATGTAGGCGTTCATGTTAGAAATAACAGCTTCTTGTTGCGCTGATAGATTATCAACGAAAAATTGTTCTTGTAAAATCTTATTCATAATGTTTTCAATTATACAACGTGCACGCCTATTAAGCCACGGACCTTCCTGACAAAAAATACATGTCAATTTGTGCCATTTCCAGCACTTTGCCCCTGACAGGACTGACAACTCGCCTCGCCTAGTGTATCCTAACGGCAAATAAATCAGTTCAGGAGGAACCAATCATGCTATCCATTCAAACAATTTTGACATACGGGGTCATCATTTTAGCCGTAGTTCTTGTGATTTCAGGTATCGTTGGCATTATCAACTACATCCGTAAAAACGCTGGTCATGTCACATTTGGTGGCGTGGTTAAAAGTTTCTTCAAAGGAATCGGCTGGCCATTCATTTGGATGATCGAATTTGTCGGCTTGGCAATTACATTCTTATAGAGCAGACTCTAGCTTCACAGTCATGTGAGGCTTTTTTATTGCATAAATCCTTGCACCTTCATTTGATTGCGGTATACTATCCTTGAATAGGTAAGTAATCACTTACTTACCAAATTTACAAGAAGGATAATATGACTATGGCTCAAGAAATCATCAACCTATCTGACGTCAAAAAATCGTTTGGTTCGCAGCCCGTTTTAAAGGACGTGTCTTTTCAAGTCCACGGCGGCGAAATCGTTGGTCTAATCGGGCCATCAGGCACCGGTAAATCAACAATCATTAGGATTACGCTTGGTATGAAAAAAGCTGATGGCGGCCAAGCAACTGTTTTCGACACAGTGATGCCCAATCGTGAATTACTGGCTAATATCGGTTACATGGCACAGACCGACGCGCTTTATGACGCTTTAAGTGGTCGTGAAAATCTCGCCTTCTTTGCCAAGATGAAAAATGTGACGCACGATGTGGCAACAGAAATCAATCACGTTGCCGAAGTGGTTGATTTGACCAGTGATTTAGACAAACGCGTCAGTGGTTATTCTGGTGGTATGAAGCGGCGGCTATCATTGGCCATCGCCCTGCTCGGTGCACCTGAACTATTAGTACTAGATGAGCCAACTGTTGGGATCGATCCATCATTGCGCCAAAAAATTTGGGCGGAATTAACACGACTACGTGATGAGGGTCGTGCCATTTTGGTAACCACTCACGTCATGGATGAAGCGGAGCTAACCGATCGTGTTGCCCTACTACTTGGCGGGTCTGTGATTGCAAACGATGCACCAAAGGCCTTAGAACAACAATACGGTGTTGATTCAATTGAACACGTCTTTTTGAAAGCGGAGGCCCAACGATGAAAACATTTGCAATCGCCAAACGCGTTTTAACTGAATTTATTCGCGACAAACGCACCCTCGCCTTGTTGTTTGTGGCGCCTTTATTGGTGCTCGCACTAATGAGTTACGTCTTTAATGTTAATACCACGGCAACAAGTTCAATTGCGACAGTCCAAGTGCCAACCGCAATTTAAAACAACCTTGATGCTACAAAGCACGTTTCCGTTAAGGCTTACGATTCTACGGCATCATCTAAACAGGCTTTGGAAGCTGAACGCGTTGATGCAATCATTGATTATTCAGATAACACCTACCACGTAACTTATGCCAACACGGATGTTTCAAAAACCGCATTAGCGAAGATGGCCTTACAAGGTGCCATCACCAAATCAAATATTACTGGTATGGCGGATGCGCTAAAATCCTTAGAAGCCAGCTTACCGGCTGCTGCGCAAACAAAAGAAGTCTCTGAGCAAACACCTAGAATATTGAACACGTACAATTACGGTAATGCTAATTCAACTTTCTTTGATAAGATGATGCCGATTTTGATGGGGTTCTTCGTGTTCTTCTTTGTCTTCTTGATTTCGGGGATGGCCTTATTGAAGGAACGTACATCCGGTACACTCGAACGTTTGCTAGCAACCCCAGTACGCCGTGCCGAGATTGTCACTGGCTACTTAATTAGTTATGGTTTGGTGGCCGTTGTGCAGACTTTGTTAATCGTCTTGTTCACGATTAACGTCTTAAACGTTCAAGTCGCTGGTTCAATTTTCTTAGTCATCTTAACGACCCTTTTGTTGGCTTTGGTTGCCTTGGCGTTGGGAATTTTCATGTCAACATTTGCACAATCCGAATTCCAAATGATGCAATTTATCCCACTAGTTGTCGTACCACAAATTTTCTTTTCTGGCTTGATTGATTTACATGCCATGGCCGACTGGGCGCAATGGTTAGCTAACTTGTTACCAATGAAGTACGCGGCATCCGCTTTGACCGATGTCATCCTCAAAGAAGCCAACTTCTCTGACATTGCCGGTAATTTGCTTGCTTTGATAATTTTTATTATCATTTTAACGATTGGCAACATTGTTGGCCTAAAGCGTTATCGAAAGGTGTAATTTAACATGACTGATCAAGTTTTAAGTTTTGATGAATGGCTAACAACCACTGACATGCCCGATGGCAAACGCCGTATTCTACGTGCCGCAGTAAGCCTATTTGCACAAAACGGCTTCCATGCAACCTCTACCGCTGCGATTGCCAAAGAAGCTGGTCTCAGTGATGCGACCATGTTCAAGCACTTTAAAAATAAAAACGCGTTGCTGGATGCGATTCTGGCACCACTACTTGAACAACTAGTGCCCAATGTCAGTGAGCAATTCGTCACATCTGTTCAAGATAAAGCAACCACTATCAATGACGTCATCACATTCATTGTGTCTGATCGTTGGTCATTCATGCAACAGAATAACGAAGTGATTCAAGTATTGGTAAACGAAGCCCTGGCTAGCGCGACTCTCAGGGAGCATATGATTAGCGAAATTGGCCCAAAGTTAAGTCATATAACGACAATTTTGCAAGGCCTAATGCGTAGTGATTCATCTATTAATCCGCAGTTAACCGGCTATGATTTGCTTCGCATTATTGCAGGCCAACTGATGATTCATTTCATGTCACAATATAAGTTCCAGACCCAACTTAATGATGAAACGGTACTCGCGAACGTCACCTTAATGACCCAGCAAGCACTGCGTTAACAGAAAAACCTGCTGAATCTAAATCAGCAGGTTTTTCGTTTACACTTACAATTCCTTGGCCATCAAGATATCAGTCTGACGATCTGTACCCATGTAGAAATCGTGTGACTCACCAGTCCTTGAGAAACCCATCTTCTCGTAGAAAGCAATCGCATTCGGGTTGTACTCCCAAACGCCAAGCCAAATGCGATCCTTATTCAGCTCATTGGCAACTTTTTCAGCCTCAGTAATGAAGACGCGCCCCAATCCACGGCGTTGGAAACTTTTACGAACATAGATGCGTTCAACTTCGAGCGCTGTCTCACCCATTTCCTCAGACTGGGCATCCCCAACGTTCAACTTCAAATAGCCCGCAACTTCATCATCTACCATCACGAAATAGAATAACGAACCGACATTTTCTAATTCTTCTGCAAGCACCGATTCTTGATATGCATCAGCCAAATAATCACGCAAATTTTCAGGTGTGTTTTGGGCACCGAATGTATCCGTAAACGTTTCAATTGAAATCTCACGTAGCTCATTTACATCAGCTACAGTTAGTCGCTTAAGTGTTGTCGTCATGTGTCTCTCCTAGTACTCTCGTTGATGGCCTTTCTTCACAGCATTCCAGTCAGTCGCAACATTCTCGCGCATTCGGTGTAACAGGTTATTCAGTGTTTGCACCTCATCTGCTGTAAATCCTTGCAGCGCTATCGTCTCCGAATAATCATTTTCACGTTTGATAACGTCATACAGTTCACGACCTTTATCCGTCACTTCCAAATGCTTAATCTTCAAGTTTTCTGCGCTGTCACGCTTCACAATCATACCGTCCGCGAGTAGCTTCTTAACGGCACGCGCAACAGTGGTGCGATCAACCATAATCATCTCAGAAAGCTCTTCCTGGATGATGCCGGGATTCTCCGCAATGCGTGCTAAATACAAATACTGACCCTTCGTCAGGTTAAATGACTTGAACTCAACATTACTAATTGAATCCAAGGATCTGGCAATCATTCCGATTTCTCTTAAATTACTCGTCATTGTGTCATCCTCAGAAATTATCATATCTCGTTTTTGTTGCATATGCAACAAAAACGCCCGTTAATGATAACGAACGCCAATGTGTTATAAGTTCAAAATGTGCGACATCGTGCCGGCTTCAACAATGACCAGTACGCCAAGTATGATGTAGACGAGCGCTGTAATCCAACGACCAAACCGCCCAAACACTTCCCCAATTTTTGGAATCTTTGCCAAATTTTGGCTAGCGAAGGCCAAAAATAAAATGTTCACCATGAATGTTGCTAACGCAATTACCAACCGTCCAGCCGATAGCGTTGTCATGTACGGTGTAAATAACCCGATATTATCCGGCAAGCAGCTAGACAACGCAATTATCATCATCGTTAAGACGAGTGATTTATCTTCGCGTTCTCGCGCAATCTTGCGTGCATTTTCATCTGCCTCACACGCTGCAAACAAGTAACGAATACCGAACGCAATTGGCACAAACCCCAAAAACCCAAGTATCCAATCCGCCGGTATAAATTTAAAAACAAACGCAAACAACATTGGTACCATCACCAAAATTGTTGACCCCATTACCTGTCCAATCAAAATTTGACGGTGTTCTGTTTTCGTTGGATACATCGCAAATAATGTTAATAGAATTAATAGCAAATCGATCGCAGTCGTCCAATAAAGAATCGTCGTAGACACGATTGTATTAATCATATGTTCATCCCCCTTCCTAAACATGAAAATATTAACATGTTTAGTGGAGACACTTACTCATCATTCACCTATCCGGTATGCCTTTCAGGTCTACGGTAAAAATTTTCTTGCATGTAAAAAAATGCCTACGCAATTGCATAGACGTTAATTGTTAATTTATAAGGCATCATATAACTCGTCAGAAACGGGCTCAAGCCATTCAGGTGTTCCAGCCGTAATCGCAATGTGCTCAAACCAGCTATCCCTCTTCGCGCCGTGCCAGTGCTTCACACCATCTTTGGTCACAATCGTATCACCTGCCTTCAATGATTGCGCCGGTTGACCTTCTTCTTGATACCAACCTTCACCAGCAGTGACAAGCAAAATTTGGTACCCGTCATGGTGAATGTGCCAGTTATTACGTGAACCTGGCTCAAACGATACTGAGCCAACCCCGATTTTATCATCAGGTGACGTCACCAAATTCGTTAGGTACGTATCACCCACAAAGAATTCCCCGTATGGATTCAAAACACCCTCTGGGAAAATCGTCCCTTGCTTAATTTCTTCGTACTTTGCCATTACTTTTCTCCGAATACTTCTTTTGCAATATTGAACGCTGACCACGCTTTTGGCCAACCAACGTAAAACGCCAATTGCGTAATAATTTCAGCCGCTTCATCAGCGGTCAAGCCATTGTCCTTGGCCTTCGCCATGTGAAATGGCAATTGCTCAAAAGCACCAGTTGAAATCAATGCTGTAATGGTCGTTAATGAACGATCACGGGCTGACAATTCAGCTTCACGCGCCCAGACTTGACCAAACAAAACCTCATCATTCAGTTCCGCAAACTTGGGTGCAAATTCTCCAAGTGCGTCATGTCCTGCTGTTACTTTTTCTGCCATGATGTCCACCTCTAATCCAACGTGCCACCGTAAACCGGGAAGCCACTAAATTCGCCATAGTCGTTAAACGTCACCTTGTTCAACAACGTCATATCGTCATCAGAAATCGCGAAGTCCACTGTTGCATTTGCAATCATGTGTGCCTCAGACGTTGCTTTTGGTAATGGCAATGTGTTCAGTTGCAACAAGTAGCGCATACCCAATTGCGCAACAGAAACGCCGTACTTGTCAGCAATTTGTTGCAGGTTTTCGTTCTTCAACATTTCACCGTGACCGAATGGTGAGTAAGCTTCAATTTGAATGTCATGCTTTTGGGCATACTCGAACACGCTAAATGGTACATTACCAATGTGCGCCAAAACTTGATTAACTGCCGGCTTCACATCACTGTTATCAAGGATATTCTGCAAGTCAATTTCATCGAAGTTTGACACACCGATTGCACGAATCTTACCAGCAGCTTGGGCTTCAGATAGCGCACGCCAGGCTGCCAAATTGCCTTCAAAGAAACGCTCATCATTTTGGAATTCAACCCAAGGCTTTGGTGAGTGAATAATCATCATATCAATGTAATCGAAATTCAAATCGGTTAGTGAACGATCGATTGCGGCAACTGCCTCCTCGTAGTTCTTAAATTCAGCTTGCAACTTAGTCGTCACAAAAATGTCTTCACGTGGCACACCGGCGTGGCGAACACCACGACCGACACCGATTTCATTGCCGTATGCTTCGGCAGTATCGATATGACGGTAACCAACTTTAATCGCTGTCTCGACTGCCTTGGCTGCATCATCATTATCTTCAATCATCCAAGTCCCAAAACCAATCTTTGGAATCTTGACGCCATTGTTCAAAGTATAGGTTTCATCAAAAATCGTCATACTAATGTCCTCCGTTTATTTAAGAATCACGCGCACCGTTGCATTTCGTGGACCGTCTGCAATCATTGGTGGCATGTACTGGCTACCCGCGTATTTCGTACGGTAAGCGTCATCAATTTCATCTTGTAGCGCTTCATGACCAGTGACCGGCACGAGTTCAAATGCAACCGTGTATTCATTACCGGCAATCATAATCTTGCCAGCGCCCTGATCTTTAGCGGCGTTATACCATCGTGACTGTTGACCATTCCAAGCTCGCACGTAAAGGTCACCATCAACTACGACGGACCAAATCCACGTTAACGTGCCTGGCGTGGTGCCATCTGCACGATAAGGTGCGATATGAAAGTCATCAGCCTGCGCAAACGTTTCTTGTTGTGTTGTTGTTAATGTCATCATTTCCACCTCCACTGCTTTATGACTCCAGTATATTGCGCTATAATAACCATTACCAATGCTTTGTATTTATGGACAACTATAACGAAAGGTAATGATATGGAACTCCGCGTTTTACGATATTTTCTAGAGGTTGCCCACACCGGTACCTTGACCGCCGCTGCAGCTAAACTCAACGTTACACAACCCGCTTTATCGCGCCAACTAAAGTTGCTGGAAACTGAATTAGGTGTGACACTCATTAACCGTGAGCATAAACCCGTTTCCTTAACCCCTGAGGGCATCTATTTGGCAAAGCAAGCCGAAGACTTAATTGCTATCGCTGATAAAACAGTCACTAATCTACAATCAAAAGACGCGATTGCCGGTGTCATCACGATTGGTGCAGCGGAAACTAAAATGTTCAACCACGCAATTAAGGCAATTTCAGCCATGCAACATGCTTATCCGAATGTGACTTTCACAGTCATTTCTGGCTCCACAACCGACTTACTAGATCGACTTAACCAAGGCGAACTAGATTTCCTTTTTGCGCTCGATTTCACCCAAAAGGCATCGTACGATTATCTCGACTTTCCAGACGAAGATGTCCGTGGTGTATTCATTAATAAGCATCATCCCCTGGCTAATGAATCAGCAATTACTGCCGATCAGCTCAAGGAATACCCGCTGACAATTTCACGTCAATCATCTTTCAACGATTCGCTAGTGGAAGAACTTGGCCTCAATGCCTCAGATTTGAACATTCGCCTCAAGTACAACTTAATCGGCAATTCCGGTATGTATCCAATGATTGATAATCATATTATGCTCGTAGGTATTGAGGGGGTTATCAACATTCCTGAACTACTCTTCAAGCCATTTTCACCAAAAAACGTTTCAGTTGGCTCAATGATTTGGACTCACACCCCGTTCTTGTCACCATTACACGAAGAATTTATCCATTTTCTAGAAGATGAATTGACGAACACAACTCGTGATATGTCATAATAGCGAGTACAGGGGGTAATTAAACATGAGCATTACTGTAAACTTGTACTACACTGGTGAAAATGGTGCAGCCCAAGCATTCGCCAAAGAAATGACTGAATCCGGTGTTGCCAATCGTATTCGTGCTACTCCAGGTAACGAACGTTATGAGTATTTTCAGCCACTTGATGACCCAGAAACGATTTTGTTGATTGACGCATGGCGCGACCAGCAGCAATTGATGCCCACCACGCATCACCCATGATGACTGAAATTGCACAATTACGTGAGAAATATGATTTGCATATGCATGTAGAACGCTTCATTAGCGATAAGGACGGCATGCCAGCGTCTGACCAGTCATTTATTCGTAAGTAACCAAACGAGCTCTAGTAGCTCGTTTTTTTATTTAAAATGATGCATTGCTCAAGCAAACTGCCGTCTGCCTTATACAGGAAAGCACGAATCTCAAAATGTTTTGACAAAATGCACCGTCGTATACTGCAGGTGGAGGTTATTATCATGCAAGATGTCAGGCAATCAACTGTTACAAAAATTGAGCTTAAAAAGGCTGTCCTCCTCAGTGAACAAATTGCGCAATTAAAAGAACAAACGGAACAAGTTTTTGGGGAACACGGTCAGCTATTGCATATTTTTATGCAAAAAACGCATGGCCTAACCCCTGAACAATTCCGGGAACAATTTTCTAAGATGCCCACAAGTACTGGACCTGGTAACGTGAATTGGTTCGACGTGTTGGACGAAAGTAACGCTTCCCTGACCGAAATTGCTTTCATAGAAGAATTTTGGTACCGCCTTTTTCTCGGTATTGCTTGTGTGTATCATAACCACAATTGGATTAACTACGATAAATTCAACTATGATGAAGCTTATCGTTATCGTGTGTACCTGGTTGTCAAAGAAATGGTCTGCTCGACATATTTTGAATATTCTGAACCCGATCCATTTACGCTAAAACTATTGATGTTTAGTGGGTTGGCTATTACGCTGACCCTGACTTTGGCACACCTGATTCATTTTGAGCCAGTTGGGGATGTCTCAAATTGGACGTTTTATCTAGCCGGCTTTATTATCGGGATTTTCTTGATCATTTTGGCAATAACATTGTGGGTGACTAACCGGATTCGCTTAACGTCAACCACACGTTTAGACCATCAACTATATGCATGGTTGGGTGTACCACCATCAAACATCACCATTCCACTCCACCGTGCCAGTAAGAAAAAACTGGTGGTGACTAATATTACGGCGTAAAAAAAGAGCGACTAAATCGCTCTTTTTTTCGTCTACTTCAATAATTCAGTTTCTAACACTTGTACAGCTGCTTGAACGGCATCACAAGGTGCACCAACAACTGGCGAATACGTCAAATCCAAGTCGCTAAACGCTTCAACCGTCATGTCGTTATAAATTGCGGTTGCAAAGACATCCGCTCGTTTCGCCACTTCGCTACCGTACTTACCCACCAATTGGGCACCTAAAATTTTGTGTGAATCCTTGTCTGCAGTCACACGAATCGTGATTTTTTCAGCACCTGGGAAATAACCCTTGTGATCATCTACGACCGCAGTTGTCGTGATTGGCGTAAAGCCAGCTGCAGTTGCCTCATTTGGCAATAAACCTGTACGAGCCACAATCACATCAAACGCACGCAAAACCTGCGAGCCGATGATTCCTGCAAAATGCGACTCACGACCCACAATATTAGCACCGGCAACGCGACCTTGTTTATGCGCCGTTGTACCAAGTGGCAAATACGTCGCACCTAATAGGCGGTGCTTGGTCTGAACCAAGTCACCTGCTGCATACACGTCAGGGAGATTCGTACGCATCTGGTCATCAACCACCACCGCATTTTGATTGGTAACAGTCGCACCCGCATTGACCAACAGCTCACTGTTTGGTCGAACGCCCACAACGACCAGGACAAAATCGAATGCGTCATCCGTCGTTGACCCGATTAGTTGGTACCCGGCTTCCGTTGCTTGAATTTCAGTAATCGTTTCATCAGTTAATACCGTGACACCATTATTAGTCAATGCATCATGTACAGAAGCAGCCAGATCGGGTTCAACCGTCGATAACACTTCAGACCCACGTTGTACCAGCGTCATCGAAACATCGCGTCGCGTCAACGCCTCTGCCATCTCGATACCCACATAACCAGCGCCAACAATTGCTGCACGCTTTGGTTGATGTTGCACCAATTGCGCTTCAATATCAAAGAAGTCACTCATTGTATGCAACACATGGATACCTGCGCCTTCACCGGCAATTGGCAATTCCTTTGGCACAGCCCCGGTTCCAACCATCAACTTGTCGTACGTAAACGTCAATTGGTCGTCACCACGAAATGCCGTCACCGTGTGCTTCTCGGCATCGATCGCTGTGGCCCATGTATTCATGTAAAAGTCGATGTCATAAGCCTTCAAATCATCTACTGTTCGGTGCGCTAAATTTTGCCATTGGGTCACTTCTTTACTGACCGCATATGGAATGCCACAAATTGACAAGTTTGGGTATTCATCCGCCAAAATCATCGTAATTTTAATCGTGGCATTCAGTTCACGGGCGCGTAGTGCAGCTGAAATACCAGCATCACTCCCACCAATGATCAACATCTCTGTTTGTACGTTGGTCATTTAATCGTCCTCTTATTTTCTAATAGTAAGTTAATTATACGTGGGTGAATCAAAACGTGTCAAACACAAAAAGCCAGCAGATGATTAATCACCTACTGGCCAAGCGTTATTTCTAAACTAATTGAATCAATGCAACCCCGACAACCATGATAATGATTCCGAGAATTTGCATATAATTAACGCGCTTCTTAACTGATTGATACCAGCCAAATTGTTGAACGATGATGGTTCCGATTAACATACCCATCAAACCAAGGATGGCACCCATTCCAGGTCCAAGTACCGGCACAACGATTCCAATGAAGAACACGAATAGTGAGCCAGGAATACCACCTAGGAAAGCCCACCATGGCGATGCCTTCATACCTTCACGATTAAAGAATGGTCGTTCTTTTACGGCAACCAAAATCGTTAGCAAAATCAACGCACCAACGAATGACACAAAGGCCCCATCAACTGGCGCACCCAACAAGTGACCCAAGTGTCCGGTAATAGCTTGTTGGAATGACGCGAACATTCCCGTCAAAATTCCCCAAACATGCCAGAAAACCGACCCGCTTGGTGCTGAGCCGTTCTTGTTTTCCAAACGTGCACTCAATACGACGGCAACCAACACACCAATCATAACCAAGATAACGCCGATGACCTTAACAGCCGTCAACGCAACCGTTTCTGCTCCGACCCAACCAAGGGTTTGGAGCATCATTGACATCACAACTTGTCCTAGCGTTGGTAGGACAACCGTCTTAACCGCCCCAACATTCTTAAACAAGAGAATGTTTGACGTTTGATACAGCATCGAGAAGATTCCCGCTAAGTAGACCCACCATGGTTGGTTTGTCTTAGTTAGCGCGATGATATCGCCCAAGAAATGTGGGCTTTGAATAAATGCAATGGCTCCTAAGAAAATCACACCCAGTGAAAAACTCAAGAGTGCAGCGCGGAATGGTGACTTCAAAGCACCACCCAAACGCGCGTTAATTGGGCTTTGGTTTGAAACCGCGAAACCACCTAATAATCCCAAAATGTAAAACATAATAACTCCATTCGTACAGACTCAAAATTCAGTAATCATTGTTGAATTTAACGAGTGCTGACGATGTTTACTTGATAAAGTCCACAGCATCAACACTATGCTGTGCACCCACCTGGTTGTTCAGAACGCATGTTAGAACCCTCCACTTATTTTTTGCAAGTAACATTATGCACGCATTTTGGGGTTTTGAAAAGGTTATATCACTTTTAGTCTTGTGGCACCAAACGTCCATTAACAATCTGCCAAACATCAGTCGCCACATCAGCAACAAACTGTTCATCGTGCGAAACGAACAGGACAGCTTGTTGGGTCTCCAGTAGATACGCCGTTAAGGCTTCTAAGGCTGGAATGTCAAAATAATTAGTTGGTTCATCCAACACCAACAACTCACTTGTCTGTAGCAACGCCTTCACCAAAGCCACACGGACGCGCTCACCACCACTCATTTGGCCAACCATTTCATTGACCTGCATTAAGCGAATCCCCATCGCACCTAAGAAATTACGGGCTACCTGCTCAGACTCGCTGCTGGTCAGCATGACATTTTGCAACGCCGTTTTCGTCGTATCTAGCTGACTTAAATCTTGGTTGGCCACACTCACTCGCAGATTATCAGCATGTGTTACGCCGGGTGCTCCTGATAACAAGTGCTGAATGAGCGTTGATTTACCCGATCCATTCGGTCCAACAATCGCAACGCGGTGACCGGTTTCAATTTTGAACGTCACGTTCTCAAGCAAAACATTATCAGCTTGCGCCACCGTCATATTCAAGGCTGCTACAACTGGTTTACCCAGTCGAACATTCAGTGGATTTTGCAACTTTAGTTTGGTGGCATCAGTAGGTTTCTCGACCTTGCCCAGACGTTCAATGCGACTATTCAACGCTTTCTTTTGTTGTGAAAACCCTTTTTCAACCCCATTTAACCCCGATTTCATCGCCTCGATTTCAGCGTGACTGTGTTTGTGGGGGTTAATTTTCTTTGCTCGAGCCGACTTTTCGCCGGCTGTTTGCGCTCGCTGAGCTAATCGTTTCTTTTCGTTTGCGACTTGCTTATAGACTTGCATCTGAGCGCTTCGTTTTGAAGCAGCAGCAGCCAAATAGTCATCATAACCACCATTGAATGCGGTAACGGTACGATTTTCAAACGACCAAACGGCAGTCGCCACCTCACGCAAAAAAGCACGATTGTGAGAGACGACAATAACCAGCCCTTTAAACCGTTGCATTGTCTTCACCAGCCATTCGTGATGATCAACATCCAAGTGCGATGTTGGTTCATCTAGAATCAAAATATCAGGTCGTTCTGAAATTGCTTGGCGGATCAAACGTTGCGTCATTTCACCACCAGATTCACCCACGATGTCATTAATTTGTGGTACTGTCGCCACATACCCCGGTAGATTAATCTGACCAGTATAATCCGTATTAATACCTTGCAACATGTTGAGCAACGTCGTCTTGCCAGCACCGTTTTCACCAACAATCGCAACAACACCTGTGGTCGGAATCGTCAGATGATCAATCTCAAACAGTTTTTCACCATCAATAGTCTTTACAACATTTTGAATTTGTCCTTGTAACATAAAAGCCTCCAATCTCACCACAATGAGACTGGAGGCACTCTAAAAAGCATGTTCG
The DNA here is from genome assembly GCF_004766315.1 of Weissella confusa. Lineage (GTDB taxonomy): Bacteria > Bacillota > Bacilli > Lactobacillales > Lactobacillaceae > Weissella > Weissella confusa_A. The sequence goes on along the minus strand of NZ_PVSN01000033.1, from coordinate 2,693 downwards.
TCAAACACGCAAAAGTCCACACTAAAACCAATCTCATTGATAACTTTCTATCATTATGAAATCAGCTTAATTGCGCAATGGACCTTACCCCGTGTTCTTTTAGTAAGTGTAGTATGACAGAAGCGTTTGTCTTGGTCAAGCTGAACAACTTCGGCATAACAAAAAGGAACCAGTCGCGAACCGATTCCCCAAAACAATATTATCTTAATCACAGTACAAATGAACTGCCTGAATAGCTGCATCTACCGTCGCGGAATCTGGATTGCCATATACGTGGATAGGGGCCATTGGCACTTTTACACCGTCAACGTCCCTATAACCAGTAATTCCGACCGCATTCTCATTTGAATCAAACCAGAACCCGCCATTTTCCTGGTCATGCAATACCCAAGTCTGCTTATCTGGATGTTCGTTCAAAACCTGCTCTAATGGGCGGATAGCGTGATCGACACCATATGTTTGCGCGTCGAGCACCCAAGCTCGCTCCGTTGGGTTGGCCGGCAAAACTTCACCGATACTTGGATTGTCAGTTGCAACGACTTTATTTGACTGTGTTGCATACATAAACATCCCCATCGTCGCAACTGTTGCCAACAAAACTTGTTTGATCATAAATTCTTTCTTTGCGTTCCCTCTTGCAATATATTCATATTCCCACAAAGGTTAGAAGAAATTATGACCATCACTTGGTAAGCGCATCGCTCTCTGCCAACATCCCCAAGATTTCCTGCTCAGTTAAGTCAGTATCGTTAACAGCAATCGTCACCCAATGCTGCTTATTCATATGATAGCCACGGTCTACACCACGTGTTTTAATCATTTCGTCCACGTGATCAGGCGTCAACTTCAAAGATAAGTGCAAAACACCCTCATGCTCAAAAATCATCGCCGTAATTTTGTCGCTGCCATTGTGCTTCATAACAGTCCAAATAATCTTTTCATGTGATGTGAACTTATTGAATGGATAAGTTTCGTGAGTTGCCGAGTTTTCGTATACAAGGTCAATCAATTTTTGCTTATCATACACGTCAGTCACTCTCCAAATGGGTTTTGTTTCACCTTATCAAAGCGTCGCCCATTTAGCTAACTTTATTTTTATCGTGACATCAGCAGCAAATCTTACTGACCGTTTACCTCAAAGATAATTTCATCCCCAACGTTTGCTTTAACGCCCAAAATCAACGCATTATGAACCGGATTTGATTCCTGTGACGGTATATCACTTATGTGAATGACTTTGCCGTTAAGACGAACAACTTGGCCAATCTTCGTACCCATCGGCAAATTTTCATCCAAGGCAACAAGTGTCATGTCCCTAACTGAAAATGCATCAATTACTTTCGCCATACTTTTCTCCCGAGCTCTCATTTGCTTTGCGTAAAATGATTTGACAACCACCTAGCGATTAACATCATCGTTTCTTCAGAATTATCACTTTGAACCAATTCCAAAATAAAATTCCGTGCAACTTCGTTATAATCCTCACCCATCGGTTGATACCCATTTTCCTGCAAGAAACGCAAAACCACAAGTCCCGCAGTACGCTTGCTGCCATCAACAAATACCGGCGTCTTAATAATTTGTTGCATCATATAGGCCGCTTTCACCCAAATTGTTGGATAAACTTCCTGGCCAAACACAACCTGCTTCGGCTGTTCAATCACAACTTCAAAAGCTCGTGGAGATTGAATGCCAGCATTGCCTCCTAATGTAGCTACTGCTTGCTCGTTCAACTTAAGCAATTCATCTCGAATTAAGTAATGTGTTTCTTCCATAACGCTATCTCCAGTCACCACCATGTCGTAAAACCACATTATAGCTAGTTTCTGGCTATTTGGGGCAACATAAGTCGATTTGCTGACCCTTATCTTGTTCAGCGTCGACTTGCTTTCTCATAGACCCACTTTGCAGTACGCTCGTGATCAACTCTTTCATAATCGACGAATTTGAAGTCATATTGTTTTAAACCCATTAGGCCAAAGAGCTTTTTATCATACACGGTGCCAAAATAGCTCGTTTCACCAAGTGTCGCCGTCCTGTAAGTCAGCACCTTGTTCCCCTGATCAACGCGCGCTACATTCCCCTGTACTGGACCTTGTTTTTGATACAAAAACATCATGAAAACCAGAAAAAGGACACTGAACACAACCTTATAATAAATTGGTCTGATGTAAATTAGCACTGCTATGCCTGTAAGAATTCCAAACCAGACCCATCCAAGTTTTAGAACTATCCAAAATTGTAAGCTACCATTCGTCACGACAGTCGGTGCGAACAACGCTAAAAATAGTATTGCAATGAACTTTCGCACGTCAATTTTTCTTGTGGCAGTATTTCTGCGTTTACTACCCGGATTATTCATGCACTAAATTTTTAACCACAGCTAAATCAGTAAAATACGATAAATCACCTTGAAACTGCCAGTACCTTGGCACGGTTTCAGGGTGTTTTTTTCGATTGGGCGTTTTTTGAGAAAAATGGGCACACTAAAACCAGCCAGATTTTGCTATTTTTTTGAAAATCTACTTCGTTGTTTTATTGCCACAAAGCATTTAGTCGTTCCCAAGCTCGCCAGAACAGACCATCGAATTGTTCTTGGATGCGGCTATCTAACGTCAAGATCACCTTGCGGGCGTGCTTAGTGACACGTCCCCCGATTTTTAACAAACGGTCTCGAAAGGTGTTGATTGTCC
>NZ_PVSN01000013.1 GCF_004766315.1 Weissella confusa | reverse complement strand
ACTTCGAAAGCAACACCGCGGCTCGTTTTAAAATCTCAAGTTCTTCGCGAAGTTTGGCGTTTTCCTTTTGTAATGCATTTACATCAGCTTGCGTCCATTTTTCGCCGTCCACTTCGTGGACTGTGTACAATTTGACCCAGTTACGGATTGAATCGGCCGAAGGCCCGTATTCAGCGGCTAGTTCAGTGTAAGAACGCCCTTGGTTGTGCATCTCGACAAGAGATCGCTTAAATTCTGGTGAATATCGAATCATATAAAAAATGCTCCTCTGCTATTAGTTTACAGGGCAGAGAAAAATCTGTCCGTAAATCTAGCATAAGAGCAACTTCCAATACAGCTACCTAACCGATCAAGAAGTAGTCGAGCGACTACTTCAACTTTCCGATGAACTTCGCGATTCCTATAATTTCTACCAAGAAATTATATTCGCCGTGTCACGCTCAAACCAGGATTACTTAGACGCAGCGCTATTTCCAGATAAGAACGATGCCCAGTACCAGCACCTAGCTGGCCAAATGAAACACGCACGTCGCACGCTTCGTAGACATCGTGAAGAAATTCTCAACAGCTTCATCTACGGTTATTCCAACGGTCCAGTTGAAGGAGCCAATAACAAAATTAAGGCTATCAAGCGCGTCGCCTTCGGCTTCCGTAGCTTCAAGAACTTCCGATTGCGCATTCTCATCTCATTCAAGAACAGCTTTTACTCGATGAACTACAAAGCAAAAACCGCCGAACTCGAAAGTTCAGCGGCGTAGCTAGGCTCAAATATTCAATTTATACGTTCATCAGTACCATTTGACTTTGAACCAAAATCTGTCCGTAAATCTAGCATAAGAGCAGTTAATCATTACGACGTTTCTTGATACCAAGAAAACCGAGTAAACTTCCAAACATTGCCAACAAAATACCAATAAAGGACATTGTTTGACTTTGACTATTGTTTTCACCAGTTTGAGGTAATTCTGGTGAACTAACAGCACCGTTGTTAACTTTAGATCCTGTATTAGTCGACGTATTGATTACTCCATTCGAATTCACATAGTATGTTTCGCCGTTAACCACAATTTGTTGTGACTTCACTACATGTCCGTCTGCGCCATAATAGCGTGTAACGCCAAATTGATCCGTGATCAATTGATTCTTAATCAATGACAATGACCCACTATCTTCATCAAAGTAAACGTATGCATTGCCAATCTTGACACTGCCACCCTTGACTTGACGCCCATCTGCCTCAAAGTAAACAGTTTGACCATTGACTGTTTGCAATCCAGTCAACATACCACCATCTTTACCGAAGTAACTCCAAGTACTGTCATCATTTTCAACCCATGTATTAGATACCTGTTCGCCATTGGCGTTATAGTAATACACAGTGTTGTTGTTAGAATCTTGTACACGTGTGTTTGTAGCCATCACATGTGTTACCTTATCGAAGTAATACGACTTATCAGAAAAAGTCTTAAATCCTGAAACAAGGTCACCGTTGTTGTCGGCAAGATACCAGTGATCATGACTGTGGATTAAGTCGTTAACAACTTTGTTTCCATCAGTTCCATTAAGATACTTAATTGTCGTCCCATTTGAGATAAACGTATCTTTCAATTGCTTACCTGTTTCATCAAAGTAATAAGTCTTACCAGCAATTGTTTGCCAACCCTTCAACGCGATACCATCACCATTGAAGTAGAACCAATCTCCGTTTTGGTTTACTGCAAAACGATTTGTGACCATATTACCACTACCTTGGTCAAAGTAACGTAAGTTACCATCTGCCCCAATCAAAAATCGATCCTTAGCTTGTGAGCCACCTGCAAAGAAATATTGCATGTGTCCATCAATAATCATCATACGATCTGTGACCATATTACCGTTTTCATCAAAGTAATAAGCCACACCGCTTTGATCGACTACATATTTAGACTTAACTGCTGAGCCGGTCTTGCCATAATAAACCGTGTTACCAGATGCATCTTGTAAAAATGCTTCTCTTAACTCAACGCCATTTGGCAAGAAGTAATATTGCTTACCATTAATGGTTTGTGAGCCTGTCACCATGTATCCGTTTGCATCAAAGTAATAATATTGTCCATCATCACCTTGGATAAACGCCTGTTTAGCTTGGTAACCACTTGTTGAATAATAGGTTGTACCCTTTTCATCTGTGGTGAACCCAGTCATGGCATCTTGATTCGTGAATTGTTTTGGCAAGAATGATTCATCGTTTGCATTAGAAGTAATCTTGAAATATTCTTGAGATGCACCGTCCTTCAACACGTAATCAGCACCCTTACCTTGGATGTCGGAACCATTGAAGTACTTTGCAGACCATTCTTTAATCTTCGTAGATCCATCAATTGGTACACCAGTTGAAATCTGATTTGTTGTAAACAAATCAGGGTGTTCCTGACGCAAACGATCCAAGAACTCACCACCATACTTAGCTTGGTATTCACCGCCACCCTTTGAATTTGAAACATACAACTGGTTTTGTAGATCTGAATCCGGGTTTGGTGTACCAAAGTTATTAGTACGGTTAACAGCAACTACTTCTTGACCTGGCAAATTATAAATTTGGTCAGGGACAAAGTCAGCCATTACCTGAATACCAGCACGATGCATTGCTCTAATTGCATCTGCTAGGTCATCAACGTCTCCGTACTTTGTTGGCGTATTAAAGCCCAAATCATAACGGTCTGTAAACGCATATCCATTTTGAATAGTTGAATCCAAGAATGTGCCGTCCGTTGACGAACGATATTGTGGTGCAAGTTGTAAACTTGTCACACCCCATGACTTAAACAAATCAGCATTTTGAGCGATCTTTACGTTTGTGAACTCATCGTGGGTTGTTGGCATCTCTTGGAAATTAGAAAAGCCTTCATAAATCACATTTGAGTCCAATGCAGCATTTGAATGTAAGGTATCACCAGTTTTGTTCACATCACTAGACCCTGTTGTGCGCGCGTCCTGTGTATCGGATGCACCAACTGGTACCCACGCTGACAAGAATCCGGATACCTCAACGTTTTTGTATCCCTTAATGTCTGCGCTAGTGAAAATCAAATCACCATTTGCATCCGTATAGCGAATTGGCGCGCCATCATCGGACGTGTATTTCATCAATCCATCTGCCGTCGTTAACAACAACGCACGGTATGCTTGGTTGGCGTGAGCAACACCCATATGAAGGGTCACGGTGTCGCCCTTCAAAGCTAACGCATCATTATTGCTAACAATCACGCCAATTCCTTGTGTACGGGCAGTTGTACTACCCTTATCAGACGCATTCATGATGCCATCACCAAAACGAACTGATGTTAAGACATCATTCTTGTCGACCGCCATGGTTTGTCCACCAGCTACATATTTAATACGTGCTTTCAACAAGGCATCAATAGCATCGTAATATGGTGACTTAGTTGCCATATATTGACCATCGTCCGTGTACAAATCACCATAGTAAACACGTGGAATCGTGTCTTTATTCGTTAGCAACATGGCATAGGCTGCAGGCATGTTGTATTGCGTATACTTCTTATTAACCGACTTCATATCCTCATCGTATACCTTAAAGGCTGCCACCACTTGTTCCATAGATGGTGCCAATGGATTTTTAACATCCGGATACAACTTCGCAACAATATCACCGATAACCGTTTGAACTTCACTATCGTGTGCACGGACAAAGCTATAATTAGGAATTGCCTGATCAGACGTATTGTCCTTAGCACGGTCGACCAAATAATACTCCATAAATCGTTGCATCTTACTACGAATATCTGGATTTTTTGTTAATGACCAAACCAATTGGGTATGCATGTAATCATCCATCGTCAACTGATCACTACCGTGGTCCTTGACATATAATGGGTCATTGTGGCCCCAATCTTCCAAAATAGACAAATGTTGATTAGCTATCAAGTCGTTTTTATTGACACCGTACACATCTCTAAAGTAAGCGGCTGTAATGTTTAATAAGTCAGCATCCACGTTGTCTACCGCATCCACTCTAACACTATCAAAGTTAGCTGAGGGATCGTTCTTAACAATTTCGCCGAAATGCGTCAAGAAGTACAACCAGTTCAATTGCTCTGCTTGAACAACTGGGTTAGAATTATCCACGTCATTGGCTAACAACAACTCATATCCACCCTCAGATGTATCCGTGTTGTAATGACGCTTACCATCTTGTTGTGTTGGGGTACGATTCATCAAACGGAAATTTGAGTTCGCATCAGGTGTCAAAGCACTGTTAATGTAGCTTAATGCGCCACCTTGAAGGTGGTCATTACTTGGCGTCTCACTAGTACCGTTGTATCCTGGTTGTGACTTAATGAAGTTGTGCATCGTTGTTCGCAACCATTCAACAGACTTTGTCTTTTGAATCTTCAATTCGATTTGCAATTGAACCGCGCGTGCTGCTTGGTTCAACAACGTTTGATCATCCTTTGCGGTGAACGTCTTATCTGATACCAACAATCCTTCGGAGACCATATGGTTCAAATACGCTGCTTGAATTTGTTTCGTTGGCCACCAAGTCATCATGATCGGACGGAAATCTTCAGGCGTTGATGCACGCCAGTCCGTCGCAGATGTTTGAATATCTTTAGGTACATACCATGACTCAGCTGTCAAGAATCCATCAACTGTGGTAAAGCTATCCTTAGACGTATTAACTGCACTATTATGTGATGTTGTGTCATCCGTTTGTGATGTCAAGCCAGATTTGAAGCCGGACGTCGTTGTTGAAACAGACGCACCTGTTTTCAAATCGAAGTAATACAATTGATTATCAATAATAGTGGAATATCCCTTACGGAGATGTCCATCTTTGTCAAAGTAATACGTCTTACCATCAATAGTTTGCAACCCTGTTACCATGTTTCCAGACTTATCAAAGTAGTAAGAATTTCCGGCTTTATCCTTAGAAAAACCTGACGTAATTTGTGATCCATCAGATTTAAACCCAACCATCTTACCATCGATTTGGTTAGCACCTGTTTGTGCTGCGCCGCTATCTGGGTCAAAATAATACACATGACCTGCAATTGTGACGTATTGACCTTTTACTTGATGACCCGTTTCATCAAAATATTGTAAAACATTATTAGCATATACCAACCCGGTCACAGGCTTACCATCCTTACCCGTAAACGTATAAGTCTTCGTCTTTGCGTCAAACTGGTAATCACCTGTCACTGAAGGAATCTTAGAAGTTGTATCAGTCGCTGTTGCTGTTGCTACGGTTGGCAAAGACGTTTTGTCTGTCTGTTTAGAAACCACAGACGAAGATTTGTCAGTTGAGCTCTCTTCCTTCGGCGTCGTTACCACTTGCTTGGACGTTCCTTCAACGGTAGTTGATTGCACAGTCTTTGTATCGGTTGCCTTATCGGTTGTACCACCAGATGTCAATTGCGGAGTATCAGATTCGGCTTGCGCTACTGGTACAACCGGTGTTGTATCTGTTGGTGTATCCTCTTTTATGTCTGAATCTGTCTTCGCAGTTGCATCTACTTGTAGCGTTGATACATCAGTGTCTGCTTTTGGCGCTGCAGTTGCAGGTTGTGAAGTGTCAACTGAATCAATTGCTGGCTTATCATTATTTGCAACTGTTAGTGTAGTTTTCTCACTATCATCAGATGATGTGTCCTCTGATACTGGGGCTGCTTCTTGACCGGCTGGCGTCAAAACAAGTTGACCTTCTCCTGCCTCAGCCAGCAATCCTGCTTGCTCCAAAGATGTATCAGGTGTGACAGCTTGTGCCTCATCGGCATGTACATTACCCATGACCGATACCGTTGCGGTGACGGTCATTAAACCAGCGGTAAGTAGAAACTTACCAGACTTGTATAGCTTATAATGTTCTTTAATTTTTTCCATGTGTCTACATTTTTTGTGACTTCTACCAATGTTGCTAGTAAAAATCATATATCTCCTGTAAGTTAACCCGTTTAATTTGCAACAAGTACTGCTTTGCCTTAATATTCAAATAACGTAATTATTGTAGCATATCCATTATACAATTATAACGTTATATTGCTTATAATGTTCTTTAATTTTTTCCATATGTCTACATTTTTTTGTAACTTCTACCAATGTTAATCTGTTTAATTTGTAACAATTACTGCTAGGTTTAATAACAAAGCACCAGCATTTGACCCGGATTATTAGCTATCCCTATTTACTTTGAAAAATAATAATAACTGCAGCGTGTTGAAGAGACGGCACTATTTGATATTCGGTTACTTCCTAAGCGACGTGGGCGGGGGTATAAACCTCAATCAGCTGCATCTAGTAAGCGCAACGTTTCATCATACGCTAAGCCAAAATCATTCAACGCCTTCTGCATAATCTCTTGTAACCTTCTCACACTCAAATGCAGGCGGTCACTAACAGCAAACCACTGTAACCCTTGTATGTACTTCAATACAATCACTTTGCGTTCTATGTCAGGCAGTACACTTAAAGCCTCCACCATATCCTCAATATACATTTGCGCTTGGACTTGCCGTGTCATCTTATCCATTGCCGTATTTTCGTTACTATGATGCGCTGGCAGTGCGTCCAAACTCACACTAGACAATCTAACGTGTGCAAGTAGTTGTAGTTTGGGTAGATCATCCGTAAAGAATGCACGTACTCGCTTAACCGTTACCTTATCATCAATAGATAATGTTGTACTTCCCATATACTCACCTCGTCTTTTTCACGTCTGCAAACTATATCTATATTATTGTACAACGTGTTCAATAACTCCAAATTCTCCACTCGTGGGGAAAACTGACCCAGTACGGGCATAAAAACACCTAATTCAGCACGTCAAAACCTTAATACACCAGTACATCATGTTTCCATTGCCCCCCCTATTAAAAATTTTTCAAAATCAAACTTTTCTACAAGAACACAGCAATGTGTGTGCTCTTCTTTTGAGACACCCAAGGGGCGGGGTCATTTAATTTTCAGAACGTGTTCGGCTTTAATTATGCCGGACAAAATAATACGTGCTCAAACAGGCTTATATGGCTTCTGACAGCGTGTGTTCCTGCTGCGCTTGTAAGATGTCTATCTGACTATCCAAATCAAAGACAGTCCATAATCAAGCAAGCTGACCAACACCCTGCGCGGTATTTACGCGCGCTACTTCTAAAAAAGCGTATAAAGTGTAGAAAAATGCCGTCAGCCCTTGGTATGACTGGTAAAAACCCTCTACATAGGGTGTAGGTAAGAGTGTAGAAGTCTACAAAATCTCTACAAAAAAGCGGCTAACCTAAGTCAACCGCCCTAAAATAATCAATTTAACAGCTCTCACTGCTTATAAATATCATCTGGCTTTGTCATCACCTGCTGGTCATTAGTCTTGATACCTTTGCCCTTGATTCGGTTACGTGACGGCTTGGCATAATCATCAACTAGTTCAGCGTCTGCCTTATTAGCCGGTGCTGCTGTCTTGGTATATGTAACGTTATGACTAACTAGCGACTTGCGAAACTCTGATACACCAATAACCTTGTTGGCTGGTATACCTTCACTCATCAAAAACGCTTTAAACATGTCGTACGCGTATTTAACCGTAACACCATTAGTACCTTGGGTGTCCACAAAATACTCTTTCATGAACTGGCTTAGTAGATCATCACTAGTCAACCAGTCTGCCGTTCGTTGTTTAGCTGCGTCTGTAATGGTCAGCCTACGGCGCTCAATAGCTTTTTTAGCCTGTATAATGGCGTAATAGATGAACTTGGGTAACTCTGCTACTAACTTATTCTTGTCGTAATTTTCCAAATATTTGGCTCGTTCCGTGTCGGTCATATCAGTTGTGGACTTAGCACCAGCACTTAGCAGCACTAACCGGCGACTGTATTCTTTCTGGTCAGGGAATGGCGGCAAGTTGAAATTAGCTGAAATCAAAAACTTGGCATGTACCTTGAAACTATAAGTATCACGTCCTTTTGGGTTTGCTGTCAGTGGGTCTCCTGATGCAATCTTTTTAAGAATGTCCAAGCCTCTACTTGAAATGGTAGCGTCTGATTCAGTCAGAATATTGGCGTACATACCAGCCAACTGCTCCATGTATCTTGAACTATCATTTTTATCAGCAAGCTGTGAGAAACTGATAGATCCACCAAATCGCTCAATACCAAACGCACTTAGCAAGACCTTTAATAGCGTACTTTTACCGTTACCACCTTGCCCTTGGATAAAGACGATATGCTGTAAGCTGTCGTCATTCAGAAAGAACATGTAACCAAACCACTCAATAAGTGTATGGGCGTCATCCCCAAGCATATAACGCACGTATTTAGCAACCAGTCCACCGTCATCGCTTTCGATAATCTTAACCGGCAGCAACGATGTCAGATAATCATCTTCACGGTACTCATGTAATTGCATTGTTTTTAAGTCCAGTGTACCATTCTCAAAACTCACTAGTTCTTTACTGTTAAACTCTTGGCGCCTTGGCTCTGGTATCAACGTTTGCGCCAATTCAATCATGTCACTGCGTTTCTGCCTAGAAACTTTATCAAACACACGGTACTTATTCAGCAACTTAATCGAATCGCTTTTAATGACTTTTAATAGTGGTTGTTGCTTGGTAAACTTATCCCAGTATTTACCATTCCAGTATAGCCCGTCTGGGTGTGTGTCATTCACAACAATAATGTGGCGGCGCTCCTTGATGTCATCCACAAACAAGTTAATGTCTGGCACCCAAACAGATAACTTACCTGACTTGTCAATGTCATGCACTAACCAGCGGGGTGACTTATCATTAAGCCGTGACTTCACATCTGCCGTCAGCTCTTCCCACGTATAAGAACGTTCAGGGTCAAATGGCATACCCTTATAAGTGGCGGTATCGTCATCAATTCGTTTACCCTTAATCTTCCACCAGTTGCGTAACGTCATGTAATTGGCAAGGCGTTCCGCTTCTGTCTGCTTGCTAGTATCACGCTTAGCCACTTGGTCAGCTAACTCTTTCTCTTCCATTTACTTATCTCCACCCTTTCATCTAGCTAAGAAATCAGCTTCTAATTGCTTGCTGCTGTTGTCTAAATCACTCATACTTAAATAGTCCTTTCTATTTGGGGATGGTTCTCTGGTATCGGGTCGTCAAACTTTCAACCAGTGGACTTAGTAAGTCGGTTACATGCTATGTAGCCGGCTTTTTACTTTGTCATACCAACCTAAGCAATCAATCGCTGTCAGCCGTTGGTCATGCCTGTTAGCTGACATCTGCAAGTCGCTTGGACTTCTAATCAGAAAGAAACGATAACCAACACCCACGGCATAGCCAACTGGTACACCAAGGCTGATAAGGTCATCAACTGCTGCAATCACAGCCTTGCGCTGCCCTGTTTCACTTTCTGCTAACATCAGGCCGGCATAGGTTCCAAGCAATACCCAACCAACTGGGTTACTGACTGTACCGCGTTTAAGCGCTGCAATCATGCGACCACCGTGCCATTATCAAGTGTCATTAAAGTTGTTTGCTCCATAAATTACAGTCCTTTCACTGCTAGATCTAACTCCTCTCGGTTGTATCGTTCAAACGCAATACCGTACTTAGCCCCGCTGTGTGCCTTAAATACACCTTGGTCAGCTAGTTTCTTAAACGTCTTGTAATTCATGTGAACATAGGCGCTCGCTTCTTTTTGCGTCATCCATGGACTAGGCTGAAATGTACCAAGCGATTCAATCACCGCCTGCTTTAAAACGGTAATCAGCTTGTCATCTGCTACAATAGGGTTATCCATTAAAAAAGCACTTCCTTTCTTCTGAATTGTAGTGTCTGGGCGCTCCGTTAGTTACTGACCAAGGTAAAGGCTAACGGGGCTTTTTGTTTGCGCTGTGAGTTGGGCGCTCGTCTATCTAGCAATCAGTTAGCCGGCAAAACAAACTGACACTATGATTCAGGTATCAAATTAAGTAGTTTAGTGACTTGCTTGGGTCATAGGTCGTAAAACGCTACCCAGTTATGTATTGGTCAGCACCACATACCAAGTCTGACCACGGTAATAACTAATAAAGTTGTCCTTTAATAGTGTTGTTGTATGTATGGGGTGGCTCAAAATTGCGCTACCCCTTGAAATCAATTCAACCCAGCTTCTAACGCTGTGATGTCAGTATTTTTGTTGATGTCCAGTAGTGCCGCTTTAACTGCTAGTATCTTGTCACTGGGCGTCACGTACTTATCCATGATGTTACCTAAGTAAGTGTCATGGTTAGCACGGGTAACTTTGCCCTGCTGCATTAAGATGTCACCGTATTCCATACTGTCCAGCAGTTCAGCAATCGAAATTGAATCAGCTAGTAAGCTAATCACTGACAAAATGGTTTGCTTACGCCAATTTTCACCTTCTCTAATCACGTTAGGCTCATAGCGCACGTTATCCAATGCACTACGCACCGTATCAACCACTGTCTGCCACTGCTTGGGTGATTCAGTAACCGCTTCAATAAAATCAGCATTCTCTTGGGCCTCAAACTTGCCCGTGTACTTGTTACGCTTATTCATCTGTCCATTCTCCTTAAATCAAACCAATAGCCTTGTAACGGGCATTTTCTGCTGTCTCTCGGTCAATAGCTTCCTTATCCATAATCTCAATACTCCTTTTGCCGATCGTGGCGTACATCTGTTATAAGTGGCTCGTTTTTTCATCCAAAATAAAGCGTCGTGATGTACTTTGTTCAATATCTGCAATAATTAGCGGTTCAATGCGTTTCAAATCGTTCTTTGTATATGTGTAGTCACTTGTCAAACTATTTAGAAATGCCGTCGTATCGTCAAATTCGCTTAAACGTCCACATATAACACCGTTCTCAATTAAAAAAGCACCAACCTCATACTTATCTGACTTAACCCGCCCTCGTGCCTTAATAAATTGCTCAATCTGTACATTTGCTCCGGCTGGTGTGCAGTACATTGCCAAATCTTCCATGTTATAATTCTCCTGTTAATTTAAAGACCCCAATACGGGGCAACTGAATAACCATTAGTCCAACGGGTGCCACCGCTGGGCTATTTTTTTGCTGTCATTTGGCTAGTTCTGAAATCAGCCAATCGTTCACAGCGGTAAACGTCTTAGCACTAACCGTTAGCGGCGTTTCTGAATCTAGTACCGTTCTAACCGTCTCCCGTGATAAACCAAGCACATCAGATAACTCTGTACGATTCAAACGCTCTTGCCCTTGCTTTCGTAACAAGGCAATCTGTTGGTCTTTACTAATAGTCGCTTTCATAAAGCCACCGCCTTTCTGTCAAAATGAATGAAACTTGCATGTTTATATTCTGTCGGGTTGACAGAAAAATGTCAATAGTCTTTCTTGCAAAGTGACAGAAAAGTGTGTTTTAATTCTCCTATAAGCAAAGAAAGGGTTAGTCATGAAAAACCGTATAAAACAAGTTCGAAAAGAACGAAAAGAAACACTTCAACAAGTTGCTGACGCTGTTGGTCTATCCAACGGTACTATTGCCAACTATGAAAACGGAAAGCGTGAACCAAACTTAGAAATATGGTCAAAACTGGCCAATCACTTTGGCGTTGCTGTTGGTTATCTACAAGGGGTAGATAGATATTTAGCCAAACCACATTATGATGAGTTCGACAAATTCATGGAATCTAGTAGAGAAGATACTACGGACGCTTTTAAACTATGGCAATTACAAGAAATTGATAACGCTCTTAATCTTGGGTATGCCCCTTACAAATTTTTGAATAATGACCAAATCTGGGATGCTGTACGTACTGTTGAAAGTTCCTATAACATGTGGTCAATATTGTTAGACCCTGACGAAATCGAAAATATTCCAGATTCGTTTGACGCAAAACAATTAGCCGCAAACTTTGCAAGACTGATAGACCTGATTCACCTAACAACAATGTCAAAATTAGCTGGTCGGAAACTAAGCGACTTATCCCTTTCAGAACTTAATGACATGATAGAAAAGTTTAATGTCGCTTTATCAAGTCACATGGAACACGCAAGCGTACGTACACGCCTCCGTGAAAATAGCACAAAAAAAGACGCCAACCAATCGGATGACGTCTGATACACACACTACTGCGCTCTATTTAATTGTTACTTTTATTTTAGCATAGCTAGATCTAACCACTGATTCAGGGATGAACTCTGACCATGATGACATCTAACCAGTGTGACATCCCCTATTTTTGTAGAAATATCTACACTGTTACTACACCCTATGTAGAAGAATAAAACCAGTGGTATCAAGGGTTTACAGTGTTTTTCTACATTTTCTACACTTTTTTAGAACATCTATAAAAAACTTTCAAGCACATATACACTCATTAGACAGCCGATACATAGAAGAGTTGGGCGCTCGTCAGGTAAAGGTATCAAATATGAGTATTAAGAAAGAAACTAATGGCAAGTGGTCAGCTCGTGTCACTTGGACAGATGACCTTGGCAAGCGTCGTGAAAAACGCAAGCGTGGTCTGGCTAGTAAAACATTGGCTAAGCAATGGGAACGGCAAGCCCTAACTGCTATCGATAATGGTGAGTTTGAGACGGTCAGCGTCAACATGACAACTAACCAACTATTTAACCAGTGGTTTGATGACTACAAGCGGTCAGTAAAGCCGGTATCATATGCCAAGGTACAGAAACTGTTTGAACATCACATACTAACGTCAGCATGGTTTGACGGTGTGAAAATTAAAGACATCAAGAAACGTGACATTCAGCGCTGGGTTAATGCAATGGCCAAGAATAACACTACCTACAAGCGACAGGTAAACTACTTCAAGAAAATGCTGGCTATGGCGGTGTCTTTGGAACTGATGGACAGCAACCCGTTTGACACGGTGTTATATCCCAAGGCTAAGGCTAAGCCCGTTTATACTGACCGTGTGGACTTCTATGACCGCAAACAGTTAGCAGCGTTCTGGTCAGCTGTACAGGATAAATACGATAACCTTGAATCAATGAACAAACTGGCTTATCTGCGAACTCTGGCATGGACTGGTATGCGTAACGGTGAACTTAGGGCTATTACATGGTCAGATGTCCACTTAGACGGTGCCAACCCTTATATTAATGTCAATAAGACTATGAGTGAGGTTACTGGTCAGGGTGTGGTTATTGATACACCTAAGACTGACGCTGGTAAGCGTACTGTAAAGCTAGATATACGCACTGCTGGTTATCTAAAAAAGTGGCGTGCTATCCAAGCAAAGAAACTCATGGCTAAGGGACAAAAAGCTGATGTTGTCTGGACTAACAGAATTATGACTAAGCGTATATCAGCTAACCAACCACGGTCTTGGCTATTATCAGCAATCAAAGGGACTGACGTGCCACCTATCAACATCCACGGTCTGCGCCACACATATATCACGTTATCGGTACAGGCTGGTATGGACATTAAAACGCTGCAAGCACAGGTCGGCCATGATGATATTCAAACCACACTTAACATCTACGCGTCTGTTACTGATGAAATGCGCGCAAATACGGCTGAAACGTTCACATCATTGGTAAACTTCTAACAACAACACAAAACGCCCTTATACAGTCTGCTATGGCTTGTACAAGGGCGTTTATTAGTTTGAATGGCGTCCAGAAAGTGTCCACATAAGTGTCCACACTTTAGCGCAATTCTATACAACCTTATAAAATCTAATGTGGACACTTGGTGTGGACACCATAAGAAAAACCTTGATATGCCAAGCTCAAACGCCCGTATATCAAGGTTTAACAAATCGTATAACTGGGCATACTGGATTCGAACCAGTGCATGACGGTACCAGAAACCGTTGCCTTACCGCTTGGCTAATGCCCAAAATCAACTCCTATATTATACAACACACACTATATCGATTTCAAGTCCGAAAAGAAAACGACCAGGTCCCCTCAAACCTGGTCGTTTCTGTCTTAACGCTCGTCTAAATTGCGCGCCTTAATTTTAGCCTTGGTCTTTGATACGACCTTATCGTCGAACTGGCGGATGAACGCCAATACCTTGTGGGCTTGCTCTTCCCCAAAAGCTTGTACCCAACCATCAAAGCGATTCTCAACTCGCTTCGTCACAATGGCTTCAACCTCTCGACCGCGCACCGTTAGATGTAACAACATGCGACGACGATCAGCCGTATCCGGTTCCTGATAGATGAATTCCTTCTTAAGCAACATCTTAATTTGTCGTGACACCGCTGCACGGGTCACATGGCGTCGTTCAACGACATCCGTCAACGTCAACCCGTCCTGTTGCGCAATGCTATGCATAATCAAATACTGCTCGAATGATAGTCCGTAATCCGCTGCCGGCTCAGACACAACTTCATCCAAGTATTTCAGAGTCGACAAATACGCGTCGATATACTCGCTTAAAAGCTCCATTACTGCCTCCCGAAAATATCCCAAAGATTTTTATAACGCTAACTATTGTACAGTAAAGCACATGCGTTGTCAGCCGAAAAAGAGGATAGTCACTCGTCGTATGAAAAAAGAGAACTGCTATGACTAGCAATTCTCTTTTGAATCATTATTTATCGAACAATCATCACTGTAATTGGGGCGTTATTTGCCACATAGCTTGATTGAGAACCGAAGTACTTCTCAGCACCCTTTTGTGAGTGTGATCCAATCACAACCATGTCGGGGTTAATTGAAGGAATCACATCCTTCACGATAACCTCACCCGGCTCACCTTCAGACAAAAGCGTCTCAATGTTTGGAACACCGGCGTCAACTGCCACTTGGCGGTAACGCTCCAATGCCTGTTCAACATCTTCACGAGCTGCTGCGTTCTTTTCCTTTGAAAAGTAATCGAACACATTCATTTGATCAGACTCAAATACTGACAAAATCGTGAGCTTAGAACCATCTTCTTGCGCTTGGTGAATTGCGTTCACCAAGGCCAATTGACCAAGTTCTGAATCGTCAACAGCTGCTAATACGTGCTTGAAATGCTTTGCTTCTACCATTAGTTTCGTCTCCTATTACTTAAATAGCGGTGCGACCGTGTTGAAAATCAATTGAATGTTCAATCCCGTCAAGATAACCGAAATCACATATCCCAACCACGTTGCCCACTTAGGATTTACAAACTCACCCATGTACTTCTTAGATGACGTAAAGTAAATCAATGGGAACATTGAGAATGGCAAAGCCACCGACAAGAAGACCTGTGAGTAAACCAACAGCTTATCCAAGGCACCTTCAGTTGCTCCGAACACAATCGCGAAGATAACAATCGGAATCAACGCAATTCCACGCGTTAGCAAACGTTGCAACCACATTGGCAAGTGCCAGTGCGTGTAACCTTCCATGATGATTTGACCAGTCAACGTTCCAGTAATCGTTGAGTTTTGTCCTGATGCCAACAAGGCAACCGCGAACAACATACTCAAGACTGGACTCGCAATGGCACCAACAATTTCCTTGTTGTTCAAGGCATTGAACAAATCACCAAACGCTTCCAAATCTGATCCGTGACCGAAGAACAATGCAGCTCCAACAATCAATAGCAATGAGTTAACCACGAACGCTCCCGTCAATTGGATGTTTGAATCCCATGTCGTAAAGCGAATCGCTTCCTTAATGCTCTTGTTCGTTGAACGATCAATCTTACGCGTTTGTGAGATTGATGAGTGCAAGTACAAGTTGTGTGGCATAACCGTGGCACCAACGATACCAAGTGCCAACATCAATTGTCCGTGCTTCAAGATGTCACTGTGTGGCACCAAGTTCACGGTAACTTCACCCATGTCAGGCTTAGCCAAAACTGCCATGTACAGGAAGACAAGCAAGATAACCGCAATCAGCGTAACAACGATTGCTTCAATCTTACGGAACCCTAACTTCATCAATAGCAATAATAGCAAAACGTCTAGGGCAGTAATAATCACACCCCATAGCAATGGCAAACCGAATAGCAAGTGGATGGCAATCGCTGCACCGATAACTTCGGCCATTTCAGTCGCCATGATTGCAAGTTCAGTCATAATCCATAGAATATATCCAACGAACTGATTAGTAGAGTCACGTGTCATTTGGGCCAGGTCTTTCTGAGCCACAATTCCTAGTTTAGCCGCCATATACTGCAACAACATCGCAATTAAACTAGACACTAAGATCACAGACATCAATAGATAGTGATATTGCGCACCACCAACGATTGATGTAATCCAATTACCTGGGTCCATGTAACCCACAGCAACCAACGCTCCCGGCCCACTCCAGGCCATCAACTTACGCAAAAATCCGCTGCCTTGTGGAACTTCCACTGTGCTGTTGATTTCCGCCAAACTTGGACCACCAGATGCTTGTGCGTTTACGTCTGCCGGATCCTTTACTGAATTTTCGCTCATCAGTAAATATGCCTCCTTGTTTTTTGGTACGACTCATTATCTTACTAAAAGTATCTTTTGTAAACCGCCAAAGCCTGAAATGACGCGGTTTGAACAAAACGTGAACTTTCCGTGTTTCGGGTATGACCCCTTGACAACTTCCAAAAAATAATGTAATTTAGAACAGTTGAAAAAATAATCGATTATTAATAAACACTGCCTACTTTCTACACGGCGGTGTAAGGGAGGATATATCTATGGCAGTTCCTGCACGTAAGACTTCAAAGAACGCAAAGCGCTCACGTCGCGGTGGTCAAGGCGGACTTAAGACGCCTGCTATCCACATGAACGAAAACGGTGTTTACGTACGTAACCACCACGTGGCCGCTGATGGTTCATACAAGGGTAAGCAAGTTGTTTCACCTAAGTAATTAGCGACAAAAAGACCTCTAGGATTCGTCCTAGAGGTTTTTTTTGTTTCATTTTCCAAGTAATCGTTGCAATAGCGAGCGATGTGGCTCCTCTGGCTCTACGCCGAGCAGCGTTGCCTCATGGGTTTCTTCTGGGTCTGTCACCCCATTACCGAGCTGATCAACCACCACATCATACACATCAGCTACTCGTGGCCCTATAACAACCTGATATTGCCGTAGTGGCTCGTTATAGACGGCTCCCGCCACTTTATCGAGTTTCATCAAAGCGCCCGTATTCGCCAAACTAGGGTCCTTTAAATAGAAGCGCAGGCGCGTGACACAGTGAATCACCTTATCGACGTTGCCTGCACCACCTACATTGCGAATAATCGCTGTCGCCAATGAATCATACTTCTCCATGTCACCTATCACCCCTTCCAATTATCTACTTCCATTTTAGTCTCATCATTTGATGAACTCACGCCAGAAGCATTATCAGAATGTGGGTGAAATATGCAAAAAAATGCCACGCATCTCAAATCGAGATGCGTGGCATTAATTGTTTTAATTACATTTCTTGCTCAAAGTCTGATGGTGAGTACAACTTCAAGATCTTAGTAAACAAGAAGTCGACTACGAAACCAGCAATTGCTGGCACGATGAACCAAACAATCAAGAATTGAACAAAGTTAATCGTGTGCTTAACGATTTCAGCTTCAGCAGCATCAAACGTATACATTGATTGCAATGGTGAAACCATTCCAATCCATCCGAATCCGGCTGAAGTTGGCGTTCCTTGAACGTTGAACAAAGCAACTGGGATAGCCGTAATTGCTGCGGCAACCAAGAAGGCCAAAATCATAACTGGCTTCTTAAATACTGAAGGCATCATACCCTTCATAGCACCCAAGAAGATAGCAACCGTCGTTCCCTTCTTGTTAACCTTCCATGAGTTGATCAACAAGATAACAGTCGTTGCAACAACACCGGCTCCGGCAGCACCAGCACCCAAACCTGACAACGTAATTGCCAAGGCAATACCAACCGTTGAGATTGGCGTGATGATGATGAATGAGAAGGCCATAGCGATGGCAATTGACATTGGCAATGGTTGCAAGTCAGTAGCCAAACGAACACCGTCACCAACCCAAGTCGTGATGTAAGCAACGTAAGGTGCGATAGCGCGACCGAACAAAGCAACACCACCACCGATTACGATTGGGCTCAAGATGATAGCAACTGAACCAAATCCGGCTAGGTAACGTGATACCAACCAGATTACCAATACTGCAACTGCAGCAACGATAATGGCGTTGATAACGTCACCGGCACCAGCGGCAATGTAGACATTACCAACTTGTGGGGCACCCGTAATTGGGTTAACGAAGCCCTTTGGTGCAACGGCCCACTTAATTGATCCTGAAGCAGCACCAACCGCGATGGCCATAACACCAACATCAAGCGCCTTCATGCGGAATTGCATAGCAATCGCAACACCAATCAACAATGGAATGAATGATGAGAACAGCGTCAAAATAGCTGACAAATCAAGCGCCCATTGTGCCGTTCCGAACATCTTCAAGATGTACTTCATAACGGCTGATGGCAAAACACCAATCAAGATACCTTGGGCTGAACCTGAAAGTACCTTGAAGAAGAAATCCTTTAACTTTAGCTCGTATGAGCCGTCAAAAAATTCGCTCGTCATAATATTAAATTATACCTTTCAAACCAAACGTCTCTCGCACCAAATAGTTCCCAATCGACGAATCTCACAACGTCAAATTAGTTATTTGAAGGAGGATAAACAATAAAATAATTTCTTACTTAAAGTAAGTTATCACGATTAGTATTCAACTGCAATAGCAGGTGTCTCACCGTTAATGAATGCCAATGAAGCGTCCATTGATTGGTGAACCATCTCTAGAACAGCCTTAGTCGTGTAGAATGCCGTGTGTGGTGTAACCAATACGTTCTCACGAGCAATCAAATCTGCAATCTTTGCGTCAGGGAATTCCTTGTCTGACCAGTCAACGTTGAACAAACCAACTTCTTCTTCGTAAACGTCCATTGCGAAGTCTGAAATCTTACCTGAGTTCAAACCATCGATAACAGCGTCGATGTCCATCAAGTTACCGCGTGAAACGTTAACCAAGACAACTCCGTCCTTCATCTTTGCGATTGAATCAGCGTTGATCATGTGGTGGTTAGCAGGAACACCTGGCACGTACAATGAGATAACGTCTGCTTGTGCGTACAACTCGTCCAAAGTATCAACGTAGATGCCTTCTGCTTCCAATTCTGCGTTACGGTATAGATCGTAAGCAATAACCTTTGCACCAAAGCCCTTCAAGATGTTGATAGCAACACGTCCGATGTGACCAGTTCCGATAACACCAACCGTTTGCATACGAACTTCACGTCCGATTGTTGGTGCCCAACGCAAATCGTGCTTAGCAATCTTTGCATCCAAAGCCTTTGCGCGACGCAACAAACGTGACATTTGAATCATTGAGTGCTCAGCAATAGCGTTTGGTGAGTAAACTGGCACGTTTGAGATTGAGAAGTCAAACTCGCGTGCAGCATCGAAATCGATGTTGTCAGTTCCAACGTTACGCAATGACATCTTGTTGATGCCCAACTCGTGCAAGGCAGTCAAAGTCTCGCGTGTGTAATCCAATTGTTGGTAAACGTTAACAGCGTCGGCTCCCTCTGCCAACTTTGCTGTCTCAGGGTCCAACAACTTATCAGTGTAGCCCACTTCAACTTCTGGGTGAGCTGCAATCCACTCGTTCAATGATGGCTTTTCGTCTTCGCGAATACCGTAAGCAAAAATCTTCATGCTTTTTTCCTCCAAAGCGTTTCTTAACACTTATTTATTATAAGGTAACTTGTGAAGAAGTCAACATGTTTTGTGGACTAAGGCAAAACGATTATCCCGCATTCGGTACTCCACACTTTTTGTGTACCGGTATACCACTACTCTTTGTTAAGGAAATTGACGCACAAACTTTTCCCAAAAACCCATGAACTTTTATTCACAAAGGCGCAAATATTTTGCAGAAAAACAAAAAAGGCATCTCCACAAAACGGGAGACACCTTTTCTCTAAAAGACTTGGTATTACTTTTGCTCGTTGGCGCTCGTCATGATCTTATCGACCAATCCGTACTCAAGTGACTCATCAGCATCTAGCCAGTGATCACGTTCCGTATCACGCTCCAATTGCTCGTAAGGCTTTCCTGTATTGCTTGCCAAAATTTCGTTCAACTTCTTACGAGTCTTCAAAATCTCTTCTGCTGCGATAGCAATTTCAGTTTGTTGTCCTTGTGCACCACCTGATGGTTGGTGAATCATGAATTGTGAGTTAGGCAACATGAAACGCTTGCCCTTAGCACCTGAAGATGCCAAAACAGACGCCATTGATGCTGCCAAACCAATAACAATCGTTTGAACATCAGCCTTGATAAAGTTCATTGTGTCATAGATGGCCATACCGGCATTAACTTCTCCACCAGGAGAGTTAATGTACATGTAAATATCCTTATCTGGATCTTGCGCATCCAAGAATAGCAATTGGGCAATAATTGCCGTTGCCATTTGTGATTCAATTGGTCCACTGACCATGATAATACGATCAATCAACAAACGTGAGAAGATGTCGTATGTACGCTCCCCGCGTGATGATTGTTCGATAACGTATGGAATTGGTAACATTATTTATTTTCCTCCTGATGTTCAGAATCAGAACATACCCCTATTGTAGACAGTTCGTCAAACATGGTCAAACGATATGAGCCATCCTATGAAATTCTTTTAGGAAGCGCACCTGTCGTTCGCAAATCATCAGCCATTTTCGTCAGCTTACGCAAACGGTGATTAACCCCAGACTTTGAGATTTCACCTGATGGCACGTACTTACCAAGTTCTGACAAGGGTTCCTCGCGGTGTGCCAAACGCACTTCCGCAATCTCACGTAACTTTTCAGGCAAACGTGCCAAACCAATTTCGTTATCCAAGAATTCGATATCGTCGATTTGCTTTTGACTCGCATTGACCGTCTTATCCAAGTTTGCGTTTTCAGCATTCACCAAACGGTTAACTGAATTACGCATATCACGGATAATTCGTACATCTTCCATCTTAAGCATGGCATTCGTTGCCCCAATGACCATCAGCATGTCACCGATTTTTTCGGCTTCCTTCAGATAAACAATATACCCTGAGCGACGTTCAACCACCTTGGCATTCAAATCAAAACGGTTCATCAGCTCTTCCAATTGGTGGGCTTGTTCTTCATATAGAGAGTAAATCTCTAAATGGTAACGACTCGTCTCTGGATTGTTAACGGAACCAGCTGCCAAGAAGGCACCACGCAAATAAGAACGTGCCTTGCCTTCATCAGCCAACCATTCGTCAGGCACCGTTGGCAATAATTCGAAATCTTCAAAGATATGCAAATCATCGAGCAACTCATTCACGCCTTGCACAATTCGTACGACGTACAAATTATTCTTCTTCAATTTCATTTGACGACGCACCGAAATTTCAGATGGCAATTGATAAAATTGTTGTAACAACCCCAAAATACGACGAGCAGTCGCCGCATTTTCGGTTTGCACATTCAACGTAAATCGCATGTTTGATAGACCCAACGATCCATTCATGCGCAACAAGGCGGACAACTCTGCCTTTGCATTGTCCGGATTATTAATCTCCAGCATCGTCAATTCTTTTTTGACATCACTCGCAAATGACATAAGCCTCCTCCTTTCTACAATTCCTTCGCGTCAGCAATTTGCATAATCAATTGGGCGACAATGTCACCATCGTGAAAGGCACCATCGTCACGCAATTCAAGTAGGTCACCCAAAACAGGGATTGCACCTTCACGACGCACTTCTTCTGGATCAAAGGCCACTTGATGCGACACCTCATTCCACTTTTTCCAATCAATATAGTCATCTGGCACAACACCAGTATTCATAATGACGGCATCAACCACATTATCGCCAACATGCTTATTCAAAGCACGCAAATGGTTAGCGTCTGAGAAATCATCAGTCTCACCCTTTTGCGTCATGATGTTCGCAATGTAGACTACCTTGGCATGCGTTGCCTTCAACGCTTCAGCGACATTTGGAACGACCAGGTTAGGCAAGATGCTTGTAAACAAGCTTCCCGGACCAAGCACAATCACGTCGGCATTCAAAATAGCGTTAATGACCTCACTCGGTGCTTGCGCAACCTCATTCACAGAGTCGGCTTGTGGCGTTACCCAAATATGGTCAATTTGCTTATGCGCAGCCGTAATTTCTGCTTCACCTGATAGTTCCGTGCCGTCTTTAAACTTGGCGTGCAAAATCAATGGTTCATTCGCCACCGGGTACACATGTCCTTGGATTCCCATGAATTTGGCCAACATCTGTACGCCCGCAAAGATATCATGCTCCTTCTCAGCCATGGCAGCGATAACCAAATTACCTAGCGCATGGTTGGCTAGCATTTCATCATTTTCGTGGAAACGATATTGGAAAATATCAATAATATCTTGTGGCAAAGTTGATAGCGTTGCCATGACATTGCGAATATCTCCAGGTGGTACGATGTTCAAATAATCGCGTAGTGTACCAGATGAACCACCGTCATCGGCCACCGTAATAACTGCTGTCAAATCGGCATCGAACTTCTTCAACCCACGTAAAATAACAGGTTGACCTGATCCGCCACCGATAACAACAATCTTCGGTGTTGTCTTAACCGTAAATTCTTCTGTCATGAGCGATTACTACTTTCCTTGCGACGGTTGATATCACGGTGATATTCGTTAACCTTCCAGTCATTAGCCAAGTCTTGGCTCAGACGGTGTGCAAAGGCAACTGAGCGGTGTTGACCACCCGTGCAACCAAACGCAATCGTCAACGTGCTCTTACCTTCTGCCTTGTACTTAGGGAGCAACCACTTAATCAAGCTGCTCTCGCGTTGGTAGAATTCTTCCGCATCTTCACTTGCCCAAACGTAATCCCAGACTTCTTTGTCCAAGCCAGTCTTCTCACGTAACGACGTAATATAGTAAGGATTCTTCAAAAAGCGCACGTCAATTAGCAAATCCGCATCAACCGGAATACCATACTTAAAACCAAAGCTCATCACTTGCACCGCAAACGTTCCTTCACGATCTTCATCTGAGCCAAAGTGCTCCAAGATGTAGTTACGCAATTGACGTGGCGCAAAGTCATCCGTATGAATCACTTCACTCGCCATGTCATGAATTTCAGTCAAGCGGTGGCGTTCAGTTTGAATACCGTACAACGTTCCCTTGTCACCTGACAGCGGGTGTGAACGACGCGTTTCTTTATAACGAGCCACTAGCTCATCATCAGTCGCATCAATGTAGACGATTTTCAAGTCGTAGTAATCATTGTTGTCGGCTGCCATCTTCTTAATTTCGTCATCCAAATCATCAAAGAAACTTTGTGATCGCAAGTCAATCATCACTGCTGCACGTTGGATGTTATCTTCATCAGAAATCATCTGCCAGAACTTTGGCAACATTGCAGGTGGTAGGTTTTGCACAGTAAAGTAGCCCAAGTCTTCAAAGGCTTGAATCGCAACAGTTTTACCTGAACCACTCATTCCTGTGACAATAACCAATTCTTTCTTAGCCATGGTTTCCGTCCTCCGTTTTTATCGTGCTAACATTATACCATTTATTGGACACGCCCGGCTATGTGGTTAATCATTTCGCAAACAACGGCACAAAAAAACCAGTCCACCGTGGTGAACTGGTTTCTTTGATTACTTCTTGCTGCTTGCTGCCTTGCGTGCATCGTGCAATGCCTTCAAAGCACGCTTGCGAGTCTTAATGTTTGGGCTCTTCATCTTACGACGAGCTGATGCCACATCCAACTTTTCAGCCATGATGTTTACCTCACTTTTTGTTTTATATATTCGAATAAATAGAACTTACAAAAAGAAAGTATACACGGTTCCCAACATATCGGCAACCAAAAAGGGCAGTTTTATTGTACCGCTGCTGCACGGGCACGATCTCGTTCCATAATCGGGCCAAGATATTGACCAGTGTATGACTCTGGTACTGCTGCGATATCTTCTGGTGTACCAGTCGCAAGCACCGTTCCACCGCCTTCTCCGCCTTCTGGCCCCATGTCGATCAACCAGTCGGCTGTCTTAATAACATCCAAATTGTGTTCAATAACCAAGACTGTGTTTCCACCGTCAACAAGTCGTTGCAACACTTCTAGCAAACGTGAAATGTCGTCCACGTGCAAACCAGTCGTTGGCTCGTCCAAAATGTAGAACGTCTTACCAGTTGACTTACGTTGCAATTCTGAGGCCAACTTCATACGTTGCGCTTCACCACCAGACAAAGTCGTTGCTGATTGACCAAGCGTTACATAACCAAGGCCAACATCAACAATCGTTTGCAACTTGCGACGAATCTTTGGGATTGGCGCAAAGAATTCAACCGCTTGCTCAGCCGTCAAGTTCAAGACGTCCGCAATCGTCAAACCGCGGTAAGTAACTTCCAATGTTTCTGAGTTGTATCGCGTTCCGCC
Source organism: Weissella confusa (assembly GCF_004766315.1). Classification (GTDB taxonomy): domain Bacteria; phylum Bacillota; class Bacilli; order Lactobacillales; family Lactobacillaceae; genus Weissella; species Weissella confusa_A. Next base: position 8,351 of record NZ_PVSN01000013.1, on the reverse strand, counting down.
ACAAACTTCACACGTCACGTAAACGTCAGGCAAGAAGTTCATTTCAATCTTGATGACACCGTCACCCTTACATGCCTCACAACGCCCACCCTTGGTGTTAAATGAGAAACGTCCCTTGTTATAACCACGCAACTTGGCTTCATTCGTTTGTGCGAACAATGTGCGAATGTCGTCGAAAACACCCGTATATGTTGCTGGGTTAGAACGTGGCGTACGACCGATTGGACTTTGGTCGATGTCAACAATCTTGTCGACGTTCTCAAAGCCAGTCATCTTCTTGTACTTACCAGGCTTTTCAGAATTGTTGTTCAATTCCATCTTCAACGCACGCTTCAAAATTGAATTAACCAGCGTTGACTTCCCCGATCCAGACACACCCGTCACGGCCACAAACTTACCCAATGGGAAGTCGACCTTGACGTTCTTCAAGTTGTTTTCAGCTGCGCCAGTGATGGTAATCTTTTGACCATTACCTTCACGGCGTGTTTCGGGAACTGGAATAAACTTCTTTCCTGATAGGTATTGTCCCGTCAATGAATTCTCATTGGCTTCGATTTCTTCAGGCGTTCCAGTGGCCATAATCTCACCACCGTGATCACCAGCGCCGGGACCAACGTCGATGATATAGTCGGCTGCCTTCATGGTATCTTCGTCGTGTTCAACAACAATCAACGTATTACCCAAATCACGCATTTGCTTCAATGAATTGATCAAACGATCATTATCACGTTGGTGCAACCCGATTGATGGCTCGTCCAAGACGTACATCACCCCTGATAGGTTTGAACCGATTTGCGTTGCCAAACGAATACGTTGCGCCTCACCACCAGAAAGCGTACGGGCAGAACGAGACAACGTTAGGTAATCCAACCCAACATTCTTCAAGAAGCTCAAACGGTCCGTAATTTCCTTAACGATTGGCTCAGCGATTTGTGAATCTTGCTCACCGAACTTAACGTCCTTAAAGAAATCCAATTCTTGGTCGACGGGCATTTCTGAAATTTGACCGATGTGCTTGTTGCCAACCTTAACTGACAATGCAGCCGGGTTCAAACGGTAACCGTCACAAGCAGAGCAAGTCAATTCGTCCATATAACCGCGCATTTGCTCACGCGTAAAGTCAGAGTTTGACTCACGGTAACGGCGGTCAATGTTGTTCATGACACCTTCGAATGGCAAATCAACATCACGCACCCCACCAAAATCATTTTCATAGTGGAAGTGGAATGGCTTCAAACGTGAACCGTACAACACCATATCTTGTTGATCAGCCGTCAATTCTTCAAATGGCACATCCATTGGAATACCAAATTGCTCAGCAAATTGACGCAACATCTCTGGGTAGTATGAAGAAGAAATTGGGTTCCAGGCAACAATCGCACCATCAGCCAATGTCTTTGACTTATCTGGGATAACACGGTCAACGTCGACCTCAAGCGTCATCCCCAATCCACCACAGATTTCACACGCTCCCATTGGTGCGTTGAATGAGAAAAGTTGTGGCTCCAACTTACCAACGGCGAAGTCCTTAAGGGCACCCGTATAGTGATCAGAAAATGTAATTGGCTCACCACCAATGACATCCACAGTCACCACGCCATCGGCCATGCGCATTGCTGATTCAAATGATTCGAACAAACGAGCACGTGAACCGTCACGCAAAATAATACGATCAACCACAATTGAGATATCGTGGTACTTGTTCTTATCCAATTCGAATTCATCAGTCACTTCATGCATGTCACCATCGACGACAACACGCACGAAACCTTCTTTTTGAATACGCTCAAAAGCTGACGCATGTGAACCGCGCTTGTGACGCACAATTGGTGACAAGACTTGCATACGCGTGCCTTCATCGAGGGCATCCGTCAAATAGTTCAACATTTGATCAATTGATGTCTTAACAATCGTGCCGTCTTCAGCCGGATCTGGTTGACCCACACGCGCGAATAGCAAACGGTAGTAATCGTTAATTTCCGTAACCGTACCAACCGTTGAACGTGGGTTCTTTGATGTCGTCTTTTGGTCAATTGAAATTGCAGGACTCAACCCTTCAATCGCATCAACATCAGGCTTATCCATTTGTCCCAAAAATTGACGGGCATAGGCAGACAAACTTTCAACATAACGACGTTGACCTTCGGCATACAACGTGTCAAAAGCCAGCGAACTTTTTCCTGATCCCGACAAACCGGTCATTACCACAAATTTATCACGGGGAATTGCCACGTCCACATTTTTCAAATTGTGAGCGCGGGCACCGTGAATGTTAATCCAGTCGTTGGCCATATATTTGCGGCCTCCTTCATGTAGTTTTAGTTAGTTTCATTATACATTGAAAGTCAAAAAGGTGTTAGTTATAACCTAACACCTTTCAATATCTATTAAATTTAAATAAGTAATTATTCTGTATATGGCTTGTCATTACGTAGGAAGATTTTGAACCAAACAAAGTTCAACACTCCCAACACCAGCATGAACAAGAAGACATTGCGGGCACCAACTGCGGTTTGGTGCGCCACACTGGCATGATCAGCTGGATTCACACGCATCAACAATGATGCAATCGTCGTTCCGATTGCCCCTGCGAATTGTTGGGCCGTGTTAAAGATGGCATTTCCATCGGCACGTTCTGGCAATGACAATTGTGCTAACCCGGCCGTCATTGATGTTCCAAAGGCCAAGTTACGTCCCAACGTCATCAACAAGTAGAAAATCGTCATTGAAATCACGGTTGCGTTCAATGTCATTGCTGACCAAACTGCCATGACGACAACAAACAAAAAGTTTCCAAGCAACAATGGCATCTTTGCCCCACGGGTGTCGTAAAGACGACCGTAGATTGGATTCAACAACGCGCCAGCCAACGAACCTGGCATCAAAGCGAAACCGGCAATCATCGTACTTGCGCCAAGCGTCAATTGCACAAACGTTGGCACTGCAAAGTTAACCATCAAATTGGTAAACATGTACGTCACGTATCCCAACATTGCAAAGCGCAAGGCCTTCACCTTAAAAATACCAAGGTTCAAGAATTGCTTGCTACTACGCTTTGAGCGGTACAGGAACCCAACAAAGGCTGCCACCGCCACAACAAACAATCCAAACATGATAGCGTTGACTGAACCATGCTCTAGTTGGCTCAAGGCCCACAAGAAACTTGTGAAAGCCACCGCCAGCAAGGCAAAGCTCAAATAATCGAACTTAAACGCGTCATTACGCGTATGTGCCGTTGGAATGGTCTTATACGTAATCACCAGTGACAAGAACGCGACCGGCAAGACCAACAAGAAAATTTCGCGCCAGCCAAGATAGTAGGCTACCACCCCTCCAAAGATTGGTCCGAACGCTGGTGCCAAAGACAGAATCATCGTCCCAAATCCCATGTACTTGCCAATTTGCGACATCGGCACGTTTTCCAAAATAATGTTGAACACCAACGGCGTAATCACACCAGTACCAATTCCCTAGATGATACGTCCGACTAGCAACAAGGCAAATGAGTGCGACAAGATTGCCACGACATCCCCAATCAAAAACGCAATAATTGCAATCATAAAGATCATGCGGGGATTAAATTTCGCCTTCAAAAATGCTGACGTTGTCATAATCAATGACACCATGAGCAGGTAAGCTGTAGTCAGCCATTGCACAACGCTCAGCGAGATATCAAATTGTTTCATCAAATCTGGGAACGTGACGTTCATTGACGTTTCAGTCAAAATACCCGTAAACGCCAGAATCCCCGTTCCAACAATCGCCCAAATAATCTTTGAGTCGACTGCTTGTGTGTCTTTTGTCATATCTATACTCCCATCAATACAATACGTTTAGTTTGTCATATTTGCCCACTTGGTACAAGGTTCCTTTTCAAATCTGTCCGAATTCACGTATAATGGTAGTATTGAGTTCAAATGGAGGGAAACAAACATGAATCATACGGTTGCAAAGTCTTGGTCAATTAAGTGGATTGCCCAACACATCGCATCATTCATCTTGCTTACTGGTGCCGTGCTCGCGGCGGCCATTGCGTTGACCGCCCTCATTATCGGGGTCGAAGAATTGATTGCCTTGATTGTCGTACAGCGTCCAATCAACACGTACACAAACACTTACGGCAACGCGCTTCAAACCGTGTTGTGGCACTTCTTGATTGTGTTCTCTTTGGTTTCCTTCTGGTCAGCCTTGGACACGTTCATTCCAGCACCACCAAAAAAATAGCATTTAAAAACTCGCTTCTGAACAACATACGTTCAGGAGCGAGTTTTCTGTTTACTTCAATTTTTTCGGTTGCAACACAAACGTCGTAGCGGTCAACATCACCACTAAGCCAAGCAACAATTCAGCCGTCACGTCACTTGGGTAGTGTACGCCAAGATAAACGCGACTAATTGGTAGCAAGACAATCTCAGCTGCCAATACTAGCATCACGATTGCTTTTAGCCAGCGACGACGCAAGTAGAAAAAGCCCAATACTAGCAACGCGCCATAAAACGCGACTGCATTAACCGAATGTCCTGATGGAAATGAAAAACCACTTTCAGGAATAATGCGGTCAACCGTTGGGCGCGGGCGTTGCACGATTGTCTTGATAATTTTCATTAAGATCGTTGATCCAATGACACTCGTTGCGATGTACGCTGCAATGCGCCAACGACGACGTACCGCGGCAATAATCACCGCAATTGCTGTCAACACAACGCCAGTCGCCGGTTCAGCGAAGAACGTAACTGCCTTAAAGAACGCCGTCTTTGCTGCGCTAAAATGACGAATCAATGCCACCCCACTGTTATCATATGCTGTCACCCAGCCTGCATGTTGCATCACACCCACTGTGAAGACAACAAATATCACCGCTGCAACCAAGCTAACACCCGTTGCAAATCTCTTATGCCACATCTACATAGTCCTCTCTAGAAAAACCTTGGTGAGGCGGTGCGGTGTTGCATCTCAGGAATCATCATGACATGCAATTCATGCGCTGGCACATAATTAATCCCGCTCAAAATAGCTTCACCTACGCCTTGCTCGGCAATCCGCTTTGCAATCGGAACTAGGCTTGGCAAATTCGCCACATCACTCATCGTATTCAATCGATGAATCAAATAATTACCAAACTGACCTAATAATTGTGCCGGCAAATCCAGAGGACTTTGCGTCGTCAGCATCAAATAAAGGCCGGCCTTACGTCCCTCACGTGCAACGCGGAAAATACCATCGCTCGCCAAATCCGCCTCACTCAAATAACGATGCGCTTCGTCAATCAACACCGTTACCGGCAACGTGTTGGGTAACGTTTGATTTAGACGCAAAAGCGCTGTCATCAATAATGACACAATAACCTTACCCAAACCTAAATCATCAGCGTAGTCGGAAACATCAATCACCAAAAACTTATGTGAACTACGTTGCGTACTGAATAACTGCATTAAGTACATGACATCAGTTCGCATCGCTACCGAAGCGTCGCGGTCCCGTTGTGGCAAATTCATCAGTTTTTGGAAACGTGAATCCGCTACTAAGCGCGTCATGCGTCGCACAATCGGTAGCAACTTACGAAATGCTTCGTGGTCAATTTCTTGGCCAATTAGGTCAAAGTCATCAACCGGCACCGCAAATTCTTGTTGTAACTGTGCGGGCAAGAGCGTCATGTCAGCCGGTTGTGGATAGTGGTAAAGTTTGCCGAGCAATTGCTCATGCACAGCCCACTCACGGCCCACTTTGCCATAGATGCCTGGCTGCTTCACAACGTTCATCTGCAATTTCAAACTTTGCCAAGCATCCGCCACTTTTTCGATTTCTTCAGACCCAGTCGCACCGAAAAAACCAGCTAACTCAGCACCTGTCAAACGCTCATAATCAATAAACGCATTACGACCTAGCTTCGCAACAACGGCGTTTGGTAGCGTTGTATACTCACCAGTCGGATCAATGATAATCGCTGATTGATTCGTGGCTAACAGGCCGTGCAAAATCGTCACAGCACTCGTTGATTTACCGCTACCAGTCGCCCCTGTAATCAATAAATGTTGGCGTAAAAGATCGTCAGCTGGAGTCGAAAATTCACTTGTCAGTTGAATATCTACCATCAGACTGCCTACTTCTTAGCCTTTTTGAAATATGGCGCTACCGCTTGGACCAACGTAATCCACACCACCGCAAAGACAACCAACCCAATCAACACCCCCACAGTTTGACCAAACTCAGTAAAGGCCAATTGTGACGCCAACATAATTGGCAATAATTCAATAATTAGTAACACGAAACGATTCATAATCATAACCCCTCAATATCTATCTGTCGTATTACCAGTATACAAGAAAAGGCGTCCGAACATGGACGCCTTTTGGAAACTCTTTACTTAACACCAAGTACGATCGCCGTATAGGGTTGCAGCTGGAAACGATGACCACGTTGCGTCACCTCACCTGCTTGGCAAAGCACTTCGCCCGGTTGCGTGAGCGATACACGATTTGGCTTCTCACTCAAGTTGATGACAACCGTCAATAAGCGACCGCCCAAACGACGTTGGTACGCAATCACGTCGGCTGGCATCCCCGACAATGGATAGAACTCACCTGACACAATCAAGTCACGCCAAAGTGGATTTTGACGCAGTTGCCCCAACGCTTGGTAATAATGGAGCACTGACTCCGGATTGGCTAATTCTGTTTGGGCATCAACACCATCTCGGTCATCCCCCATCGCCAACCAAGGCACTTGGTCAGAAAAACCACCAAACTCATCCGGAGTCCATTGCATCGGTACACGGCCATTATCACGCGACTTCTTGTTAATCACGTCTAGGGCCTCAGCTTCAGTCAAGCCACCTTGCAATGCCATCTCGTAATTGTTAATTGATGACACATCGTTAAAGTCATCAATACTCTCACGATTAAAATTCTTCATCCCGAGTTCTTGCCCTTGATAAATCACGGGCACCCCTGGCAAAAAGTAGTACATTGTCACCAGCGTCTTTGCTGCCGTTTCCGTGCGATAAGCTGCGTTCGAAATCAACTTTGACAAGACACGTGGTTGATCGTGGTTTTCCAATACATTGCCCAAGTATCCTTCAATGTCATGCACCTGCTTTTGTGAATTAAACATGTGCTCACGCAAGTCACTAGTCGTCCACTCTGATCGACCACGATACCACTCATCCGTGTTTTCAACTTCAATGTTCATATATGAGAAATCAAAAATCATTGAGAAGTAGCCATCTGGCCCGATGTACTTGTTCAAATCTTCATCCGGTACACCATACGCCTCACCAATTGTGACTGCATCATGCTTCGCAAAGGTTTCGGCCTTCAGCTCACTCAAAAAGTCATCGATACCTGGTCGGTTTTGCCCCTTCTTAAGCACCGATACCAACCCGTCTGGACCATCGCTTGGCAAACTTGCCCAATCCAAATCCTTCTTCAAGTGGGTAATGGCATCGATACGGAAACCAGCAACGCCAATCTCCAGCCACCAATTAATCATGTCGTAAATGTCACGACGCATAGCTGGATTTTCCCAATTCAAGTCAGGTTGCTCCGGTGCAAAACTGTGGAAGTAGTACGTGCCAGGTTCGCCAGGTACTTCCGTCCACGTTGACCCACCAAACAGACTACGCCAATTGTTTGGCACTTTCCCATCAGTCGTCGTCTTGAAAATGTAGTAATCACGGTACGGACTCTGCTTGTCCGCCAACGCCGCTTGGAACCACTCGTGTTCATCCGACGTGTGATTCACGACGAGGTCCATGATAATTTTCATATCGCGCTTGTTAGCCTCGGCCAATAATTCTTTGAAATCGTCCATCGAACCAAACTGCGGATCAATATCTTGGTAGTCAGAGATGTCATACCCCATGTCGACCATCGGTGACTTGTAAACTGGTGAGACCCAAATCATCGTGACCCCCAAATCACGAATATAATCCAATCGTGAAATAATGCCGCGGATATCACCAATCCCGTCGTGGTTTGAATCTTGAAATGAACGTGGATAGACTTGATCCCGGATTATTCATGCACTAAATTTTTAACCACAGCTAAATCAGTAAAATACGATAAATCACCTTGAAACTGCCAGTACCTTGGCACGGTTTCAGGGTGTTTTTTTCGATTGAGCGTTTTTTGAGAAAAATGGGCACACTAAAACCAGCCAGATTTTGCTATTTTTTTGAAAATCTACTTCGTTGTTTTATTGCCACAAAGCATTTAGTCGTTCCCAAGCTCGCCAGAACAGACCATCGAATTGTTCTTGGATGCGGCTATCTAACGTCAAGATCACCTTGCGGGCGTGCTTAGTGACACGTCCCCCGATTTTTAACAAACGGTCTCGAAAGGTGTTGATTGTCC